>NZ_JANKOF010000009.1 GCF_024655565.1 Nitratireductor sp. ZSWI3 | reverse complement strand
TTGCGCGCGGCGAGGAGGACGGCCTTGCCGCCCATGTCGCCACGGTGATGGAGGAGGCCGGCCTGTCGCCGTCGGCGGGCCGCACGCCGCAGGAGATCGCCCGCCGCCTGATCGAGAAGGCCGAGCTGCGCAGCGTGCGCCTCACCGACGAGGCGATGGACGCGTTGAAGAGCTTCGTGGCGCTCGAAGCGCCCCTGTCGGATGCCGGCCGGCGCCTCGCCGCCTTCGCTGCCGACAACGGCCTCATCCTCGATGAGGCGCTGGAGGCTTTCGATGCCCGCGCCGCGCGCATCGCCGAGGAGGGCCTGCCTCTCGAAGCGCTGACCTATGATGCGGGCTTCGGCCGGCCGCTCGACTACTACACCGGCTTCATCTTCGAGATCAGCGCGCAAGGCGGGCAGCAGCCGCTCGTCGGCGGCGGCCGCTACGACCGGCTTCTCACTCTGCTCGGCGCCGAGGCGCCCATTCCCGGCGTCGGCTTCTCCGTCTGGCTCGACCGCGTCGGCGCACTCAGGGAGGCACGGCCATGAGCATCACGCTGGCCCTGCCCTCCAAGGGGCGCCTCAAGGACGACGCCATCGCCCGGCTGGAGAAAGCGGGCCTGCCGGTGCGCCTGCCGGAGAACGATCGGCGCTACCGCGCCACAATCGACGGGTTCGAGGGGGTCGAGGTCGTCTTCCTGTCGGCCTCCGAGATTGCCCGCGAACTGGAGCGCGGCACGGTGGATTTGGGTATCACCGGCGAGGACCTGGTGCGCGAGACCATTTCCGACTGGGAGCGCAGGGTGGAGATTTCAGCCCGCCTCGGCTTCGGCCGCGCCGATGTGGTGGTTGCCGTGCCCGATGTCTGGCTCGACGTCGCAACCATGGCCGACCTCGACGACGTGGCTGCCGATTTCCGCCACCGGCACGGCCGCCGCCTCAGGATCGCCACCAAATACTGGCGGCTGACGCAGCAGTTCTTCTCGCAGAAGCACGGCATCCAGGTCTACCGCATCGTCGAGAGCCTGGGGGCCACCGAGGGCGCGCCGGCGGCGGGATCCGCCGACATCATCGTCGACATCACCTCGACCGGCTCGACGCTTTCTGCCAACCATCTGAGGGTGCTCGACGACGGCGTCATCCTGCGGTCCGAGGCCTGCCTCGTCACGGCGCTCAAGGACCGGCCCGCCCGGGACGCGGCGATGGCCGAGGAACTCGCCGCCCGGCTGGACGCTACAACGGACTGAACGGCACGAACAGGATGCCGAGGCCGGCCGCGAGGAGCACCGCGCGGACCGGCGGCCGGTAGGCGGCGATCAGCCCGTAGGAGACGCAGGCGAGCCCGGCGGCGACCTTGACGGCGGCCAGGAGTGCCGCGGCCGGCGCTTCGGCGGTCGCCAGGAGCATCGGATTGGCGATCATGGCCAGCGGAATGAGATAGAGCCCGACACCGAGCGCCATGGCCGTGAAGGCCACCTTCAGCCAGTCCTCGCGCACCATGCCGGCGGCGATGAACACCGCCCCGCAGACGGGCGGGGTGATGGTCGACAAGAGCGCGAACCAGAACACGAAGAGATGCGCCTGCAGGGGCTCGAGGCCGAGCTGCGTCAGCGCCGGCCCGGCCACCGAGACGCAGATCACATAGGCCGCCGTCGTCGGCACCTCCATGCCGAGGATGAGACAGGCCGCCGCCGTCAGGAACAGCGACGGCCAGAGCAGGCCGCCGGCGCCCGACAGGATCAGCGAGGTGATCTTGACGCCGAGGCCGGTGATCGACAGCACGCCGATGATGATCGAGGCGCACAGGATGATGGCGGCGATCAGCGACACCTGCCGCGCCGCGGTGACGAGCGCGTTCTCGAACCGCACGAGCGCCTCGCGCCCGTTGAAGCGCGGCCCGCCATCGGCAAGCAGCAGCGCGGCACCAGAGAGGATGGCGAAGGCGGCCGCATATTGCGGCGTGTAGCCTGCCCAGAACATGCCCCACAGCAGCACCGAGAAGGGCACCAGGAAGAAGGCGGCGGTGACCATGACGTCACGCATCGCCGGCTTCTGGTCGTCCGGCAGTCCCTTCAAGGGATGGCGCGTGGTGTAGGCGTTGATGCCGACCCAGACGGCGAGGAAATAGAGGATCGCCGGCAGGATCGCCGCCGCCATGATGCCCGTATAGGGCGTACCGGTGAGCTCCACCATGACGAACGCGCCGGCCCCCATCAGCGGCGGCATGATCTGGCCGCCGGACGAGGCGACGGCCTCGATCGCGCCGGCGAGCCGCTTCGGATAGCCGAGCCCGACCATCGCCGGAATGGTGATGGCGCCGGTGGATGCGACGTTCGCCGAGGCAGAACCGGAGATGGAGCCGAACAGCGCCGACGAGATCACCGACACCTTGCCCGCGCCGCCGTTCAGCCGGCCGGCGGCGGCGGCAGCCACGTTCATGAACCCCTGCCCGGCCTCGCCGGCATTCAGCACCGCGCCGAAGATGACGAAGATCGCCACCGTGCCA
This sequence comes from Nitratireductor sp. ZSWI3, assembly GCF_024655565.1. Taxonomy (GTDB): domain Bacteria; phylum Pseudomonadota; class Alphaproteobacteria; order Rhizobiales; family Rhizobiaceae; genus Nitratireductor. The sequence goes on along the minus strand of NZ_JANKOF010000009.1, from coordinate 81,229 downwards.
ACCGAGACGCCGGTCAGGCTGCCCCAGATGCCGCCCTCGGCGATGGTCAGCGTGCCGAGGAAGCTGGCGAGCGGCGTTCCCGCATGGCCGAACTCGCCCGGAATGTGCTGGCCGAACAGTCCGTAGAGCAGCGCCAGGGCGGCAACGCCGGGCAAGGCCCAGCCGATGGCGCGGCGCGCCGTCTCCAGCACCACGACGAGCAGGGTGACGGCGACCGCCGTCTGGAAGGGGCTTTCGAGAAAGCCGTACTGGTCGGCAAGGCTCCGCTCGTTGAACGCCACCCACAGGCTCGCCGCGATCCCCGCCGCCGCCAGCACCAGACCGGACAGGCGCATCGGCCGGCTCGACGGCACGAAAACCAGCAGCCAGGGCAGGATCAGCGCCATGTGCAGCGGCCGGCTGACGAGATTCGGCACCAGACCGGAAAAGATCAGTCCCAGGTGGAAGGCGACGAGCACGGCAGCGAGCACGGCCAGGAGGATGCGGTTTGTCATCGAGTTTGGATCTGGACTGGTGATTGGAAGTTCGGGCTCGGCACACCCCCCTCTGGCCTGCCGGCCATCTCCCCCTCAAGGACGGAGCAATCGCATATGGCGGTGCGGTACCCCCACCCCTTACCCCTCCCCTCAAGGGGGAGGGGGATCATCGAGCGCGACGTCTTTCTTCCCTCCCCCTTGAGGGGAGGGATCGAGGGTGGGGGTCGCAGGCGAAGCCTGCAAGAAAAACCATAGGTGATTGTGCTGCCCTCAAGGAGGGAGGTGTGCAACAGGATGCTACATCTGCCCGTCGGTCAGCTCGAAGCCCGCTTCCTTGTAGTAGCGGACGGCACCGGGGTGGAGCTTGCCGGTGATGTTGGCCATCAGATCCTTGTCGACGCCCTTCCACCAGGGGGCCGAACCGCTCATCGCCTCCTTCTGCTCCCAGAAGGTTTTGGTGAGCTGGTAGGCCGTCTCCTCGTCCATCGCGGCCGTGGCATAGGCGACGACCGGTAGCGAGGTCGTCACGATGTCCTCGGCCTGGCCGGCATAGGTGCCGGCGGGAATGGTGAGCACTGCGCGCTTGGTCTCGGCGGCCTGCTCGAGCGTCAGCGACAGGATGTTGACGTCGACGCTCGCCGCCGCCTCCACCACGTTCGGCGCCGGCCAGGAACCGGCGGTGACGAAGCCGTCGATCTGCCCGTTCTTCAGCGCGGCGACGGCGTTGGAAAGTTCCGCGTCGGCGATCTTCACTTTGCCGTCGAGGCCGAACAGGCTGAGATATTTCTCGCCCTCGGTCGCGCCGAAGGAGCCCTTGCCGAGCAGGATCGTCTTGCCCTCCATGCCGGCGAAATCCTTGGTTCCCGAGGCCTTGGACATGACGAAATGCATGGTGAGCGAGGGGATCGGGAACAGGGCACGGATCTCGGCGAATTTCGCATCGCCCTTGCCCTCGAAGGCACCGGCTGCCTTCTGCGCCGCATCGACCAGCGCCGGCGGCGTCGTGAAGACGTAGTCGCCGCCGCGCGCCCGCACCTCCATCACGTTCTGCACCGAGCCCTGGCTTTCCTCGATGGTGACGATGATGTCGCCGTCGGTGCCTTTCTTCATCGCCTCGGCGACCTCGACCCCCATCTGGTAATAGGACGAGCCGGCCTTGGCGGATTTGTAGGTCACGCGGGTCTCGGCGCCGGCGGCGGCGGTACCGAGGCCGATCGCCACGGCCGAAGCGAGCGCGGCGTTGATGGCTGAACGAAACATGCTGGATATCCTCCCTGTCTTGCTGCATCCCGCCTATAGCATTTTGCAGCCGGGTGGAATCACCGATGGCCGCATAAATGCGGAAAACAAGAGATGGAGCATCCAAACACCCGATCGCCTCGATGCCATGCTTGGTTCGACGCTGTGCTACTCGTCGACCACGCGCAGCCGCAACTGCCCGGAGCCCGGGCCGCCCTCGCCCGCGGGCGCGGCTTTCGACGGAAGCCGCTTGTCGGCCTCCCCGCCCTTGCCGGCCTCCATCGCGCCAAGTTCCAGCGCCTCGATCCTGGCGCCGCGCTTCGTCACCTTGTCGGTGGAGGTGAGGATCTGGTCGATGTCCTTGTTGGCCTGCATGAAATGGGCCTGCAGCTTGCGCACGCGGTCGTCCAGGCGGCCGACATCCTCCATCAGCCGCACCACCTCGGCCTGGATCAGATGCGCCTGCTCGCGCATACGCGCATCCTTCAGAACCGCCTGGATCACCTGGATCGACAGCATCAGCAAGGACGGCGAGACGATCACCACGCGGGCGCGGTGCGCGCGCTGCACCAGCGCCTCGAAATTCTCGTGGATCTCGGCGAAGATCGATTCCGACGGCACGAACATGAAGGCCGTGTCCTGCGTCTCGCCGGTCAGGAGATATTTTTCGGCAATCGCCTTGATGTGCACCTCGACGTCCCGGCGGAAGGCGCTTTCGGCCGCCCGCCGTGCCTCCGGCCCGCTGCCCTCGCCTTCAGCGGCGGCACGAATGGCGTTCCAGGCCTCGAGCGGGAATTTCGCGTCGATGACCAGCGACGGCGCGTCGTTCGGCATCTTCACCAGACAATCCGGGCGGCTGCCGTTCGACAGCGTCGCCTGGAACTCGTAGGCCGTGTGCGGCAGCCCGTCGGCGATGATCGCCTCCATGCGCGACTGGCCGAAGGCACCGCGCGTCTGCTTGTTGGAGAGGATCTGCTGCAGTTGCACCACCTGGCCGGCCAGCGACTGGATGTTGTTCTGCGCCGTGTCGATCACGGCCAGCCGCTCCTGCAATCTGGCAAGATTCTCGTGCGTCGACCTGGTCTGCTCGGTGATCGACTGGCCGAGCCGCGAGGTCATGCCGTCTAACCGCTCGGAGATCGCCTTGGTGAGTTCGGCCTGGCGCGAGCCGAACACTTCGGCGATGGAGCCCATGCGGCCCTGCAGCTCCGCCTGCGCCCGGGTCAGCTCCGCCATGCGCGCCTCCGCGTCGCGGGCATGCTCGGCCGCTTCCGCGGCGGCCACCGCCCGCGCCCGCGCCGAGCGCCACACCGCCACCACCAGCGCCACGAGAAGCAGGGAAAACAGGATGCCGCCGGCAAGCAGGAACTGGCCGAGCGTGAAGGTGCTGGCGCCGAGCTGCGCCACCGGGGCGGAAAAGACATCGGAAATCTGGTTCATGCCGGCACCCTAGACGATTCGTGATGCAACCATAAGACCAAACCGTGAACAAGCGTTCCTTATTGACGTTCTTCCTGCCAGCGATTACGTGACGGGCATGACCATTCGACCGCTTGTCCTGCTTCCAGACCCGATCCTGCGCGAGACCTCCAAACCGGTGGAACGCGTGGACGAGAGCCTGCGCAAATTCGCCGACGACATGCTGGAGACCATGTATGACGCACCGGGCATCGGCCTTGCCGCCATCCAGGTGGGCGAGCCGCTGCGCATGCTGGTCATCGACGTTTCCGAAAAAGACGAGGAGCCGGCGCCGCTGGTGGTGATCAATCCAGAGATCGTCGCCCGGTCCGATGCCAGGAACGTGCACGAGGAAGGCTGCCTGTCGATCCCGGACTACTATGCCGAGGTGGAGCGGCCGGCCGGGGTGACCGTGAACTTCCTCGACCGCGACGGCAAGCCGCAGACAATCGAGGCGGACGGGCTGCTCGCCACCTGCCTGCAGCACGAGATCGACCATCTGAACGGCGTCCTGTTCATCGATCACCTGTCGAAGCTCAAGCGCGACATGGTGGTGCGCAAGTTCAGGAAGCTCGCCAAGGATCGCCCGCCCGCGCGCATGGTGGGCTGAGGCCGTTGAAATTCATGTGAGACCGTGCGCGGGCGGCCCTTGAAGCGCCACGCAGACACACAGCAGGACTGCGCATGCCCCTTCGCCTCATCTTCATGGGAACGCCGGATTTCTCCGTGCCGACGCTGCAGGCGCTGGCGGCGGCAGGGCATGACATCGCCGCCGTCTACACCCAGCCGCCGCGGCCGGCCGGCCGGCGCGGGCTGGAACTCACCAAGTCGCCGGTGCAGCGCGCCGCCGAAACGCTCGGCATCGAGGTGCGCACGCCCAAATCGCTGAAGGGCGAGGACGAGCAGCAGGCCTTTGCCGCGCTCGGGGCGGATGCCGCCGTCGTCGTCGCCTATGGCCTGCTCCTGCCGAAGCCCATTCTGGACGGCACGCGGCTCGGCTGCTTCAACGGCCACGCCTCGCTGCTGCCGCGCTGGCGCGGAGCGGCTCCGATCCAGCGCGCCATCATGGCCGGCGACGCCGAGACCGGCATGATGATCATGAAGATGGACGAGGGCCTCGACACGGGCCCCGTCGCCATGACCGAACGCGTGGCGATCGCCCCGCATATGACGGCCGGCGAGTTGCACGACGTCATGAAGGAAACGGGCGCCGCGCTGATGGCACATGCCATGACGGCCCTGGAGGAAGGCACGTTGAGGCTCGCCCCCCAGCCGGCTGAGGGCGCCACCTACGCAAAGAAGATCCTCAAGGATGAGACGCGGGTCGACTGGTCGCGACCGGCCGAGGCGGTGCACAACCACATCCGCGGTCTCTCTCCCTTCCCCGGCGCCTGGTGCGAGATGCCGCTCGGCGGCAGGGTCGAGCGGGTGAAGCTGCTGCGCGCAGCGCCGGTGCCCGGCAAGGGCGCGCCGGGCGAGGCGCTCGACGAGGCGCTCACGATAGCCTGCGGCGAGGGAGCGGTGCGGCTGGTGGAACTGCAGCGGGCCGGCGGCAAGCCCATGCGGGCGCAGGATTTCCTGCGCGGCGTCCAGCTTGCGCGGGGAACGAGGCTCGCCTGACATGCCGCGCTTCCGCATCGACATCGAATATGACGGCGGCCCCTATTTCGGCTGGCAGCGCCAGGCCGGCCATCACAGCGTGCAGGCGGCGCTGGAGACGGCGATCGCCGCCTTCTCCGGCGAGGAGGTGACGCTGTTCGGCGCCGGGCGCACCGACACCGGCGTCCATGCGCTCGGCCAGGTGGCGCATTTCGATCTGTCGCGCGACTGGCCGGCACGCACGGTGCAGAACGCCGTCAACGCGCGTCTGGCGATGGCCGACGAGACGGTCGCCGTGCTTGCCGCGGCCGAAGTGCCGGCCGGGTTCGACGCGCGCTTCTCCGCCAAGGGGCGGCATTATCTCTATCGCATCCACAATCGCCGGCCGCCGCTGACGGTGAACCGCAACCACGCCTGGCACGTCTCCGCGCCGCTTGACGCCGAGGCCATGCACGCGGCTGCACAGAGGCTGGTCGGAACCCACGACTTCACCACGTTCCGCGCCGCCCAGTGCCAGGCCAAAAGCCCGATCAAGACGCTCGACCGGCTCGAGGTGACGCGTGACGGCGAGATGGTCGAGATCCGCGCCTCGGCACGCTCCTTCCTGCACAATCAGGTGCGCTCCTTCGCCGGCACGCTGAAGCGCGTCGGCGAAGGCGGCTGGAGCGCCGACGACGTGACGGCGGCGCTCGAGGCGCGCGACCGCAAGGTCTGCGGTCCGGTCGCACCGCCGCACGGGCTATACCTGGTCAGGGTGGATTATTGAGCTCCGTCCGTTATCCGCGCCGCCTTCGGCACCGGCCATGAGGCGGTGATGCCCGGTTGCGGCGGGCGCTCCAGATAGGTGGACAGCACCACATAGCTGCGCGTCGCCAGCACGCCGGGCGTGTCGTAGAGGCGGGCAAGCAGGCCCTCCAGCGCATGCGTGCTCTCGGTGCGAACCTTGAGCAGCATGCAGGTGTCGCCGGCGACGGAATGCACCTCCTCGACCTCCGGGCAATCGACCACCGCCATCAGCGCCGGCGTTTTGCCCCAGCCGCGCGTGTCGACATGGATGAAGGCGAGGAGACCCTTGCCGAGCGCGTTGGGCTCGATCAGCGCCGCCATGCGCTGGATCACTCCGCTGCGCTTCAGCCGCTTCACCCGCTCATGGACTGCAGGCGCCGAAAGGCCGACACGACCGCCGAGCTCGGCATAGCTGACGGTGGCATCCTCCACCAGCACGGCTAATATTTTTCGGTCCATGGCGTCGAGCGGCTGCGCTGCCGGCACAGCCGGGCGAATGTCATCTGTTTCTTTCATTGTTCTGCACTTTCCGATTGAAAGCGAATTTCATTCGATCATTATCCATATATGTCGAATAATGATCAATCAATTCTCGTCCCGGCCTCCGCGCTTGCGCTCGACGCGCGCATCCCGCCCGCCGCCTTCATCCTGACCGGCGCCGTGGCGGTGATCGGCTCGAACTCGCTGGTGCTGTCGCCCATCGCGCCCGAGGTCTCGCAGTCTCTGGGCATCTCGGTCCAGGGCGTCATGATCGCCTCCGCCGCCTTCGGCCTCGGCACCGCCGCAAGCGCCCTCTTCCTTGCCCGCTACATCGATCGCGTCGGCGCCTGGCGCATGTTGCGCATCGCCTTCGCCGTTCTGGCGGCGGCGCTGGCGGCGAGCGCCTTCGCGCCGGTGGCGGCCGTCCTGGCGGCGGCGCAGCTCATTGCCGGGCTGGCCGCCGGCATCGCCCTGCCCGCCATCTATTCCAGCGCCGCGGCGGTCGCCCCGCCCGGGCGCGAGACCGAAACCGTCGGCATCGTCCTCACCGGCTGGACGCTGAGCCTCGTCGCCGGCGTGTCGCTGTCGGCGGTGCTTGCCGACTATCTGCACTGGCGCGCCGTGTTCGGCGCGGTCTTTCTGCTGGCGGTCGGCGCGTTCCTGGCGCTCGCTTTCAACGGGCGGCGCGATGCGCCGTCGGACACGCCCGCAATGTCGCCGATCGCCGCCTTGCGCCTGCCGGGCGTCGCCCGGCTGCTCGTCGCCTGCGGCGCCTTCATGGCCGCCTTCTACGGCGTCTATGCCTATCTCGGAGATCATCTGACCAACGGGCTCGGAAGACCGGTCAGCGCCAACGGGCTGACGACCTTGACCTACGGCATCGGCTTCGGCGCCGCCGTCTTCCTCGACCGCATGCTGCAGGCCTTGTCGGCGCGCAACCTGCTCCCCTTCGCCTTTGCCGCGGTGGCGGCGGTCTATGTGGCGATGGTGCCGGCTTCGGCGAGCTATGGAGCGATGCTCGCCGTCGCCCTCGCCTGGGGGCTCGCCAACCATTTCGGCCTCAACATGCTGATCGTCCGGCTGACGGCCATCGATCCGGCCCGGCGTGGGGCGATCATGGGCCTGAACAGCGCCACCACCTATCTGGCGGCGTTCGCGGGAACCCTTTCGTTCGGCCCGCTCTACACCGGCTTCGGCTTTGCCGCGGCGGCCGGGGCGGCCGCATTCCTGATGGTGATCTCGGCGCTGGCGGCCGCCCGCTAACCCATCGAATGCTCAGCCGGTGCGCGACAGGCCGAGAAGCCCTTCCAGGGTGAACAGCACGGCGAGCGATGCGGCGAACATGGCGGCGAAGACTGCCGTGGCCACGGCCGGTCCCTTGCCGATCGCCGCATTCGTCAGCCGCCAGGTCAGCACCTGCGTCGCAACGAACAGCAGGAGGGTGATCCCGTTCGCCACCTCCATCGCCCCGGGCAGCAGGAGACGGACGAGCACCGGCGGCAGCATCGCCCAGGCAAAGAGGCCCGAAGCCCAGTTGCTGGCCACCACATAGTGGACGAAACGGTCAGCCACGCCGGCCGGCCGCGCCGCCACGGCGAGGATCGCATAGGGCAGCACCCAGGTCGCCAGATCCGTCACCATCAGCCGCGCGAAGAGCGAGAAGCGAAAGGAGAACATCTCGCCGCCCGCCATCTCGTTGGCGATCGTCACCCAGCCGACGATCAGCGGCGGAAGGGCGACGACGATGGCGAAGAAGGAGTTCCAGAACCCGTCGGCCGAGATGTCGAGCAGCGTCAGCCCGTCCCTGCGCCCCATCATCATGCGCCAGACACCGGCAAAATATTGCTGGATCTCGGCGGCAGACGGCATCGTCAGGCGAACCAGTCTTCGAGGAAGCGCAGATAGATTCGCGTCAGCATCTCCAGATCGTCGAGCGCCACGCGTTCGTCGACCATGTGCATGGTCTGGCCGACCAGGCCGAACTCGACCACCGGGCAGTAGTCCTTGATGAAGCGCGCGTCCGATGTTCCACCCGAGGTGGAAAGCTGCGGCCGGACCGACGTGACGGCCTCGATGGAACCCGACAGGGTGTCCACCAGCTTCTCGTCGCGGGTCAGGAACACCGGGCTCGGGCGGCCGTGCCAGTCGATCTCGAAGTCCACCGGGGCCTCACGGCCGGGCCGCAGACGGTTTTCCTGCGCCCCACGGTCGAGCCGGTTGTGGATCTCCGCCTGCAGGCTCTCCGCTGTCCACGCGTCGTTGAAACGCACGTTGAACGTCGCCCTGGCGCGGGCCGGGATGACGTTCGTCGCCGAATTGCCCACATCGATGGTGGTGATTTCCAGATTGGTCGGCTGGAACGCCTCGGTGCCGGTGTCGAAGGCCGGCGTCAACAGGGCTTCCAGAAGCGTCAGCAGCCCCGGCAGCGGATTGTCGGCCAAGTGCGGATAGGCGACGTGCCCCTGGCGGCCGTTGACGGTGACGGTGCCCGAGAGCGAGCCGCGACGGCCGATCTTGATCATCTCGCCGAGCTTCTCGGGATTGGTCGGCTCCCCGACGATCGCCGCGTGCCAGGTCTCCCCCCGCTCGGCCGCCCACGCGAGCAGCTTGACGGTGCCGTTGACCGCCGGGCCTTCCTCGTCACCCGTGATGAGGAAGGAGACGGAGCCCTTCGGACGGCCGTTGCTCTCCACATAGCGGGCAAGCGCCGCCACGAAACAGGCGATGCCGCCCTTCATGTCGACCGCGCCACGGCCATACATCTGGCCGTTGGCGAGGACTGCGGCAAAGGGCGGATGCGTCCAGGCCGCTTCGTCCCCCGGCGGAACGACGTCCGTGTGGCCGGCGAACATCAGATGCGACCCCTCGCCGGAGAGCCGGGCATAGAGATTTTCGATGTCCGGCGTGCCCTCTTCGGAAAAGACCGGGCGCTCGACCGCGCAGTCGAGCGCCTTCAGCATGCCCTGGAGCACCGAGAGCGCGTTGCCCTCCGCCGGCGTGACGGATGGGCAGCGTATGAGCTCGGCAAGATTGGCGGCAGGGTCTGTCGGAAACGTCATGATCGAGAGGGATAATCCAACATCGCCCGGCTGTCACGCGGCAAGCGGGCGGTTAGTCCTTCGGCGCGTTGGTCCGCCGGCCATATTCATTTGCGCCAGCATCGCCCGGGTAAACGCACAACACGATGAAGGCGACGATCGAGACCATCGGGATGAACAGCGAAACGGCGAAGACGCCGGGCTTGCCGAAATCGTGCAGGCGCTTGACGCCGAGCGCGACGGAGGAAAAGACCGAGATGAAGAACAGGGCCCAGAACAGGAGCGCCCAGGTGCCGCTCGCCTCGCTGCCCTCCGGCGCGAGCGTGAAACGGTAGAGCGTGAAGGCCTGGAGAACCGCCAGAAGCAACCCGGCGAGAAAAAAGGCGGCGCGGCTCACCCGGCCGGAAAAGCCGAAGAAAAGCCAGAAGAGCTGCCCTTTTTGCATCGTGCCTCTCCGCCGGCCGGTCAATCGCGCAGCAGCTCGTTGATCGAGGTCTTCGAGCGCGTCTTCTCGTCGACCCGCTTGACGATGACGGCACAGTAGAGGCCGGGGCCGGCCTCGCCGTTGCCCATCGGCTTGCCCGGCATCGAGCCGGCGACGACCACCGAGTAAGGCGGCACCTCGCCGTAGAAGACATCGCCCGTGGCGCGGTCGACGATCTTGGTCGACTTGCCGATGAAGACGCCCATGCCGAGGACGGAGCCCTCGCGCACGATGCAGCCCTCGACCACCTCGGAGCGCGCGCCGATGAAGCAATTGTCCTCGATGATGGTGGGGCCGGCCTGCATCGGCTCCAGCACGCCGCCGATGCCGACGCCGCCCGACAGATGCACGTTCTTGCCGATCTGCGCGCAGGAGCCGACCGTCGCCCAGGTATCGACCATCGTGCCCTCGTCCACATAGGCGCCGAGATTGACGAAGGAAGGCATCAGCACGACGCCAGGCGCGATGAAGGCCGAGCGGCGGACCACCGCGCTCGGCACGGCACGGAACGCCGCCTTCTCGAATTCGTTAGCGCTCCAGCCGTCAAACTTGGAGGCCACCTTGTCCCACCAGACCGAATCGCCCGGTCCACCCTTGATGACTTCCATCGGGTTGAGACGGAAGGAAAGCAGAACCGCCTTTTTCAGCCACTGGTTGACCGTCCAGGAGCCGTCTTCCTGGCGCTCGGCGACGCGCGCCTTGCCGCTGTCGAGCAGGGCAAGAGCAGTGTCGACCGCATCGCGGATCTCGCCGCGTGTCGAGGTCGAAACGCCGTCACGCTCGTCGAAAGCCTTCTCGATTGTGTTCTCCAGCGCGGCGACATCCGTCTTGGTCATGCTTGCGGCTCCATTGAACAAGCTGTTAAGGGCTCAGCCATACTTTGGGATGGACCCAAGGCCGGCGCGGAACCTATGCGAAGCGCCCGGCAGGGTCAATCTCGCGATGGCGCGCGGGGACCGCACCGGAAACACGGAAAGGCATGATCCATGGACTCCACAGAAGAAGCAGGCTGGACGCCGCTACCGCATTCCGACGAGGACCTGAAACGCGCACGACAGGTGCCCGACACGCCGCAGACGCGCGCGCCGACCTATCGGCTCGCCTGGGACGACGAGGACTTCATGACGCGGCGCGAGCTGCGCGCGGTGCGCCTGCAGCTCGAGCTCCTCAAGCCGGAGATGGTGCTGGCCGAGCGCGGCATCCGCTCGACCGTCATCCTGTTCGGCGGCGCGCGCCTGCCCGAGCCGGGCGGCGAAGCCTGGGCGGCCAAGAACGAGATCCAGAAGCGGAATCTCGAGAAGAACAGCCGCTACTACGAGGAAGCACGCAAATTCGCCCGGCTGTGCGCCACCGAGTCGGCCAAGTCCTATTATCGCGAGTATGTCGTGGTGACGGGCGGCGGACCGGGCGTGATGGAGGCCGGCAACCGCGGGGCCGCTGATTGCGGCGCACCGACCATCGGCCTCAACATCGTGCTGCCGCACGAGCAGGCGCCGAACGCATATGTGACGCCGGACCTGTGCTTCAATTTCCATTACTTCGCCATCCGCAAGATGCATTTCATGATGCGGGCGAAGGCGGTCGCCGTGTTCCCCGGCGGCTTCGGCACGATGGACGAGCTGTTCGAATCGCTCACCCTCATCCAGACCGGCCGCATGGAGCGCGTGCCCGTGCTGCTGTTCGGCAAGGACTTCTGGAACCGCGCCATCGATCTCGCCTTCCTCGCCGAGCAGGGCACGATCTCGCCCGGCGACGACGAGCTGATCACCTTCGTCGACAGCGCGGAAGAGGCTTGGGCGAAGATCGAGGCGTTCTACGAGCTCTAGCCAGATGGCATTTTGCAGCCGGGCAACGCCACCCGCCTGCAAAATGCTGCGCTGTCCCCGAGGTTTTGCTCAGTTTCCGCGATAGGTGCTGTAGCCATAGGGGCTGACGACGATCGGCACGTGATACGGCACGCTTGGATCGGTAACCTGGAAAACGACATCGATCATCGGAAAGAATCTGGCATTGCCCGGATCGGGATAATTGCTCATGTCGAAGGTCAACTTGTAGGTCGCCGCTTCGACCTGCGTTTCCTCGCCGAAAGAGCGAACCCGTCCATTGTCGTCGGTGCGAGCGGCGGCGATCTGTGTCCAGCTTCCATCCTTCTGCTGCTGCATCAGCGTCACGGGAATGTCGCGCCCTCCCGTGCCACGGGCGACATCGAGCACGTGGGTCGAAAACTCCTGGGCCAGAACGTCGCTCGAGAAGATGGAAGCAGCCGACGCAATGGCGATTAAATTTACTTTTGTAATATTCATATGACTACCTATATAGTATAACAAATTAAAGTACATTGCGATATAAAAAATACATTGTATAATTAAATTTCTTCTCCGGTCTATTCGAAACAACAAAAAGTATATCACTCTCGTTCTGCATCCGGAAGGGTGAAAGAGTCTGCGGGCCTCGTTCCTGAAACATCCGCATCATCCCCCGCGCCGCCTTGCCGCATCTTTTTCGGCTGGTGCAAAACTGATGGTTGCGCTACTGCCGGCTCATGGGCAAGCAAGGAGCACAGACCACCTGGTTCGACAGCCTGCGCCGCGATGCAAAGCTGTTCGCGGTGGCCGGTTTCCTTGCGCTGCTGCTCAATGCGCTGCAGCCGCTGATGGCGGCGGCGACTGCCTCGCCGGCCGATGGCTTCGTCATCTGCACGACCTATGGCGTCGGCCAGGTCGGCGACAACAACCGCGAGCATCCGCGCGACGTCGAATGCCCGCTGTGCCTGACGGGGCATTCCTGCGGCATTCAATTGGTGGCGAACGCACCGGCGGCGCCGGCGGCGCTCACCCGGCCCATGGCTGTGGGGATCAGGATCGCGCTGCCGTGGCGGCTCGACGTGTCGACGGCGCGCGCCGGCGCATCCCCGCCTTCGATCCGCGCCCCGCCCCTTTCCGCCTGAACGTTTTTCACCCGGCCCGCCGGGAAACTGCAACGTCCAGACAGAAAGGCCAATCATGCGCCATCTCGCACTCTTTGCGGCCGCCACCGCGCTGCCCGCCCTTTTTTCCCTCAACGCCGCCGCTCACGCGGTCCTCGAGACGCCGGCCGCTGCGGCCGGCAGCTACAAGGCTGTCGTCACCATCCCGCATGGCTGCGATGGCCAGGCCACCAACTCCGTGCGCGTCGAACTGCCGGAAGGCTTCGTTTCGGCCAAGCCCATGCCGAAGCCGGGCTGGGCGCTCTCCATCGAGGAAGGCGCCTATGCGCAGACCTATGAGTTGCACGGCAAGACCGTGAAGAGCGGCGTCACGGCCGTCACCTGGAGCGGCGGCGACTTGCCCGACGGCGCCTTCGACGAATTCGCGCTGCGCGGCACGATCGCCGGCGTGGAGCCCGGGCGGAAGCTGTTCTTCAAGACAGTGCAGACCTGTGCCGACGGCGAGGTCGCCTGGGTCGAGCTGCCGGCGGCCGGCCAGGACGCCCATGCGCTGGAGCATCCGGCGCCCGGCCTCACCATCCTTGCCTCCGACACGGAGCACGCCGGCCACGGCGCCCATGGCGACCGGGCAGGCATGGCCGGCGATCTGAAGATCACCGGGGCCTGGGCGCGCGCCATGCTGCCCGGCCAGCCTTCGGGCGGCGGCTATCTCTCGATCGAGAACACCGGCAGCACCCGCGACCGGCTGCTGTCCGTCTCCTCGCCCTTGGCCGGCAAGGTGGAGGTGCACACGATGGAGATGAAGAACGAGGTGATGGTGATGCGCCCGGTCGAGGGCGGCATCGAGATCCCCGCCGGCGAAACGGTGACGCTGGAGCCGGGCGGCCTGCACATCATGTTCATGCAGGTGGGCGACCCCTTCAAGGAGGGCGGCGCCGTTCCCGTCACGCTGGAGTTCGAGAAGGCCGGCACGCTGGAGCTCGAGCTTCCGGTCGGTCCGGCACGCGGCGGCATGCCCGACATGGACCATTCCGGCCACGGCAAATAAGCCGCCGCCTCGTGAAGCCGGCCCCGGCCGGCTTCACCTTCAGCCTTCCGCGGCAGGAGCTTCCGCCCCCGGCGCGGCGAGCACCGCCGGCTCTGCCTCCTCCGGCTTGCGCGGCCGGTGCACCAGCGAGACCAGCACGAAGGAGATGATCATCAGGAGATACCAGGCGCCGAGCTTGCCGAGCGACACCGGCGTCCAGCCATGCGACTGCGAAGGATAGATCCAGGCACGCGACCAGGTGCCGATGTTCTCGGCCAGCCAGATGAACAACGCCACCAGCAGGAAGCCGAGCAGCAGCGGCATGCGGTGACGGAAGCGGAAGACGCGGTAATGCACGACCGTGCGCAGATAGAGCAGCGCCGTCGCCGCGAACAGTCCGTAGCGGATGTCCGCCGTGAAATGATGGCTGAAGAAATTGACGTAGATCGCCAGGGCCAGCAGCACCGTCGCCCAGAGCGGCGGATAGCCGGTGTAACGCATGTCGAAGATGCGGCTGATGCGCGCCAGATAGGAGCCGACCGCCGCATACATGAAGCCGGAGAACAACGGCACCGCACTGACGCGGAAGAGGCTCTCTTCCGGATAGATCCACGATCCGGCAGAGGTCTTGAAGAGCTCCATGACGGTGCCCACGACGTGGAAGATCAGGATGACCTTCGCCTCCGACAGGGTCTCGAGCCGGCCGGCCAGCATGGCGAGCTGGATTGCAAGCGCCGCGAGGAAGAGGAAATCGTAGCGCGCCAGCGCCGCCTCGCGCGGCCACAGATAATGCGTGGCGATGATGAGCGCGAGCAGCACGCCGCCGAACAGGCAGGCCCAGGCCTGCTTCAGGCCAAAAACGACGAACTCGACGAGCGCGCCGGAAAAGCCGTGCTTCGGCAGCGTGTCGAGCACACGGTGCGCGGCAGCGTCGATCCGCGCCTCGAGCGAAGTGAAGCGGCGCAAGGTGTCAGGCTCCGCTCACCGTCTTCAGGAAGGTCGCCAGATCGTCGGTGACGAAATCGACGTCATCCTCCTGCTCCGTGTCCCGTTCCCATATTTCAGAGAAGGTCGGCTCGAAATTGTTGGGCACCACGAGGACCGTCGTCATGCCGAGCCGCTTCGGCACGGCGAGATTGCGCGCCAGATCCTCGAACATCACCGCCTTGTCGCCGGCGACGCGGTGAAGAGCCAGAAAGCGGTCGTAGGTGGCGGCCGCCGGTTTGGGCAGCAGGCCGGCGGCGACGATGTCGAAGATGTCGTCGAAATGATCGAGCACGCCGAGCTGGCGCGCGGCGCGTTCCGCATGGCCCCGGTCGCCATTCGTGAAGATGAATTTGCGGCCCGGCAAAGTGCGGATCGCCTCGCCCAGCTTCGGATCGGGGTCGAGCCACGAATAGTCGATGTCGTGGACCTTCTCCAGAAAATCGTCCGGGTCGATCTCGTAGCGCTCCATCAGCCCGTTCAGCGTCGTGCCGTATTCGCGATAAAGTTCCTTTTGCAGGGCGCGCGCCTCGTCGCGTTCGAGCTGCAGGAGATCGGAAACGTAAGCCGTCATCTTCACGTCGATCTGCGCGAACAGATTGCTGTGATGCGGATAAAGCGTGTTGTCGAGGTCGAACACCCAGTCGGTGATGTGCTCGAAGCGCACGCGGGAAGGCTGATTGGTCATGCGTCACTTATGGCAGACCTGTCGGGTCGCCCGCAATCGGCCTGCGGGCTTTTCCGCACCTTACAAATGCCGCCTTCTCGGCGGAGCCTCGCGCTGCCCTTCACCTGTCGATCGGACCCGCCAATCATGCCTTTCCACCTCATCCGAGCGGCGCTCGCCGGCAGCGCCCTGCTTCCCCTCTTCGCCATCGCGCCGGCGCACGCCCAGCCGGCCCCGAGCTTCCGGGCCACCTGCGCAGACCTGCGCGCCAGGCTCGATGCGCTGGAGGTCGACGAGGACGCGTGGGTGGTGATCGACGTGGTCGGCACGCTGCGCGCCGTTCAGCACGACGGCACTCTGGGTTACATGCTCGCCTGCGAGGCGCCGGACCCGCAGGTGCTGTGCATCACCTATCAGGTCGACGACTACCAACCCAGCGACGAGGTGGTGCTCAGCGGCACGCTGAACCGCATCGACAACGACCACGTCTCCCTCGATCCCTGCCTGCATCAGCCGCCGGACGCCGAGTGGCGGGATTACCGGTAGCCCAAACTGGTATACCATTTTTCCGCGCCTGCCTCTTTAGAGGCGGTTGCCGGTGCGGCAGAAGATGCGGAATGGAACTCTGGATCCCCATCACCGTCGCCGCCGCTTTCCTGCAGAACCTGCGCTCGGTCGGCCAGAAGCACCTCAAGGGCGTCATGGGCACGACAGGCGCGACCTTCGTGCGCTTCGGCTTCGGCATGCCCTTCGTGGTGCTGCTCGTGCTGGCGCTTCATCGTTTCGCAGGATATCCGTTCGCCCCGATCAACGGCACGTTCCTCGGCTGGACGGTCCTCGGCGGGCTCGGCCAGATCGGCGCCCAGTTCCTGCTCATCCATCTCTTCTCATTCCGCAATTTCGCGGTCGGCACCGCCTATTCGCGCACCGAACCGGCGCAGGCGGCGGTGTTCGGCCTGGTCCTGCTCGGCGAGATCGCCAGCCCGGGCGCCCTCGTCGCCATTCTCGTCACGGTGGTCGGCGTGATGCTGATCTCGGTGGCGCGTGTGCCGATGAGCTGGAGCAACCTGTTCTCCTCGCTGGTCAGCCGCAACGCGCTGATCGGCCTGGCATCGGGCACGCTGTTCGGCATCGCGGCGGTGGCCTATCGCGCCGCCTCGCTGTCGCTGGGCGGCCCCAACTACCTGATGCAGGCGGCCACGACGCTCGCCGTCACCATCACCTTCCAGACCGTCATCATGCTCGCCTGGATGCTGTGGAAGGACCGCTCCGAGGTGGCCAACATCGCGCGGGCCTGGAAGCCGTCGCTCTTCGTCGGCTTCGTCGGCGCCTCCGCCTCGCTCGGCTGGTTCACGGCCATGACCCTGCAGCAGGCCGCGGTGGTGAAGGCGCTGGCGCAGATCGAGATGATCTTCACCTTCGCCTCCTCCGTCTTCTTCTTCCGCGAGCACATCAATCGGACAGAGACGGCAGGATGCCTGCTGATCGTCGCCGGGATCCTGGTGTTGGTGCTGATGGGGTGATTTGAGGAAGATACTGGCGATCATCCTCAAGGCGAGCTTCCCGCTAGCAGCTTCGTTTCAGGCTTATCAAGGCTGTCCCCCGGTAGGTGAAGAAATTCGCGCGGATATCGACAAAGGTAATCTCGGCTTCCTTGACGTACACTCTGTCGATCTCGAACGTGTCGACCGGTGACCTCCACATGAAATCGGTGAAGCTGCCATCTCGATTCGAGATGCCGCTGAACGCGCCGATGATTCCAGTGCCCGCTGCCACGACTTTAGATTCATTGGTCGGCTTTACATTGAGCACGACCGGCGCATGCCCCCTTATCCGCGGCCGGTCGCCCCAGGACGTTATCTCAAAACGCTGGACATGGAGAGTTCCCCTGATTTGGCTCGATGTCCGCGATGAAACGTCGAACGATACCTTGAAGTAGGCATTGTTTTTCGTATCGAGCACAATCTCATCCACGAAAACATCGCGGCAGGCGCTGCGGGAGGGGCGGGGATCGGAGCCGGTGTCGCTGACACAACCGGCGGTCAGAACGGCGAAGAGCAAGCAGGAAAATGCGTGAAAGCCTGGTTTATCGCGTACAAACTTGAGCATGGTCGCCATTCCCTGTGCGCCCTTCTATTCGATGCTCCTTCTCCTTTTCTATCTATTGCCTCGAAACACGATAACTCCTCGGCTGGGGATCATAAATAAACGTCTGACTGTTCCTTCCACGTGCCACAAAGAAGTTGTTATCTTTTGCTCGTCCAGTCGAATCGAATCCCCCATAAAAATGAATTATTACATTGTATCCGCAATTGTTAACTACGTTATAGTATGTTCCATTATTATTTAATCCTCTGTGCGATGCAGACATGCTTGCACATGCTTCTGCTGAAGAGGTGATCAAAAGGAGCCCGATCAGGCAGCAGGAGGCTTTGGAAAGGATCTTCTTCGTGTTCATGGTCACACCTGATATTTGCTCGGATATGTGCCTGGATGATCGGCTATCAGCCGATCACTTCACCACGATCGCCACGGTGCCCGACTGATACCGCTTCACTTCGGAACCGGCCTTGATACCGGTCCCGTTGACCGCCCGGGTGGGCACCCGCGTCTTGCACTGGTTGCTCACGCGGCTGGAAAGACCGCCATCGGAGTAGCGGATGATCTCCGAACGGGGCAGCTTCCCCGCAATGGCGGCAAAGCTCGGCGGCGGCGCACCGCAGCCATCGGCGCGATAGGCTGTGATGTGCCTCGTCTCTCCCACGGCGAGCTCACGGGTTACGTCGGCGCTGCCGGCGCTGACGCAGCCCGCGAGAGGAACGAGAAACAGGAGTGCAAAACGATGGTTCATGGATGGTCCCCTTGATGTTGCCTGCGAGGCGGCGTGGTCGCGCCATCGCCGCCCCCGCAGCTTCCCCGCTTTTGCCTTCCCGTCGTCCGCAAAATACGGCGATTGTCGGAAACTGCGCGAAAACGGAACCCGGGTTCGCTTGCCATTCCCGGAAACTGGCGGAAAACTGCATGCAGGATCGGAGAGGGCTGAAACATGAACCCGCAAGGCTGGGATCAATTCGAGACCTGGCACAAACTGCTCGATGCGCTTTGCAACCGACGCGGCTGGTATGACAACACGCAGCCGGCCGGCGAGTTGTGCGCGCACCTCGGCAAGAACAGGCGGCAGGATTTCGAAGCGGCAAAGAAGAAGCTGCGGACCTGGCGGTCGGGGCAGCGCCTGCCGCTGAGAAGGAACCTTGCGGCGCTGGCACAACTGCTCGAGGTGGAATCCGATCCCAAGCTGGAGCGGCGCTGGCTCACCCTCTACCGTCTCGCCCAGAAACAGGGCTCCGATGGATCCCCGGCCTCCGCTGCCGATCCCGCAGGAGCCCCTGCAAACGGAATGCGGCTGATCCAGGGCTGGACCATGGCCGGCATGGCCCTTTTGTTCGGCTCAGGTCTGGTTTTCGCCTCGGTCAAGAGCAATCGGGAGGCCGCGTTCCGCAGCCTGCCGACGGTCAATTTCGAAGGGCGCGTGCGCGTGCCGGTCGGCGTCAGCCACCTGATCTTCGGCGCGCTCAGCGGCTGCGACCGCCGGCCGCCCGGCTGGGAGCAGATCGCCGCCGAGATGCCGGCCACATCCCTCGGTGTGTTCTCCGATGGTGGGCTTGCCAGGGAAGTGGTCAGGGCGTGCGGCAAAGAAGTGATCGTACGGGGCGTCAGGTTCACTGGCCAAAGGCCCGGAACGGACGAGATACGGCTGTTCGGCAGCTACATAAAGCTCGATGTCGTCTTGGCGACGCAGTAGCGATACGGTTCAGGAAAAGGGGGTAAAGGTGGGCGAACAGAGATACGAGCATATCACCCGTTGGAACGTCCTTCTGGACGAGTTGTGCAATCGCGCCGGCTTTCTGGACACCGCATCGCTTGCCAGCCGCTTTTGCGAATTGTCCAACAAAGGCGGCCAGCGGGAATTCGAAACCGCCATACGCAACCTCAACAACTGGCGTTCCGGCCGGCACATTCCACGCCTGCGCAGCCTCAGGATCCTCGAGCAGTTGCTCAAGGTGGAGGAGGACCCCGAACTGTCGGCGCGCTGGCACGCGCTTTATCGGCAGGCGAGCGAAGACGAGGAAGACGAGGAGGCGGCCGATCCGGCCCAGCCGGCCGGCACAGACAAGAAAGCCAATCCCGGCAGAGATCGAAGCTGGCCCAGCCCGCAGACGATGGCGGCGGGAGCGCTGCTGTTCTGCCTCGGGGTGGGAACCGGCGCGCTGCTCGCCTCGGACTGGCGGCCATGGGGAGGGCCTGCCGACAACGCGCCGCTCTACGCATACACGCCCGAAGTGCGCATGGTCGTCGGCGAAAGCCGGACGATCCATGCCGAGCGCGGCGACTGCGGGAAATTGCCGCGAGAATGGCCGGAGGTCTTCGGCGCCCTGCCGGCCGCGCGGACCGGCGTCTTTTCCGATGGCGGGCTGGCACGGCGCAACAGCAAGTTCTGCAAGGGGATAACGCCGGCACGCGCCATCGTGTTCACCGCGACGACGCCCGGCGTCGAGGAGTTTCTCATTCAGGGCGACTTCTTCAAGGTCACCGTCACCGAAGCGGCCGAGCCGTCAATGACGGGAGCCCAGGCGGCACCGCAATAGAGGAACCGGCGCTCCGGATCACGTGCTGTATGCGGGCGGAAAACCGCTTCACGCTTCTCCTTATCCCGCTCTAGGGCACGATCAGCGTGCCGGCGCCGTGTTCGGTGAAGAGTTCGAGCAGCACCGAATGCGGCGTCTTGCCGTTGAGGATGACGACGCCCTCGACGCCGCGCTCGATGGCCTGAATGCAGGTCTCGACCTTGGGAATCATGCCGCCCGAGATCGTCCCGTCCCTGATCAGCGCGCGCGCCTCGGCGACCGTCAGCTCGTCGATCAGTTGCTTGTCCTTGTCGAGCACGCCCGGCACGTCGGTCAGGAACAGCAGACGTGTCGCACGCACGGCGCCGGCGATGGCGCCGGCGAAGGTGTCGGCATTGATGTTGTAGGTGTGGCCGTCGCGGCCCGGGGCCACCGGAGCGATGACCGGGATCATCTCCGAATGGGCGAGAAGGTCGAGCAGCGTGCGGTCGACCTCGACCGGCTCGCCGACGAAGCCCAGATCGAGCACGCGCTCGATGTTGGAATCGGGGTCGGTCACCGTCTTGTGCGCCTTTTCGGCGAAGACCATGTTGCCATCCTTGCCGCACAGCCCGATCGCCCATTCGCCCTCGGCATTGATGAGCGCCACGATCTCCTTGTTGATGGAGCCGGCCAGCACCATCTCGACGATCTCGACGGTCTTTTCGTCGGTGACGCGCAGGCCACCCTCGAATTTCGATTCGATGCCCATCTTCTTCAGCATCGCGGCGATCTGCGGGCCTCCGCCATGCACGACGATGGGGCTGATGCCCGACTGCTTGAGGAGTGCGATGTCGCGGGCAAAGGCCTGTCCCAGTGCGGCGTCGCCCATGGCATGGCCGCCATATTTCACGACCACCGTCTTGTTCTCGTAACGCTGCATGTAGGGCAGCGCCGCCGAGAGGACCTGGGCCTGGGCTTCCGCTGTTTCCGCCGTATTCGTCATCGCCGATCTTCCCCAGAGACAAAACGGCGGTTTCATAGAGCATTTTGGGCCTGAGTGAAATGACCTGGCCGCAGCCGCCGCGAAAAAAGCATGGGCCAGTTGGTCTGGGATCGCACCACTAGGGTCAGGACCAGAACCTCACGGCTCCTTGACTTGCCGGTGATGACCGCCCCGGCCTAAGGATCCTGCAGGCATGCGGGAAACAGGATCGAGCAAGGAGCAGGATGATGAAACGCCGTCATTTTCTCTACGGCACCGCCGGCGCCTTTGCGGCGCTGACGGGCGGCGCCTTTGTCGTGCGCGACCGGCCTGGCGGCAAGGCCATGGCCGAGACCTTCGAGGTCACCCGAACCGAGGAGGAATGGCGCAGGATCCTCACCGACAGGCAGTTTGCCGTGCTGCGGCAGGAGGATACGGAACGCGCCTTTTCAAGCCCTCTCAACGACGAGAAGCGCGCCGGCCTGTTCCATTGCGCCGGCTGCGACCTGCCCGTCTATTCCTCAGCAGCCAAGTTCGATTCCGGCACCGGCTGGCCGAGCTTCTGGGAATCCCTGCCCGATGCCATCGGCACGCGGCAGGACAATTCGTTCTTCATGACGCGCACCGAATGCCACTGCCGCCGCTGCGGCGGCCATCTCGGCCACATCTTCGACGACGGACCGCCGCCCACCGGCAAGCGCCATTGCATCAACGGCGTGGCGATGACCTTCAGGCCCGGCCGCACCACGCCGTCCTGAGACGCTCCGGCGCCGTCAGCGCGCCCCGTTCACCGCGCGCGCCAGCGCATCGCGCAGTTCGTCTATGCCTTGCGCCTTCTCCGCCGAGGTGGCGACGATCTCGGGGAAGGCCGCGGCCCGCTTCTTCAGTCGCGCCTCGGTCTCGGCCATGAGCTTCGCCACGGCCGGGGACTTGATCTTGTCGGTCTTGGTCAGCACCACCTGATAGGACACCGCGGCCTTGTCGAGCAGGTCCATCACCTCCTCGTCGTTCTTCTTGATGCCGTGGCGGGCATCGATCAGCAGGAAGACGCGCTTCAGCGTCACCCGGCCGCGCAGATAATCGAACACGAGCCTCGTCCAGGCATCCACCTGCGCCTTCGGCGCCTGGGCAAAGCCGTAGCCGGGCATGTCGATCAGCGCCATGGGCGGCAGGTCGTCCCCTTCGCCGGAATAGCCGTCGGGCACGAAGAAGTTCAGTTCCTGCGTGCGGCCCGGCGTGTTGGAGGTGCGTGCGAGGCCGCGCCGCGACAGAAGCGCGTTGATGAGGGAGGACTTGCCGACATTGGACCGACCGGCAAAGGCCACTTCCGGCGGTCCCTCGGGCGGCAGAAACTTCATCGACGGCGCTCCGCGGATGAAGATCCACGGCCTCAGGAACATCGTGCGGTCCGGATTTGCGCCGCCCGCTGCCGCGTCTTCTGTCGATGCGTTCACGCCATTCACTCCAATATCGCTCCGAACGGCATCAAGACTGCCGATGCATTTGTCAACAGCGCCGACCGAAAAGTGCGCGAAGCTGCGCATTCAGTCTATCTTGCCGACCGAAGCGCCGGGAACAAGGCGCTCCCGGCGAAAGCCCGTCATGAGGCGATGGCCGCCCTCTCCCCGCTCCATACGCCCGTCGCCGCGGTCTCGTCGGCATAGGCCCAGAAATCCCGCGGCGGGCGCCCGAGAACGCGCTCGACGCCATCCGCGAGGCTTTCGTTGCGGCCGTCGAGCACCTGGGTGAAGAGCTCCAGAAGCAGCTCGATGAAGGGCTGCGGCAGCCGCTGCGCATGCATGTCGGCGGTGAAATCGCCGGTCGAGATCCGCACGAACTGGATGTCGCGGTCGGCGGCCTCGCTGATCTCGGCCACCGCATCGGCAAAGCTCATCAGGCGCGGGCCGGTGAGTTCGTAGAGCTCTCCGGCGTGACCGTCCTGCGTCAGGACGGCGAAGGCGACGTCGGCGATGTCCTCCGCATCGATGAACGGCTCGCGCACGTCGCCGACCGGAAGGGCGATCTCGCCCCGATGGATCGCGTCGACGAGAAACGCCTCGCTGAAGTTCTGGAAGAACCAGCTGGCGCGCAGGATGGTCCACTCCGCTCCGGTGTCCCGCAGCAGGCGTTCCGCCTCCTCCGCACCGTCCTCACCGCGGCCGGACAAAAGCACCAGGCGCTTGATGCCCTTGCCAACGGCAAGCCGCGCAAAGGCCTCGACGGTTTCTGCCGCTCCCGGCAGCGCAAGATCGGGGAAATAGCTGAGATAGGCGGCGCAGACGCCGTCGAGCACGGCATCCCAGGTGGCGGGATTCTCCCAGTCGAACGGAATCTCGGCGCTGCGCGAGCCGATCCGGACAGGGATGCCGGCGGCGCTCAGCCGCGCCGCCAGGCGGCGACCGCTCTTGCCAGTGCCGCCGGTGACGAGGATGGGCTTTTGCGTCTGTTTTTTCTGGGAAGCCATGGATGCTCTCCTGGAGGGAAATATGAGAAAATCTCACATTTACAAACGTGATAAATCCTCATATTATTTCTGTCAAGCAGGTTTGGGGATTCGGAGCGGAGAGATGGGCAACATGGAAAAGGCACAGCTGATCGAGCCGGCTCCGGCCGCCCGGCGGCATCCGAGCCAGAAACGCAGCCGCGAGCGCTTCGAGCGTATCCTGGCGGTGGCGACCGAGGTCATCGAAGCGGCGGGCAGCGACCAGATGAAAATGAGCGACATCGCCTCCCGCGCCGGCATCTCGATCGGCTCGCTCTATCAGTATTTTCCGGACAAGGCGGCCATCATCCGCACGCTTGCCGAACACTACAACGCGATCGGCCGCGACTGCATCAGCGAGGCGCTGGAGAGCGTGACGACCACCGCCGAGCTTGAGCGTGCCTTCACCGAGCTGGTCGACACCTATTACGCAATGTTCCTTGCCGAACCGGTGATGCGCGACATCTGGTCGGGCATGCAGGCCGACAAGATGCTGAGTGATCTCGATCTCGACGATGCGCGGGAGAACGGCGACCTGCTCGCCGGCGCGATGATGCGCGTTGCCCCGCATCGCGACCGCCAGGAGGTACGCTCGGCGGCCTTCCTCATCATGCATCTGGGCGAGGCCACCATGCGGCTCGCCCTCCAGGTCGGCGAGGACGAGGGCCGCAGGCTCGTGGAGGACTACAAGCGCATGGTGCTGCGCGAAATGACAGGGTAGAGGATCCGGCCCCGCAGCCGGGTCTGCGCATCTGTCGCTCCAACAAAGGAAAAGCCCGCACTGGGCGGGCTCTTCTTCAGTCGGAACGTCTATTCCGCCGGTTTCGGCTTCTTCTTGAACAGACCGATCAGATTGTCCCACAGCTCGATCTTGGCGCCCTGGCGCTTCATGATCACGCCCTGCTGGACGATCGACAGGAAGTTGTTCCAGGCCCAGTAGATGACGAGGCCTGCCGGGAACCCGGCCAGCATGAAGGTGAAGACCACCGGCATCCAGTTGAAGATCATCGCCTGGGTCGGGTCGGGCGGCGTCGGGTTCATGCGCATCTGCAGGAACATGGTGATGCCCATGACGAGCGGCCACACGCCGATCAGCAGGAACGCCGGCACCGCGAAGGGCAGCAGGCCGAACAGGTTGAAGACCGATGTCGGATCCGGCGCGGAGAGGTCCTGGATCCAGCCGAAGAACGGCGCATGCCGCATTTCGATGGTCACATACAGCACCTTGTAGAGCGCGAAGAAGACCGGGATCTGGATCAGGATCGGCCAGCAGCCGGCGATCGGGTTGATCTTCTCCTTCTTGTAGAGCTCCATCATCGCCTGCTGCTGCTTCATCTTGTCGTCCGCGTATTTCTCGCGGATTTCCAGCATGGCCGGCTGCACCTTCTTCATGTTCGCCATGGATTTGTAGGACTTGTTGGCGAGCGGGAAGAAGATGAGCTTGACGACGACGGTGGTGGCGAGGATCGCCAGGCCGAAATTGCCGAGCAGCTTGTAGAGCCAGTCGATCAGGTAGAACATCGGCTTGGTGATGAAATAGAACCAGCCCCAGTCGATCAGCAGGTCGAACTGGCGTATGCCGCGGTCCTTCTCGTACTCGTTGATGCGGGCGACTTCCTTGGCGCCGGCGAAGATCATCGTCTCGGTGCTGGCCGAGGCGCCCGGCGCCACGGTCAGTTCGTCGGTCAGGAAGTCGGCCTGATAACGCGGCGCGCCCTCGCCCGAATAGCTGTAGCGCGGCTGGAATTCGCGTCCCGCCTGCGGCACCAGCGTCACGGCCCAGTATTTGTCGGTGATGCCGAGCCAGCCGTCCGACGACTTGCCGGGCGTGATGCGCTTTTCCTCCTCGAGATTGGAGTATTTGATCTCCTGCAAGCCTTCCTCGCCCGTCACGCCGAGCAGGCCCTCATGCAGGATGTAGATGCCCGAAGTCTGCGGCGTGCCGATGCGCGTGGTGCGGCCGTAGCTGCGCAGCGCCACCGGTGCGCCCGAGGCGTTCTCGACCGTGTCGGAGACGGTGAACATGTAGTTCTCGTCGACGGCGATCCGGCGCTTGAAGGTCAGGCCCTTGTCGTTGGTGAAGGTCAGGGTGATCGGGGTCGAGGGCGTCAGCGCCTCGCCTTCGGCCAGGCTCCACTGCGTGTCGGGGCCCGGCAACGGGCCAGCGGCCGCATCGCCCACATAGCCGGTCTCGACGTAATAGCCGTCCGGCAGGGCCGAGGGGTTGAGAAGCTGGATGTTCGGCGAATCCTTCTTCACCGTCACCCGGTAATCCTTGAGGAGCAGGTCGTCGAGGCGCGCGCCCGTCAGGTTGATGGAGCCGGCCAGCCGCGGCGTGTCGATCTTGACGCGCTCGGCGCTGGCGAGAGCCGCGGCGCGGTTCTGGGGGGTCGGCGCCGTCGGCTGACCGCCGGGAACGGTCGCACCGCCCGAGGAAGCGCCGGGCGTCGGGATGTCGGCCTGCTCACCACCGGCGCTGCCGGCGCCGGACGTGGACTGGGCGGCCTGTTCGGCCTCGATCCGGCTTGCCTCGCGTTGCTCCTCGATGCGCGGGTTCATGTAGAAGACCTGCCAAACGGTCAGGATCAGCACAGACAGCGCGATCGTGATGAGAAAATTGCGGTTGTTGTCCATCAAGGTCCTTAGCCCCTTCCACGCCTTCCACCGGCTTCTCCGATGCGGCGGGAAAGCTCGTCTTTCAGGGAGGCGAACGGCGCATCGAGCACCGAGCGCCGCGCCACAATCACATAGTCCTTGCCAGCCGCCATGTCATGGGCTGCATGGGTGCGGCAGGCTTCTTTCAGGCGGCGGCGGATGCGGTTTCTGACCACCGCGTTGCCCACCTTCTTGGTGACCGTGATGCCGAGCCGCGGCGCGTCCTCGTCGCCCCGATCCAGCACTTCCAGCAGGAAAAGCTGTCCACGCCGCTTTTCACCGCGGCGGACAGCCAGGAAATCGGCGCGCTTCTTGAGGCGCGCCGGTTGCTGCAGGGCTGGCCGGTCCGCCATGTTTCCGGCCTCGCCTCCGACGCTTAGGCGGAGAGCCGCTTGCGACCGCGGGCGCGGCGGGCGGCGATCACGCGGCGGCCGCCGGTGGTGGCCATGCGGGCACGGAAGCCGTGCCGGCGCTTGCGGACGATTTTCGAGGGCTGATAAGTGCGCTTCATTTATTTTAACACCGCGGAGTGCGGCCCTTCTTCGTTCTGTTTCTATGAACAGGAGTTCATTCTGTTTCTATGAACAGGAGCTTTGCTTTCAGAGCCTGGCCGAGGGCGCGACAACGCGCCGCCGGGCCAAGACCCAAGCGTGGCCGGGCTTATAGGGAGAGGGAGCCGAAAAGTCAATCAAACCGCGCCGCCGGCGGGCGCTTTGTCGCGCCGGGCGCGGGCCTGTGCCATCGGAGCCCGTTCCGACAGGCTCGGGGCGCAGCCTAGCGGTGCCGTTCCATCCCCTGGCGGAACTGCTCGAAAATATTCTCCACGCCACGCTCGTAGTCGTCGCGCGTCTTGCGGCCGGTCTCGAACATCTGGCCGAACAGATCGTCATAGGGGTTGCGCGGCCGGCCGCTCGGGTTCACGCGCGGCTCCGGCTCGGGTGCCCTTTGCTGCGGCTCGCCGCGGCCTGCCCCTTGCGCATTGCGCAGAAACTCATCGAAGATCTGGCCGAGCGGATTGTCGGCCTGGGCGCCAGGGCGCCCGCCGGAAGCAGGGCCGCGCGAGGCGGTGCCGCCGGCACCGCCACCGAACATGCCCTCCAGGATCTGCCCCAGCGGGTTGTCGGACGGGCTCATGCCCGAAGGATTGCGCCCCGAAGGATTGCGGCCGGTTGGCTGCGTGCCCTGCCCGCCCATCTGGCGCATCATCTGCTCCATCAGCTCACCGAGCATGCCGCCGCCGGCCTGCGCCTGCTGGCGGCTCGCCGCCTGCATCTGCCCCGTCGACTGCTTGAAAAGCCCACCCATGATCATCGAGGCAAGCGCCGGCAGCATCTGTTTCAGAACGTCTTCTCCGAGGCCCGTCGCCTGCGCCGCATGGCTCGCCACGGCCCGGCTCACGTCCTTGGAGCCGAACAGGTGGCCGAGAATGCCGTTGCCTTCAGCCATGCCCTCGGGTGTAAAGGCCTTGGCGGCATCCTCGAAATAGCGGGCATGCTGGCCGGAGGCCAACGCGCCGAGGAAATTTCCGGTGCCGTAGGGATCCGACGCGTTGCGCTTCAGCCCCTGGCTGAAGGCCGGCAGCAGCGCCTCCATCGCCTCCTGCGCCTGGCGCTGCGAGAGGCCGAACTGCCGCGCCAGCTGCTCGACCCCCTGGCCCTGCCCGGCACTGTTGAGCATTTCGAACAAGGGAAGCATGGCTCTCTCCTCTCACGCATTGGAACGTTGTCGCCCGTCGGCACCGACGATAGAGCATTTTGCAGCCAGGTGGAAACGCCGGCGTGCGGAGATCACCTCAATAAGCCTGCTCCAGGAACACCGGCTCGATGGACCCGCCCCAGCGCGTGTTGAAAGCGTTGGTCAGTTCCTCAGCGCTGGTGGTGCCGCGCGCGACGATCTCGTCGAGCGGGCTCAGGAAGCTCGCTTCGTCATAGCCTTCCGCGTTGACGCGCCGGCGGTTCGTCAGGCCGGTCCGTGAGATCGCCAGCACCTCGCGCGCCATCTCGAACAGCTTGTGATTGCGGAAAAGCGCCGACAGCCCTTCGCCCGGCACCGCATCGCGCATCTGCTGCACTTCCTCGAACGACCAGTCCGCCGTCAATTCCTCCACCGCATCCAGCGCCACGTCGTCATAAAGCAGGCCGACCCAGAAGGCCGGCAGCGCGCAGATGCGCCGCCACGGGCCGCCATCGGCGCCGCGCATTTCCAGGAAACGCTTGAGCCGCACATCCGGGAACACCGTCGACAAATGGTTCGACCAGTCGCCGATGGTCGGCCAGCCGTCCGGCACCTCATCCTTCAACGCGCCGGCCATGAACTGGCGGAAGGTGACATGCGTGCAGTCGTAATAGCGCCCGTCGCGAATGACGAAATACATCGGCACGTCGAGGGCCCACTCCACATAATCGGCGAAGCCGAAGCGCGGCGAGAAGACGAATGGCAGCAAACCGGCGCGCTGGTTGTCGGTGTCGCGCCAGATCTCGCCGCGCCACGACTGGAAGCCGTTGAGACGCCCCTCGGTGAAGGGCGAATTGGCGAACAGGGCCGTCGACAGCGGCTGCAGGCGCTGCGCGACCTGCATCTTGCGGCGCATGTCGGCTTCCGAAGAGAAGTCGAGATTCACCTGGATGGTGCAGGTGCGGTACATCATGTCGAGGCCGTGGCTGCCGACCTTCGGCATGTAGGCCGTCATGATCTGGTAGCGCGATTTCGGCATGACCGGCGTTTCGGCCAGCGTCCATTTCGGGCTGCCGCCGAGGCCGAGAAAGCGGATGCCGAGCGGCTCGGCGATTTCGCGCAGTTGCGCCAGATGCGCGTTGCCCTCCCGGCAGGTCTGGTGCAGCGTCTCCAGCGGCGCGCCCGAAAGCTCGAACTGGCCGCCCGGCTCGAGGGAGATCGCCCCCTGCCCCGTCGGCTCGACGAGGCCGATGATGTTTCCCGCATCCTCGATCGGATCCCAGCCGAGGATGCGCTGCATCCCTTCGAGAATGGCGCGGATGCCGCGCTCGCCCTCATAGGGAACCGGGCGGTTGCCGTCGACGTAGAAAGGGAATTTCTCGTGCTCGGTGCCGATGCGCCATTTTTCCCTGGGCTTGCAGCCCTTGGCGATGTCCTCGACGAGGTCTTCGACCCGCTCGATCGGCCGGCTGTCGGTGGTGTCACGGGCCATGATGGTTCTCCTGCCAATCAGTCATCGCGACTGATGGACCATGCTGACAATCCGCTTCAAGTAAAAACTGCTGACCGCAGCGTCAACTTCTCTTGACGATGGGCCTATAACCAATCTCCGATGGTCGCCTGGATGACGGCCAGGGCCGCAACGGCCGCCGTGTCGGCGCGCAGGATGCGCGGCCCGAGCGGTATGGCCGTGACGAAGGGCAAAGCCCGCAATTGCGCCCGTTCCGCGTCGGAAAACCCACCCTCCGGCCCCACCAGCAGTGCCAGCTTTCTTTCCTCGACGGCCGAAAGCGCTGCGATCGGATTGTCGGCGGCCGCAGCCTCGTCGCAGAAGATCAGGCGGCGGTCGGGCTCCCATCCTGCCAGAAGCCGGTCCAGCTTGACCGGCTCGCGAAGCTCGGGCAGGGCCAAAATGCCGCACTGCTCGGCGGCCTCCATCACGTTCGCCGCAAGGCGCTCGGTGCCAGGCCGGGCGACCTGCGTGTGCTGCGTGACGACGGGCTGGAGGACGCCGGCGCCCATCTCCACCGCCTTCTGCACGAGATAGTCGAGCCGCCCCTTCTTCAGCGGCGCGAAACAATAGACGAGGTCGGGCAACGGGGTCTGTGGGCGCGCCTGTCTCTTCAGGCGCAGGCGCGCGACCTTGCGGCCCGCCTCGGCAAGCTCGGCATGCCACTCGCCGTCGCGACCGTTGAAGACAAGCACCTCGGCGCCCTCGCGCAGGCGCAGCACGTTGATCAGGTAATGGGCTTGCTCGCGAGTGGTGTCGACCAGCCCGCCGGCGAAGAGATCGGCATCGATGAAGAGCCGTTGCAATTTGTAGTTCGCGCGCATGGCGGACTGATGGTGGATCGTCGGGCGGGCGTCAAGAGGCGTGCGGCAGCCGGCATTTTTCGCCCTCTGTCCGCCTTCCGCCTTGCGGGCTGCGCCTCAGCCGCTTATACGCACCGGCTCGTTTCACTCATCTGGCCGGACGCTCAAGGCTCCCACACGGGAACCCGCGCCCATCTTCGCGCCCTGGCCGGTCGCCTCAATCGAACGGATCGGACACGCGCCATGAGCCCTCTCTATTGCGGAATCGACTTCGGGACGTCCAACTCCACGGTCGGCGTGAGCAACGCCGAAGAGGCTCGCCTGCTGCCGCTCGAGGGGGATCGGGTGACGCTGCCCAGCGCCCTGTTCTTCGGTTTCGACGACGATCGGGTCCGGTTCGGCCGTGCGGCGATCGATGCCTATGTGGAGGGGGAGGAAGGCCGCCTCATGCGCTCGCTGAAGAGCATTCTGGGCTCCTCCCTGATGCATGAGAAGACGCGCATCCGCACCCGCTTCATGACCTTCGCCGATATCCTCGGCCATTTCATCGGCCATCTGCGCGGGAAGCTCGAAGCGGAGGCGGGCACAAGGGCCGATCAGGCCGTCTTCGGCCGGCCGGTGCGCTTCGTCGACGAGGACGATGCAGCCGATGCCGAGGCTGAAGCAATGCTCGAGCAGATCGCCCGTGCGCAGGGCTTCCGCCATGTCGCCTTTCAGTTCGAGCCGATCGCCGCGGCGCTCGATTACGAACGGACGGCCGCCGGCGAGGAGCTGGTGCTGATCGTCGACATCGGCGGCGGCACATCCGACTTCTCCATCGTCCGCGTCGCGCCCGAGCGCGCCCGCAAGGCCGACCGGCAGGACGACATTCTGGCCAATGGCGGCGTCCACATCGGCGGCACCGATTTCGACCGCCTCCTGAGCATCGCCGAGGTGATGCCGCATCTGGGACTCGGCTCCTCCACCGCCGACGGAAAGCGGCTGCTGCCGAAGCGCCATTTCAATGATCTCGCCACCTGGCACCGCATCAACGCGCTGTATTCGCGCGAGGTCATGAGCGAGCTTCGGCAGATCCGCTACGAGGCCGCGCGGCGCGATCTCGTCGACCGGCTGATCCGGGTGGTCGAGGAACGGCGCGGCCATTCGCTGGCGCTCGCCGTCGAGGAAGCGAAGATCGCGCTCACCGGCGAGGCGGAAACGCGGATCCGGCTTGCCCGCTTCATCGACGGGGCCGACGTCGCCGTGACGCGCACGGCCTTCGACGCGGTGATCGGCGAGGCCATGCACCGTCTTGCGCAGGCGGTCTCCAGGCTCCTGGCGATGGCCGGCGTCGGCGCCGGCGCCATCGACACCGTATTCCTCACCGGCGGATCGAGCTCGATCCCGCTCCTGCAGCAAACCGTCGCCGGCCTCTTGCCGGATGCCCGCATCGTCGCCGGCGACCTTCTGGGCAGCGTTGGCTCGGGGCTGGCCCTCGACGCGCGACGCAAATTCTCCTGACGTCAGGCGCTCCCGTGCCAGACGGGACGGTAGCCGGCCCGCAGGACCCCGAGGATCGTCGGCGGCGTCAGAAGCACGAGCGTCTCCGGCAAATGGTCCTGGGGCTGTCCCTTTCCATAGCCTGAAAAGCTCCAGGCGCGCGCCTCGCCATCGCGCAGAGCAAAGGCGCTCGCGCCGGCCGCCACCATCGCCCCGTCCGGCAGGGTCTCCAGGTCGTCCCGGCCGATGGCGCGGGGGCGGCCACCCGAGGCGCATCGCTCGCCATGCAGGCGCGCATCCAGTACGGCGACCTTCGGCGATGCAAGGCCTGCGGCGGCGGCGAATCGCGCCATGAAATCGGTTGCCGCGGCGCGGCGGCAATAGAAGCACGGCCGGTGCCCAGCGGCGAGTGCCGTCACCTCGTCGAGAAAAAAAAGCTCGGTCCAGCCGGCCCCGCCTGAGGGCGCGTTGCGGCCCATCACGCTGCGCCGCCGCCCCTTGAAGGCGCATTCGCAGACGATCCATGCCTTCGTCGTCCAGCGGCGCTTGAGAAGCGTTTTGGTGTCGGGATCGTGCAGGACCCCGCGATTGCCCGTGAAGAGCCCGCGGGCCTCGACGGCGCGGATTTCACCGAACGGATCGACCCTGTTCTGGAGCGGCATCCCGGTCATCCTAGATCGCGATGGTTCTGGATTGAATCAATCCAGAACCATAATCGCGATCGAGTCCAAAAAAACAGAGCGGGATGCGGGCGGAAAACCGCTTCGCACTTTTCCTCATCCCGCTCGCCATTTTGCAACAGTCACAATTAATAAGGGTATTCGAGAATAATCTTCTTTAACTGTAGGCCGATTGTGCTTATAGCGCTCCGGCACTGGTGGGGACCAGGGCCGAACATTACCTGAAACCGAGAGGACCGCTGCCGGATGACCGTCGCGCGCGCAACATTGCTGTTCCTGATCATGGTGTCTGCGTTCACCCTCGTCGGGGCCAGGCTTCTCTCCGCCGGCGCCGTCGGCGACCACCATCCGGTCGACGGGTACGGCATCACCGCAGCGATCGAGTAGCCGTCAGGCGGTTTCTCAGACCGCCGCCTCGATCAGTTCCTTATCCGTTCCTTCAAGCTTCAACGCCGTCAGCCGGCCGGTTTGCCAGGCGCCCGTGTCGAGATTGACCCGGTTGGGCAGGATCTGCGCCGCGCGCACCGGCGTGTGGCCGTGCACCACCAGCTTCGGGTGCAGGCCGTCGAAGGCGTGGAACTCCCGGCGAATCCAGATCAGATCGTCCGCCGTCTGCTCGTCCAGCGGCACGCCAGGGCGGATGCCCGCATGGCAGAAGAAGAAGTCGCCGAAGCTCGTCGAGAAGGGCAGCGTGGCCAGGAAGGCCTTGTGGTGCTGCGGCACCGCCTTCACCAGCGCCTGATATCCCGGCACCATCGCCGCGCGCGAGGTGAAGTCGATCTCCACCCCGTAGGACAGCGCCGTCTCGAAGCCGCCATTGGTGGCGAACAGGCCGAACGGATCGGGATTCGACAGGAACTCGAGAAAGCCGACGTCGTGATTGCCGGCGAGCGCGACGACGCGCGGGTCGCGCTCGCGCAGGTTGGCGAGATGCTCGACCACGCCGCTCGAGGCCATGCCCCGGTCCACATAGTCGCCCAGATAGATGACGCGCCAATCGGCCGGCCGGTCGTGCAGGATCTCCTCCATGATCCGCGCATGCAGCGCGGCCATCAGGTCGTGCCGGCCATGGACGTCGCCGATCGCGTAGAGGCGCATGCCGTCGGGCGTCGAAGCCTCTCTATAGGAGACCCCAGCGCCCATTCGTCACCCGTCGACCACGATCAGGTGCAGCGCCCGCGGTCCGTGCGCGCCCAGGAGCATGGTCTGCTCGATATCGCCGGAACGCGACGGACCGGTGATCAGGTTCAGGAGCCGTGGCATCTCGCCCTTGCCGAATTTGCGCCTCATGCGGGAGATCACCGTTTCCAGATCGCCGGCGATGTCCTTTGCGTTGACGACGATAATGTGATGATCCGGCAGGAAATTGACCGTCGTCGGATTTTCCTTGCCCGACAGCAGCGCCACCGTGCCTGTTTCGGCCACGCCGGCGAAGGCGTGGCTGACGCCGACCTCGTCCTCGCGGTGGGCGCGGCCATGCTTGACCTCCAGCGACTTCTGCGCCGCCCAGTCCATGCGCTTCAGGCGCCGGTCGTCGCCCATGCGCACCGAGGGGGCGAGGTTCTTTGAGCGCAGATAGTGCGTCACCGCCCCCGGCACGTCGTCAGCGCTTCCCACCCGCTCGACCGTCGCCACCACGGCTTCGGCCATGCGGCAGAACAGGGCGAGGCGCTCCTCGCCCTCCACCTGCCCGCGGGCCGGGATCAGGCCGCGCGGCGGCTTGCCAAGGCGCTTTTCCACCGCCTCGCGGCGCGTCTGGTCGCCGGCGCCGCCGACGGCGCCCCTGAGCTTGCCGAGAATGGCTTCGCGCGCGCTCATGCGGCGCTCCTTTCCTGTTTGCGGGTTTCGCGGTCGCGCCATTGCTGCATGAAGGTGCGCGTCTCCGGCGCCGGCAGGTCGCGATGCCTCGTCCAGCCGCCGGCGAGCGGCAGCGAGCGGAAGCGCCCCCGGCTGCCGGCCAGCCCCGCAAGGACCGGGATCGTCAGCGCGGTCGCCAGGCGGTAAAGCCGCGGCCGCCGGGCGAAAAAGGCCCATAAGCCGAGGCCGAAGCGCTGCGTCGCCGGGTTCAGCCCACGCTCGAACTCGCGCTCGCGCCAATGGCGCATCATGCGCGGCAGGGGAATCTGCATCGGGCAGACCGATTCGCAGCGGCCGCAGAAGGTCGACGCGTTGGGCAGATGCCCGGCCTTGTCGACGCCGACCAGCGATGGCGTCAGCACCGCCCCCATCGGGCCCGGATAGACCCAGCCATAGGCATGGCCGCCGACCGCGTGGTAGACGGGGCAGTGGTTCATGCAGGCGCCGCAGCGGATGCAGCGCAGCATCTCGTGAAACTCGGTGCCGAGCATCGAGGAACGGCCGTTGTCGAGCAGGATGACATGGTATTCCTCCGGCCCGTCGGGATCGCCGGGCCGGCGCGGGCCGGTGGACAGGGTCGTATAGACGCTCATGTCCTGGCCGGTCGCCGAGCGGGCGAGCACGCGCAGGAGCTGGCTTGCATCCTCCAGCGTCGGAACGATCTTCTCGATCGAGGCGACGACGATGTGCACGCGCGGCAGGGTCTGCGTCAGGTCGCCGTTGCCCTCGTTGGTGACGATGATCGAGGTGCCCGTCTCGGCGATCAGGAAATTGGCGCCGGTGATGCCCACATCGGCGGCGAAATATTGCGGCCGCAGGATCTCGCGCGCCTCGCCGAGCAGCGATTCGGGCTGCGACAGGTCGCGGCCTGCCGGCAGCGCGGTGTGCACGCGGCGGAAATCCTCCTCCACCTGCTCCTTGTTGAGGTGCAGCGCCGGGCCGATGATGTGGCTCGGATGCTCGCCGCGCAACTGGATGATGTACTCGCCGAGATCCGTCTCGACCGGCTGGATGCCCTCTTCTTCCAGGAAATCGTTGAGCGCGATCTCCTCGGTGATCATGGACTTGCCCTTGGTCACGGTGCGGGCGCCCGCGGCGCGGCAGATGGCGAGCACGGCGCGGCGCGCATCCTCGGCGGTCTCGGCCCAGTGCACCTGGCCGCCCGAGGCGATCACCTTGCGCTCATAGGCTTCCAGGTAAAGATCGAGGTGAGCCAGCGTGTGGTCCTTGATGGCCCGGGCCGAGGAGCGCAGTTCCTCGAATTCCGGCAGCGCCTCCACCGCCTTCTTGCGCTTGCCGACGAAGCCGATCCTGGCCTTGCCCATGGCGCGCTGCAACTGCTCGTCGGCAATTGCCCGGCGTGCCTTTTCCTTGAATTTCGGGGATTCGACCTCCATCAGCGCCCTCCTCCGCCGATCGCCGGCGCATCGTCCATCCCGGCCAGAACCTCGGCCACATGCCGCACCTTGATGCCGCTTCCCTGCCGGTGCAGCTTGCCGGCCATGTTCATCAGACAGCCAAGGTCGCCGGCCAGCAGCGTCTCGGCACCCGATGCCGCGATGCTTGCCGTCTTCTCCTCGACGATCTTGTTGGAGATGTCGGGATACTTGACGCAGAAGGTGCCGCCGAAGCCGCAGCACACATCGGCATTCGGCATCTCCTTCAGCTCCAGCCCCTCGACCGTCGCCAGAAGCTGGCGCGGCTGCTTCTGGACGTTCAGCTCCCTGAGGCCCGAGCATGAATCGTGATAGGTCACGCTGCCCTCGTGGCGGGCGTGAACCGAGGTCACGCCGAGCACGTCGACCAGGAAGCTCATCAGCTCGTGCACCTTGCCGGAAAAGGCGTCGGCGCGCTCTTCCCACGACGTGGCCTTCAAAAGCGAGGGATAATGCTTCTTCAGCATGCCGGCGCAGG
This sequence comes from Nitratireductor sp. ZSWI3, assembly GCF_024655565.1. Classification (GTDB taxonomy): domain Bacteria; phylum Pseudomonadota; class Alphaproteobacteria; order Rhizobiales; family Rhizobiaceae; genus Nitratireductor. Next base: position 45,422 of record NZ_JANKOF010000009.1, on the reverse strand, counting down.
AGCCGGAGGGCGCGACCACATAGTCGTATTCCTCGAAGGCCTCGATCGTCTGGCGGGCAATGGCCGCCGCGTCCTCGCGGTCGCCGGAATTGTAGGCCGGCTGGCCGCAGCAGGTCTGCGCCATCGGCACCTCGACCGTGCAGCCGGCCTCCTCCATCAGCTTGACGGCAGCAAAGCCGACGGTCGGCCGGAACAGATCCACCAGACAGGTGACGAAAAGGCCGACGCGTGGTGTTTTCTTGGTGTCTTCTTTCAACAGTTCATCTTTCGCTGGCTGGTTTGGTGCAGCGCCTCGCAGCGCTTCCTCATGGCTCGATCGAGGTCGGGCGCTCGATCATGGCTCGGCCGCCTCCGCGCCGCCGCGCTGGTTGAGGCGCAGGCGGGAGATGCGCTGCCAGTCGCCCGTGCGCTCGGCGTCGAAAGTGGCCTTCTCGACGAAGTCGATATGGGCGACCGCAGCCGCCCGTGCCGCCGCGGGATCGCCTGCGACGATGGCGTTGTGGATCGCGCGGTGCTGCGCGAGCAGCGTGTTGCGTGCATCGGGCATCGCATAGATGCGCGTGCGGTTGAGGAACACTCCGTCCGAAAGCAGCCGATAGCAGGCGCGCAGCGTGTGCAGGAGAACGATGTTGTGGGCGCATTCGACGATCGCGTTGTGGAACTCGATGTCGCTTGCCGCCTCCGCCTCGAAATCCTGCGCGGCGTGCGCGGCGTCCATGCGCTCCATGATCGCCCGCAGCAACACCAGATCCTCCGGCGTCGCGCGGCGCGCCGCAAAATCGGCGGCGATCGCCTCGATCTCGCGCCGATACTCCAGATAATCCGCAGTCGCCTTGCGGTGCGAGGCGATCAGCGCGCTAACCGGCGACGAAAAGACCTGGCCGATCACGTCGGCGACATAGGTGCCTCCGCCATGGCGCGTCAGGATCAGGCCGCGCTCCTCCAGCGCCTTCAGGGCATCGCGCAGGATCGGCCGCGACACGTCGAGCTGGCGCGCCAGCTCACGCTCGCCCGGCAGCCGGTCGCCGTCGCGCAGCACGCCTTCCAGGATCAGCGTCTCGATCTGCCGGACGACGCCGTCGGCGGTGCGTGCATGCTCGATCCTGGAAAAGACTGTTTTCACCGGCCGTTGCCGTCTTTGGCGGCGTGAAGGACTGTTCTTGGCGCGCAGGATAGCGCTGCCGCGCGGAACTGGTCAATTTCTTTGTCCAATAAAGAAAGCGCGGCAGCAGCGAAAGGGGCACGTTGCGCCTTTCGTCGTTGCGATAGCATACTTGCGGCGGGGCTATCGTGATGCAGACGGCAAGGCGCAATGGGCCAAGAGACCGTGAAACCTTTTACAATCGTGAAAGAAGCAGAAGCGGAGGCGATGCCGCTCGAGACGCTGGTCACCGGCAGCGTGCTCGGCTTTCCGGCGCATGAGGGCCGCGCCGGCGCGCTGGGCGAGGTGCATGCGCGCCCGCACCCGCTGCTCGAGACGCCGCGTCTCATCATCCAGCTTTCCTTCATGACCGAGGGCGGCTCGGCGGTCGACCATGCGGTCCTTGCCGATCTGTCGCGCCGGCTCGGCGTCGCGCCGCCGGACGCCAACGCCCGCCACCACGCGATGAAATGGGGCAAGGGTACGCTGCGCTGGGAGCGCCACACGGAATTCTCCAGCTATCAATGGGATTGCCCGATTTCGCCGCGCAACGGAAAGCCGCTCGAGGAATCGCCCTTCGGCAATGCCTTCAGCCCGCCCGGCACCGCCATATCGGGAACGCGGGTGGAGATCAGAAAGCGGTCGGCGGCGGCCGAAAAGCTGATCGAGGCCTTCGATCCGACGAGCCTCGGCTATTCGGTCGTCGAAGGCGGCCGCGCCACCGTCGCCACCGATTTCCGCCAGGACGGCGACGGCCTGACGCGTATCCTGATCCTGGAAGACGGCCTCAGCCCGGCGCGCATCGGAGCGCTGTCGCAGCGCCTGATCGACATCGAGACCTACCGGACGCTGGCCATGCTCGGCCTGCCGCTGGCGCAGTCGCTGTCGCCGCGCCTCAGGCGCATGGAAGACCGCCTCGCCCTCTTGACGGCGCAGATGCGCCAGCGCGAGAAGCATGACAGCCATGACCTGCTCTCGCAGCTCACCGAGCTTGCCGCCGAGCTGGAGGCCGATGCCGCCGCCAGTCTCTACCGCTTCGGCGCGAGCCGAGCCTATCACGGCATCGTCGAGGAGCGTCTCGACACGCTGAACGAGGCTCCCGTCTCGGGCTACGAGACCTGGGCGGCCTTCCTGCAGCGGCGCGTCGAGCCGGCCATGCGCACCTGCCGGTCGGTCGAGGAGCGGCAGGCCAACCTGTCGCGTAAGCTCACTCGCGCCGCCAACCTGCTCAGGAGTTGGGTGGATGTCGAGGTGGAGCGGCAGAACCGCGACCTGCTCGCCTCCATGAACCGGCGCGCCAAGCTGCAGCTGCGCCTGCAGCAGACCGTCGAGGGGCTGTCCGTCGCCGCCATCTCCTACTATGTGGTGGGGCTTGTCGGCTACGTTGCCAAAGGGGCCGGCCACACCCTGCCCGGGCTTTCGGCCGAGACGATCACCGCCGCAGCGGTGCCTGCCGCGGTGCTCGGCGTCTGGCTTCTCGTGCGCCGCATCCGCCGCGGCCACGCACGCGAGGATGCTGGGGAGTGATGTTGTGCGCCGGCGCTGCCCCTCATCCTCACCTTCTCCCCGCAAACGGGGAGAAGGGGGCATAGAGGTTGAGGCACAACATTGCGGCCATCCTCCTTCTCCCCGTTTGCGGGGAGAAGGTGCCGGCAGGCGGATGAGGGGCGGGGCGACACCCGAGGCGGATTGACGCAGGCGGCGCTTCGGCGCAGCATTTGCAGGACTGGAGACGCACTGGTAAATAGATTGGACCAGTGGAGGAACATGCATGTCCGGCCCTGCAATGCCGAAGGCCAATGCCGCTACCTTGCACAAGCGTGCCGATATCGTCGCCGATATGCGCATCATCGTGCCCGGCGAGGGCGTGGTGGAGACGGAGCACGAGATGCGCGCCTTCGAGAGCGACGGGCTGACGGCCTATCGCCAGTTGCCGCTCGTCGTCGTGCTGCCGGAGACCACCGCGCAGGTCGCGCGCATCCTCAAATACTGCCATGAGCGCAACATCCGCGTGGTGCCGCGCGGCTCGGGCACATCGCTGTCCGGCGGCGCCCTGCCGCTCGAGGATGCGGTGCTCCTCGTCATGAGCCGCTTCAACCGCATTCTCAACATCGACTATCCGAACCGCGCGGTGGTCGCCCAGCCGGGCGTCACCAATCTCGGCATCACGCACGCGGTGGAGCAGGAAGGCTTCTACTATGCGCCGGACCCTTCCTCGCAGATCGCCTGCTCCATCGGCGGCAACGTGGCGGAGAATTCCGGTGGGGTGCATTGCCTGAAATACGGCCTGACCGCCAACAATGTGCTCGGCATCGAGATGGTGCTGATGAACGGCGACGTGGTGCGGCTCGGTGGCAAGCATCTCGATGCGGAAGGTTATGACCTGCTCGGCCTGATGACCGGCTCGGAGGGTCTGCTCGGTGTCGTCACAGAGGTGACGGTGCGCATCCTGCAGAAGCCTGAGACCGCCCGTGCGCTGCTCATCGGCTTTCCCTCCAGCGAGGAAGCCGGCCAGTGCGTGGCGGAGATCATCGGCGCCGGCATCATCCCCGGCGGCATGGAGATGATGGACGGGCCGGCGATCCGCGCCGCCGAGGATTTCGTCCATGCCGGTTACCCGCTCGACGTGGAAGCGCTGCTGATCGTCGAGCTGGACGGTCCGCAGGCTGAGGTCGATCATCTGATCGGCCGGGTCGAGGCGATCGCCCGCAAGAATGGCGCCACCACCAGCCGCGCCTCCACCTCCGACGAGGAGCGTGCGGTCTTCTGGGCCGGGCGCAAGGCCGCCTTCCCGGCCGTCGGCCGCATCTCGCCCGATTATTACTGTATGGACGGCACGATTCCGCGCAAGGAACTGCCGCGGGTGCTCGCCGGCATGCGCGCCCTGTCGGAGAAATACGGCCTGCGGGTCGCCAACGTCTTCCATGCCGGCGACGGCAACCTGCATCCGCTCATCCTCTACGACGCCAACAAGCCGGGCGAATTGGAGAACGCGGAAGCCTTCGGCGCCGACATCCTGCGGCTCTGCGTCGAGGTCGGCGGCGTGTTGACGGGCGAGCACGGCGTCGGCGTCGAAAAACGCGACCTGATGCCGGAGATGTTTTCGGAAGACGATCTGAACCAGCAGATCCGCGTAAAATGCGCCTTCGACCCGCACCACCTGCTCAATCCCGGCAAGGTCTTCCCGCAGCTCCATCGCTGCGCCGAGCTCGGCCGCATGCACATCCATCGCGGCCAGATGCCGTTCCCGGAACTGGAGCGGTTCTGAGATTGAAAGTAAGGCAATGTTGCCTTACTTTGGAGCAATACACAGGAACCGAACCGATGACGACGCTTACAGTAACGGCCAAGGGGCAGGTGACATTGAAGAAGGAACTGCTCCAGCATCTCGGCGTGAAACCGGGGCAGAAGATCGAGGTCGAATCCTTGCCGGATGGGCAACTGACGGTTCGGGCGGCCAGACCAAAAGGTAGTTGGAAAGACGTTTATGGGATTCTCGCCGGCAAAACCGACAAGGTGGCCACCATCGAGGAGATGAACGAGGCGATTGCCAAGGGTTGGGCTGGCCAGAAATGAATATCACGGCAGACACGAATCTGCTGGTGCGTGTTGTCGTCCGTGATGACGAGGCTCAGGCGCGGACGGCCCTTTCGATCCTTGAAGGCGCCGAAGCAGTCGCCGTCTGCTTGCCGTGTCTCTGCGAATTCGTCTGGGTCCTAAGCCGGGTTTATCGCCTGCCTCGCGGCGAGATAGCCACCTCCGTTCGCATGATCATGGACCGGGCGAATGTGATTGCCGATGCAGCCACAGTTGCAGCCGGTCTGCGCATGCTCGATGCAGGAGGCGATTTTGCCGATGGCGTGATCGCCGCCGCGGGGACCTCGATGGGTGGCGAAACATTCGTTTCGTTCGATCGCAAGGCAGTCGCACGCCTCCAGACGACGGGCATGCCCGCCCTGCACGCCAGCGAGTTTTCATGACCATCCTCGCCCCCGCCACCGCCGCTCAGGTGCTCGAGGCCGTCCGCTGGGCGGTCGCCGAGGAGACGTCGCTCGAGATCGTCGGCCATGGCACCAAGCGCGGCATCGGGCAGCCGGTCGAGGCGAGGCATCGGCTGGACCTGTCGAAGCTCTCCGGCATCACGCTCTATGAGCCGGAGGAGCTGGTGCTTTCCGCCCGCGCGGGCACGCCGGTCGCCGAAATCGAGGCGGCGCTCAGGGAACACAATCAGGAACTCGCCTTCGAGCCGATGGATTACGGCCCGCTGCTCGATGGGGAAGCCGGGCGCGGCACGATCGGTGGGCTGCTCGCCGCCAACCTCTCCGGCCCGCGGCGCATCAAGGCGGGCGCGGCCCGTGATCATATCCTCGGCGTCCATGCCGTCTCGGGGCGCGGCGAGACCTTCAAATCCGGCGGACGCGTGGTGAAGAACGTGACCGGCTACGACCTTTCCAAGGGGCTCGCCGGCTCCTGGGGGACGCTCGCCGTCGCCACCGATGTGACGTTCAAGGTGCTGCCGGCGGCCGAAACAGAGACGAGCTTCCTCGTCACCGGCCTCGACGACGCGCAGGCCAGCGCCGCGATGGCGGCGGCGATGGGCTCCAGCGCGGAAGTCTCGGGCGCTGCCCACCTGCCGGAGGGCGTTGCCGGCCGCTTCATCGACGGCGGCCTTGCCGGCGGTGCACGCACCGTGCTGCGCGTCGAGGGATTCGGCCCGTCCGTCGCCTACCGAATCGACCTCCTCACCCGGCTCCTGAAGCCGTTCGGCGCCGCCGAGACGCTGGACGAGGCCGTCTCGCGCCGGCTGTGGCGCGAGATCCGCGACTGCAAGCCTTTCGCCGACGGCTCGCCGGCGCCGGTCTGGCGCGTCTCGATGCCGCCGTCGCAGGGGCACCTCATGGTCGACGCCTTCCGCCGCGCGGCCGGCGCCAACGCCTTCTACGACTGGCAGGGCGGCCTCGTCTGGCTGCGCATGGAGGCGGATCCGGAAGCCGAGATCCTGCGTGAGCTGATCACCCATTTCGGTGGCGGCTTTGCCACGCTGGTGCGGGCGCCGCTCGCAACCCGCGCCGCAACACCGGTCTTCGAGCCACAGCCGGCCCCGCTCGCCGCCCTCTCCGCCCGCCTCAAGGAGCAGTTCGACCCGAAGGGCGTGCTCAATCCCGGCCGCATGGCATTCGCCTGAGCCCGTGCTAGATTGTGCCGGAAAACCAGGAGGCAACGTCATGAGCGACATGGATCCGCAACCGACCGAAGGCCGCAAGACCGACGGCTGGCTCGACCCGGGCCCGACCAACGTCCAGGTGATCTACATCCTCTATCTCGTCAGCTTCGTCATCGGCATCTCGGCCCTGGTCGGCATCATCATCGCCTATATGAATCGCGGCAAGGTCGGCGGCTGGGTGGAGACCCACTACACCTGGGCGATCCGCACCTTCTGGATCGGCATCCTCTACGCGCTGGTCTCGGTGCTGCTGATGTTCATCGGCATCGGCTTCCTTCTGATGCTCGCCGTCGCCATCTGGGTGATCGTGCGCTGCATCATCGGCCTGCAGCAGGTGGGCCGCAGCGAACCCATCAAGAACCCCGAAAGCTGGATCATATAGAGAAGGAGCCCCCGTGCAGACCAGTTTCACGCCCGAACAGCTCGCCGACCCGCATGTGGCGGAATCCGAGGCGATCCTGCGCAAATGCGTGCACTGCGGCTTCTGCACGGCGACCTGCCCGACCTATGTGACGCTCGGCAACGAGCTCGACAGCCCGCGCGGGCGCATCTACCTCATCAAGGATATGCTGGAGAACGGCCGGCCGGCCGATCGCGAGATCGTCACGCATATCGACCGCTGCCTGTCGTGCCTCGCCTGCATGACCACCTGCCCGTCGGGTGTCGATTACATGCATCTGGTCGACCATGCCCGCGCGCATATCGAAAAGACCTATCGCCGTCCGCTAGCCGACCGCCTCACGCGCGCCCTGCTGGCGGCGGTCCTGCCCTACCCGAAACGCTTCCGCGCGGCGCTGCGGCTCGCCCGTTTCGGGCGGCCCTTCGCGGCACTCTTGCGCAAGCTTCCGGGCCTTGCGCCCGTCGCGGCGATGCTCGACCTCGCGCCAGCAACGGTTCCCCAGGCCGGACCCGTGGCTGCGGCACCTCTCGGGAACGGGAAACGTGGGCGCGTCGCGCTGCTTGCGGGCTGCGCCCAATCCGTGCTCGATCCCGGCATCAACGCCGCGACGGCGCGCCTTCTTGCCCGGCTTGGGATCGAGGTGGTCGAGAATCCCGCCGGCGAGGGTTGCTGCGGAGCGCTGGTGCATCATATGGGACGCGAAGCGGAAGCGCTCGCCGCCGCCCGGCGCAACGTCGATGCCTGGATCCGAGAGATCGAGACGGGAGGCCTCGACGCCATCGTCATCACCGCCTCCGGCTGCGGGACGACGGTGAAGGATTATGGCCACATGTTGCGGCTCGATCCCGCCTATGCCGACAAAGCGGCGCGGGTCGCAGCGCTCGCCAGGGACGTCACCGAATATCTTTCGGCGCTCGACCTGCCGGCGCCGCGGATCGCACCTGGCCTCACCGTCGCCTATCATTCGGCCTGCTCCATGCAGCACGGGCAGAAGATCACGCGCGAGCCGCGCGCACTTCTCAGGCAGGCCGGCTTCGACGTGCGCGAGCCACGCGAGGGGCATCTGTGCTGCGGATCGGCCGGCACCTACAACATCCTGCAGCCGCAGATCGCGGCGAGACTGCGCGACCGCAAGGTCAAGAACATCGAGGCGACGGGAGCCGCGGTGATCGCCACTGGCAACATCGGCTGCATGACGCAGATCGGCACCGGCACGGCAACGCCCATCGTGCACACGATCGAGCTTCTCGACTGGGCCTATGGCGGGCCGCGGCCAAAGGGTGTCGCCAAGGCACCCGCGGCGGCGGCGCAGGAGATGGCCGCTGCCGGGTAAGGTGAGGCGCGGCTATCCCGACAAAGAAGAAAGGCGGCGCCCCCGACGCCGCCCTTCTCCATCGACCCGGCGGTCCCCGCGCCGGGCATCCTCGCGCATCGGCCCAAAAATCGGAATCGATTTTCAGCAAGCACGATGCGCAGGTTCAAGGACTTACAGCGTCCTTTGTGCGTCCGAACGGACGCACGGCGCTGTAGCTTGACCGGTCAGATCACCACCACCTTGGTGCCGACCGGAACGCGGTTGTAGAGATCGGTCACGTCCTCGTTGCGCATGCGGATGCAGCCGGAGGACACCGCACGCCCGATCGTCCATGGCGCGTTGGTGCCGTGGATGCGGTAGAGCGTCGAGCCGAGATAGAGCGCGCGCGCGCCGAGCGGATTGGCGGGACCGCCCTTCATATGCGCCGGCAGGACGCGGCCCTTGGCCTTCTCGCGCGCGATCATCTCGGCCGGCGGGCGCCAGTCTGGCCATTCGCGCTTCTGCGAGATCTTCTCCGTGCCGGTCCAGCCGAACCCTTCCTTGCCGACGCCGACGCCGTAGCGTTGCGCCTTGCCTCCCTCCAGGACGAGGAAGAGGAAACGCTGCTTCGTGTCAACGACGATCGTGCCCGGCGCGTGCGGGCCGCCGTATTCGACCACCTGCGGCAGCCATTTCGGATCGCTCATGCTCCACGAGCGATCGCTCGGCGACGCATTGTAGGCGACCGGTTGCGGATCGGCCGGCTGCGGCGCCGGCATGGCGCGGCGGCCAGCCCTGTAATCCGACGCGGCGGGCGCGCGGGCGGCCGTGCCCTGAGCCTGCCGATAGGTACGATACTCACGGGCCTGCACGTCGGCCTGCGCGTCGCGATGCTGCCGCGCGCGGACCGGCGCCGAGCGCAGCTGCATCACCCATGGGGCGGACAGGTCAGGACTGACGAGAACCGGCGGCGGCTCCACGTAGCGGTCCTGGGCATTCGCCCCCCAGGAGATCAGCAGCGCGGCAATCGTGCCGGCGGCATACAACATCGACTTCATGAGACCCTACTCTCTTGTTGGTCACCTCGAAGCCCCGCCGCCTGCTCCTTGTCGGGAAGCGGGTGGCCAGGGCCGGAACAGGCTGATTGAACCCGTTCCGTGTCAGGATGCTGCCGAAGACCGGCAACGGAATGGTGAATCCGCTTTCATAAAATGCGATGATTCGCGAAAACCATTTGGTGTGGTTACCGCCGGGTTCAAAAAGCTGGTGAACACATCGCTAAAACGGGCTAGGTGCCCATTAACCAAGGGATTGCAACAGCATGGGTGAAAAAAGGACGGGGCTGATCACCGGGGCGGACGGCACGACGCGCTGCTTCTGGCCGGGCGACTTGCCCGACTATCTGGCCTATCACGATCATGAATGGGGCCGCCCCGTCACCGACGATCACCGCCTGTTCGAAAAGCTCTGCCTGGAAGGCTTTCAGTCCGGACTTTCCTGGCTCACCATCCTGCGCAAGCGGGAGAATTTCCGCGAGGCCTTCGAAGGCTTCGATTTCGAGCGCGTCGCCCGCTTCACCGAGCAGGACGTGGACCGGCTGCTCGGCAATCCCGGCATCGTCCGCCATGGCGGCAAGATCCGCTCGACCATCAACAACGCCCGGCGCGCCATCGAGCTGTGCGAGAAGGAAGGTTCGCTCGCCCGCTACTTCTGGCGGCAGGAACCGCAACCGCACGAGCGCCCGGACCTGGTCGATTACGCGACGCTCGTCGCCAACCCGAAGACGGAAATCTCCACCCGCATCTCCAAGGATCTCAAGAAGCGCGGCTGGTCCTTTGTCGGCCCCACGACGATCTACGCCTTCATGCAGGCCATGGGTCTCGTCAACGACCACATCGAGGGCTGCGCCTGCCGCGCCGAGGTCGAAACGCTGCGCCAGACGTTCCGGCGTCCCGTGTGACGGGGTATCGACGGCCCTCGCCGGGCATCGCGGCGGGAAACGTCGGGTCATCCCGAAAAATGCGTTTTCCCCGCCTCACGAAAACTTGACTCGAGCCGGCGCCGCTACTATTTCCAAACCGCGTTAGCACTCATCGCACGAGAGTGCTAACGGACGTTCGGCATCCGCCGGACGGAGAGAAAGCCTAATTCATCATCCGAATCAAGGGTTCAGAACATGGCCAACACGAACTTTCGCCCGCTTCATGACCGTGTGGTCGTACGCCGGGTCGAGTCCGAGGAAAAGACGGCAGGTGGCATCATCATCCCCGACACCGCCAAGGAGAAGCCGCAGGAAGGCGAAATCATCGCCGTTGGCTCCGGTGCGCGCGACGAGGCGGGCAAGCTTGTCCCGCTGGACGTCAAGGCCGGCGACCGCGTGCTGTTCGGCAAATGGTCGGGCACCGAAGTGAAGCTCAACGGTGAGGATCTCCTGATCATGAAGGAATCCGACATCATGGGCGTCATCGGCTGATCATCGCCACCAGATCGAAACGGTAACAGAGTTTCCCAGTGAAGCTCAGGAGCTAGAGAAACATGGCTGCAAAAGAAGTAAAATTCTCCCGTGACGCGCGCGAGCGTATGCTGCGCGGCGTCAACATCCTCGCCGACGCGGTGAAGGTGACGCTTGGCCCGAAGGGCCGCAACGTCGTTCTCGACAAGTCCTTCGGGGCCCCGCGCATCACCAAGGACGGCGTGACCGTCGCCAAGGAAATCGAGCTTGAGGACAAGTTCGAGAACATGGGCGCGCAGATGGTGCGCGAGGTGGCGTCGAAGACAAACGACATCGCCGGCGACGGCACCACGACCGCGACCGTTCTCGCCCAGGCCATCGTGCAGGAAGGCGCCAAGGCGGTTGCCGCCGGCATGAACCCGATGGACCTGAAGCGCGGCATCGACAAGGCCGTCGACGAAGTCGTCGCGTACCTGACCAAGGCCGCCAAGAAGATCAACACCTCCGACGAGGTTGCCCAGGTCGGCACCATCTCCGCCAATGGCGAGAAGGAAATCGGCCAGATGATCGCCGAGGCGATGCAGAAGGTCGGCAACGAGGGTGTCATCACCGTCGAGGAAGCCAAGACCGCCGAGACCGAGCTGGAAGTGGTCGAGGGCATGCAGTTCGACCGCGGCTACCTGTCGCCCTACTTCGTCACCAATCCCGAGAAGATGGTCGCCGATCTCGAGGACGCATACATCCTGCTCCACGAGAAGAAGCTCTCCAACCTGCAGGCCATGCTGCCGGTGCTGGAATCGGTCGTGCAATCGTCGCGTCCGCTGCTCATCATCGCCGAGGACGTCGAGGGCGAGGCACTCGCCACGCTGGTCGTCAACAAGCTCCGCGGCGGCCTGAAGATCGCCGCCGTCAAGGCTCCGGGCTTCGGCGACCGCCGCAAGGCCATGCTCGAGGACATCGCCATCCTGACGGGCGGCCAGGTCATCTCCGAAGATCTCGGCATCAAGCTTGAGAACGTCACGCTCGACATGCTGGGCCGCGCCAAGAAGGTGTCGATCTCCAAGGAGAACACCACCATCGTCGACGGTGCAGGCCAGAAGGCCGAGATCGAGGGCCGCGTCGCCCAGATCAAGCAGCAGATCGAGGAGACCTCTTCCGACTACGATCGCGAGAAGCTGCAGGAGCGCCTGGCCAAGCTCGCCGGCGGCGTTGCGGTGATCCGCGTCGGCGGCTCGACCGAAGTCGAGGTGAAGGAGCGCAAGGACCGCGTCGACGACGCGCTCAACGCGACCCGCGCCGCGGTTGAGGAAGGCATCGTTCCGGGCGGCGGCACCGCGCTTCTGCGTGCCTCGCAGGCGATCTCCGCCAAGGGCGAAAACGCCGATCAGGACGCCGGCGTGAATATCGTTCGCCGCGCCGTCCAGGCTCCGGCCCGTCAGATCTCGGCCAACGCCGGTGCGGAAGCTTCCGTCGTCGTCGGCAAGATCCTCGACAACAAGGAAGTCACCTACGGCTACAACGCCCAGACGGGTGAGTATGGCGACATGATCGGCATGGGCATCGTCGACCCGATGAAGGTCGTCCGCACCGCTCTGCAGGACGCCGCTTCGGTCGCCGGCCTGCTCATCACCACCGAGGCCATGGTCGCCGAGCTTCCGAAGAAGGAAGCGGCTCCGGCGATGCCGGGCGGCGGCATGGGCGGCATGGACGGCATGGGCTTCTAAGCCGCTTCGTGCAGACCACATCGGAAAGGGCGCCTCATGGCGCCCTTTCTTTTTTGGAACGCACGACAGGCGCCGCGCCATTGCCAAGAAGCGCTGATATCGTCATTAAGGGCGGCGTGAAAGCCTGCGCCCAATGGAGTGAATGCATGTCCACGACCCGTACCGAATCCGATACATTTGGCCCGCTCGAGGTGCCCGCCGACCGTTACTGGGGCGCCCAGACGCAACGCTCGTTGGCGAATTTCAAGATCGGTACCGAAAAAATGCCCGTGCCGCTGGTGCGTGCGCTCGGCATCGTCAAGCAGGCGGCGGCCGAAGCGAACATGGAGAGCGGCAAGCTCGACGCCAAGCTCGGCGAGGCGATCGTCGCCGCGGCCAGGGAAGTGGTCGAGGGCAAGCATGACAGCGAGTTTCCGCTCGCCGTCTGGCAAACGGGTTCGGGCACCCAGTCCAACATGAACGCCAACGAGGTGATCTCCAACCGCGCCATCGAGATGCTGGGCGGCGAGATGGGCTCGAAGAAGCCGATCCATCCCAACGATCACGTCAATATGGGCCAATCCTCCAACGACACGTTCCCGACGGCGATGCACATCGCCGCCGGCCGCGAGGCTTCGGCCGAGCTGCTGCCGGCGCTCGACTACCTGACAAAAGCCCTTGCCGAAAAGGCGAAGGCCTTCGACGGCATCGTCAAGATCGGCCGCACCCACACCCAGGACGCGACGCCGCTGACCCTCGGCCAGGAGTTCTCGGGCTATGTGGCGGCGCTCGAGCTCGGCGCCAAGCGCATCGAGGACAGCCTTGGCGACGTTCATGCGCTGGCGCAGGGCGGCACCGCCGTGGGCACCGGCCTCAACGCGCCGATCGGCTTCGACAAGGCCTTCGCAGCCCGCGTCGCCGCCATCACCGGCCTGCCCTTCCGCACGGCCGACAACAAGTTCGAGGCGCTTGCGAGTCACGGTGCGCTCACCGCCTTCCACGGCGCGCTCAACGCGCTCGCCGCCGATCTCTTCAAGATCGCCAACGACATCCGCTTCCTCGGCTCGGGCCCACGCTCCGGCCTCGGCGAGTTGAAACTGCCGGAAAACGAGCCCGGCTCCTCCATCATGCCCGGCAAGGTGAACCCGACCCAGGCCGAGGCCCTCACCATGGTGGCCACCCAGGTGATGGGCAACCAGACCACCGTCACCGTCGCCGCCAGCCAGGGCCATTTCGAGCTCAACGTCTTCAAGCCGGTCATCGCCAATGCGGTGCTGCAGTCGATCCGCCTGCTGTCGGATGCTATGCGCTCCTTCGCCGACAACTGCGTCAAGGGCATCGAGGCGGACGAGAAGCGCATCGCCGATCTGATGCAGCGTTCACTGATGCTGGTCACGGCGCTGGCGCCTGCGATCGGCTACGACAACGCTGCGGCGATCGCCAAGGCGGCGCACAAGAACGGCACGACGCTGCGCGAGGAAGCACTGAAGAGCGGCCTCGTTTCCGAGCAGGATTACGATCGCCTCGTGCGCCCGGAAAAGATGATCGCGCCCGCATAGTGGTCTGACCGAAACAGATCGCACCCATCTGTTTCGGCAAGTCAGCCCACAAGCTATTGATCTGGTGGGGCGATTTTTCCTGACAGATGGATACCATCTGTCAGGATCGCACCACTAGGGCGCATCGTACTCTTCGCCACTGTCCTGGGCGGGGCGGTGGCAAGCGGATTGTTATCTCTTTTGATAACACACCGTAACCACTGGGGCTGTTTTTATACACGATTGCCTCGCGTATATGAGCGCAACTTTCTCAACGGGATCGCTACCATGTCTCAGAACACCCTCGTCCTCATCGGCCGTATCCTCATCTCGGTCATCTTCATCACCTCCGGCTTCAGCAAGCTGACGAACATCGGCGGCACGGCCGGTTATTTCGGCAGCGTCGGCCTGCCGCTCCCGCTGGTCACGGCGTGGATCGTGGCGCTGCTCGAGCTGCTCGGCGGCCTCGCCATCCTGGTCGGCTTTCAGACCCGCATTGCCGCGCTTCTTCTGGCGCTGTTCAGCGTCGCCTCGGCGCTGGTCGCGCATTTCGACTTCGGCGATCAGATGCAGAGCATCCAGTTCATGAAGAACCTGGCGATCGCCGGCGGTCTGCTCATCCTCACCGCCTCCGGCTCCGGCACCCTCGCCGTGGAACGCGCCAAGGCGTAACCGCGGCGCATACCCGAACCTTTCCTCAAAGGCCCGCTCACGAGCGGGCCTTTTCGTATTGATCCGATGCCAAGACCGCCACGAGCATCGACCATCACGGATCGGTGAGCGCCCTTTTCATGCCGCTCAAAACGCGGTGAGCTGAAGCCGAATCCATTGCAGTGCCGGACCGGAGAGCGCATGTAGACGCAAAGCGAGGCAGAGCCGCCCGCATTTGCAGGCGCATGCGCAACAGATGGTGACGATACGGATGATGGCCGACAGAAGCGAAGCCCCGGTGCCCAACCGACTGCTCAGGCGTCTTCTGCCCTTGCTCGTCATTCTCGCGGGGCTCGCCGCCGGTTATGCGCTGGGGCTCGATCGCTACTTATCCCTCGATTATCTCGCCGACAGCCGAAACGCGTTGCGCGCCTATGTGGCGGGGCATCCCATTCTGGCACCGGGCGGCTTCGCGCTGCTCTACGCGCTCGCCGTCGCCTTTTCCTTTCCGGCCGCCTCGGTTCTCACCCTGTTTGCCGGATTCCTGTTCGGTTGGCTGCTCGGCGGCATGCTCGTTGCGGTGGCGGCCACCGCCGGCGCTTCGGCGCTGTTCATCGCCGCACGCGGCGCGCTGGGCGGCATCCTTGCCCGCAGGCTCGGCGGACGCTTGTCGAGAATGGCCAAGGGGTTCGAGGACAATGCCTTCAGCTATCTGCTCGTTCTGCGGCTCGCCCCGATCTTTCCCTTCTGGATCGTCAACATCGCCCCCGCCTTTTTCAACGTGCCGCTGCGCACCTACGCCGTCGCCACCTTCCTCGGCATCCTGCCCGCCACATTCGCCTATGCTTATCTCGGCCACGGGCTCGACAGCGTGCTGACGGTGGCGGCTGAGACGGGCCGCGAGGTGCGGCTCGCCGACCTCGTGACGCCGCAGATCACCCTCGCCTTCGCCGTACTCGCCGCGGTGGCGGCCATCCCCCTCCTCATCAGAAAGCTGCGGCGCACGCCGGACGCGTGAAACCGCATCACCAGCAAGAGACCCCGCTTCATGGCTCTTCTCACCACTGATATCTGCGTTATCGGTGCCGGCTCTGGCGGATTGTCGGTCGCCGCCATTGCCGCCGCTTTCGGTGTTCCCGTCGTCCTCATCGAGAAGGGCAAGATGGGGGGCGACTGCCTGAATTACGGCTGCGTGCCTTCCAAGGCGCTGATCGCCGCCGGCAAACAGGCGCATCTGATGGGCACCGGCGCGCCTCTCGGCATCATGCCGGCCAGGGCGGAGGTCGATTTTCACCGGGTTATGAAGCATGTGGAGGAAACGATCGCCGCCATCGCGCCCAACGATTCGGTGGAGCGTTTCACGGCGCTCGGCGTGCGCGTGATCCAGGCCGAAGCCTGCTTCACCGATGCCCGCACGGTGCGTGCCGGGGATTTCCAGATCCGCGCCCGGCGCTTCGTCGTGGCCACGGGGTCCGCGCCCTTCGTTCCGCCGATCCCCGGCCTCGACGGCGTGCCCTATCTCACCAATGAGACGATCTTCGAACAGCAGCGCCAGCCGGCGCATCTGATCGTCATCGGCGGCGGACCGATCGGCATGGAGCTTGCGCAGGCGCACCGGCGGCTCGGCAGCGAGGTGACCGTGATCGAGGCCCTTGCCGCGCTCGGCAAGGACGATCCGGAGATGACCGCCCTCGCCCTCAAGCGCATCCGCGCGGAGGGCGTCGCCGTTCTCGAACGAACGGCCGTGACACGGGTGGAAAAGCACGGCCACTCCGGTGTGCGCGTGCATGTGGAAGGAGGAGCCGGCGAAGCCCGCATCGACGGCACGCACCTCCTTGTCGCGGCCGGGCGCACGCCGAATATTGCCGGCCTCGGGCTTGATGCGGCCGGTGTCGCGCACGACCGCAAGGGCATCGTCGTGTCGGCCGGGCTGCGCACCAGCAACAAGCGCATCTACGCGATCGGCGACGTTGCCGGGGGGCTGCAGTTCACCCATGTGGCGAATTATCACGCGGGCCTGGTGGCGCGTGCCCTGCTCTTCCGCCTGCCGGTGCGCGAGAACCGCGCCATCATCCCCTGGGCGACCTACACCGATCCGGAGATCGCCCATGTGGGTCTCAGCGAGGAGGAGGCGCGCAAGCGCCATCGCCGCATCAGCGTGCTGCGCTGGCCCTATGCCGAAAACGACCGCGCCCAGGCCGAACGCAAGACGGAAGGCCTGATCAAGCTCGTCACCGACCGAAGGGGCCGCGTGCTCGGCGCGTCGATCGTCGGCGCCGGTGCTGGCGAGATGATCAATTTCTGGGCGCTCGCCGTTTCCCGCAGACTCGGCGTGCGCGACATCGCGGCCTATGTCGCCCCTTACCCGACCATGGCCGAGATTGGCAAACGTGCCTCGATCACGTATTTCACGGAATCGACACGCAAGCCCTTCGTGCGCGCATTGGTGCGTTTCCTGCACCGCTTCGGCTAGTGGTCTGACCGAAACAGATGGTACCCATCTGTTGGGATCGCACCACCAGCATGCCCGAATGGCTGCGGCACTCTATGCCGCGGAGCGGACGTGAAAGGCGCCGGCAATGGCAGACAGGACGTCGCACAACGCGGAAGAGGAGACCACCGTCACCGATGTGGTGCCCCTGACGCGCGGCCTGTCGACGAAGCTCCTGGTGCTGACGGTGCTGTTCGTGATGATCGCCGAGGTGCTGATCTTCATCCCCTCCGTCGCCAATTTCGGCATGCAATGGATGATGCAGCGGCTGACCAACGCCGCCGCCGTCAGCGTTCTCCTGATGGAAGAGGGCGACAGCGCGCTCGCCCCGCCGATCCGTGACGAGATCCTGATGGCGACGGGCGTCAAGGCGATCGCCGTGCGCGATGCGGCCGCTTCACGCATCCTCGTCATCTCCGACATGCCGCCGACGGTCGACGCCCATCTCGACCTCGACACGATCTCGCCGCTTGCGGCGATCCGGCATACTTTCAGCACCCTCTTCTTCGGCGGCGACCAGGTGTTCCGGATCTTCGGCACCGTCGGCGAAAGCGGCAAGGTGTTCGAAATCCTCATTCCCGATGCGGGCCTGCGCACCGCCATGCTGATCTATGCGCGCAACGTGGCCTTCCTGTCGCTGATCATCTCGCTCTTCACGGCAACGCTGGTGTTCTACGCCATCAACCGGATCATGATCCGGCCGATCCGTGCCATGACCGGCTCGATGCTGTCCTTCGCCGAAGCCCCCGACGACCCGCGCCGCGTCATCGTCCCCGAACGGCGGGGCGACGAGATCGGCGTCGCCGAGCGGGAACTGGCGCGGATGCAGTCGGCGCTGCAGAAGACGCTGGGCGAGCAGAAGCGGCTTGCCGATCTCGGCCTCGCCGTCTCGAAGATCAACCACGACATGCGCAACATGCTGGCCTCGGCGCATCTGATATCGGACCGGCTGAGCATGATCGACGACCCGGCCGTCAAGACGCTCACGCCGCGCCTCCTGCGGGCGCTGGACCGCGCCGTGGCCTACTCCGAGGGCGTTCTCAACTACGGCCGGACCCAGGAAGCGCCGCCGAACCGGCGCCGGCTGCGCCTCAACCAGCTGGTCGACGAGGTGCAGAGCGCCCTGCCGCTCGATTCGGGAAACCGCATCGAATTCGTCAACGCCGTCGATCCCGCCTTCGAGGTGGATGCCGATTCGGAGCAGCTCTTCCGCGCCCTCGCCAATCTCTGCCGCAACGCCATCCAGGCCATGGCCGGCGACGACGATCCCAGCCTGGTGCGGCGCCTGACGATCAGCGCCGAGCGGCTCGACGGCACGACGCGCATCCTCGTCGCCGACACCGGGCCCGGCCTGCCGCAAAAGGCCCGAGAGAACCTCTTTGCGCCGTTTCGCGGCTCCGCCAAGAGCGGTGGGACCGGGCTCGGCCTGGCGATCGCCCAGGAGCTCGTGCGGGCCCATGGCGGCGACCTGGAGCTCGTCGAAAGCATGGGCGGCCACACGGTCTTCGCCATCACCATCCCCGATCAGCACGCGCTGCGCTAAGCCGCTCCGGCGCCGGGCCGCCCTCGCCCGCCGCTTCATGAAGGACGCGTGAAAAGATATGTCGGAATTTCGGATGTTGCCGCTTGCATTTGTCGGCATCACTCGTTAGGTAACCGCGGTCGGCAGTCACCGACTGCCACACCGGCCGCCTTTACGGCAGCCGACGCGCCCGTAGCTCAGCTGGATAGAGCACCAGACTACGAATCTGGGGGTCAGGAGTTCGAATCTCTTCGGGCGCGCCATTTCTCTTTGAATTGTCGATTGCCACGCTGTTTTGCCTTTTTGGACACTATCGTGCCCTTGCGGCAGCGTTGCTGGCCCATCTCCCGCGACCGCTCAATCACCTTGGTGCGATGAGGAGGACTTTTGCGCCTCTAAAGAACGGCAGAGTAACGACCTTGATCAGAAGTTCGACGGGCGGGAGCAGTTTTGTGCTCCCCGGACCTATCCCGCCGCAGCGTGACCGGAGGGGCACCCGTCAAGATCACGCATTGCGGCAACGAGAAGGCTCGCGAGCAGCTCGAGTTCGCCGAGCATCTGCGGCCGGTAGGCCTCGCCGCTGCCGTTTATCGACAATGCTCCCAGGGTGCGGCCGTTCCAGACGATCGGCGCATTGGCGGTGGCTTCGCAGCCGAGCGACAGGATGAGATCGGCATCGGGATAGGCCCAGCGGATGTCCTCGGGGCCGTTTCCGAACCAGCTCTTGCGCTCGTGCAGGACGCGCTGTCCCCACTGCGTCACGCCCATCGGCTTGCGCGCCCGCCGCGGGTAGTTTTGCGGATCGCTGCTGTAGGCGCGCCATGTGTCGTTGCGCTGCGGATCGTATGCGAGGACGGTCAGCAGCCGGAAGCCGAAACGATCCCGGCAGGCTTCCTCGACCGCGCGGAACATGCGCATCGGCTGGTTGTCCTGTGCCTGCAAGCGCAGAATTCGGGTGATGGTGGTGCTTATCGGAAGGGTCACGATGAATGTTTCGGCGTCAGTTGAAAAGGAGATTCGGCAGCCACAGCGCGATCTGCGGGAACACGGCCAGCAGCACGACGCCGAGCAGCATCAGCGCGAAGAACGGCGCGGCGGCACGGGCGACATAGCCGATGGAAAGGCCGGTGATGCCCTGCAGCACGAACAGGTTGAAACCGACCGGGGGCGTCACCTGTGCCATCTCGACCATCAGGACCAGATAGACCCCGAACCAGATTGGATCGAAGCCGGCCTGCAGCGCCAGCGGCAAGGCGATCGGCAAGCTCATCACGACGATGGAGTTGCCGTCGAGGAAGAAGCCGAGCCCCAGATAGAAGAGCGACAGCGCGAAGATCAGCCACCACGGCGACAGATCCAGCGCGGCAATGCCGGCCGCGACATTCGCCGGGATGTGCAGATAGCCCATCGCCGTCGTGAGCACGGCGGCGCAGATCAGGATCGAGGCCACCATCGTCGAGGTTCTGAGCGCGCCGAGCAGCGTGTCGCGCATCAGCCGCAGCGAGAACTGCCGCGTAAGGATCACGATCACGGTCGCCGCGAGCACGCCCACGGCGGCGGCCTCGGAGGGTGTCGCAATGCCGGTGTAGATCGAGCCGAGCACGATCGTCATGAGCACGGTGAGCGGCACCAGATCGAGAAACGCCTTGAGGAAGTCGAGCGGCCGATACCTTATGCGCTCTTCCGGCACGAGGCTCGGATCGACGATCGCGCGCAGCATCAGATAGCCCGAATAGAGCCCGGCGATCATCAATCCCGGCACAATGCCGGCGGCGAACAGACGGCTGATCGACTGCTCGGCAAGGATGCCGTAGACGATCATCACGATCGACGGCGGGATCAACAGGCCGAGGCTGCCCGCACCGGCCAGCGAGCCGACGGTCAGCGATCGGTCGTAGCCACGGTGGAAGAGTTCGCCGGTCGTGATCTTGCCCACCGTCGCGGTCGTTGCAGGAGACGAACCCGAAACGGCGGCGAAAAGCGTGCAGCCGAGCACATTGGTGTGCAGCAGGCGGCCCGGGATATAGGCCACGAAAGGCGACAGGCCGCGAAACAGCCGGGCCGATATGTCGGTGCGGAAGATGATTTCGCCCATCCAGATGAACATGGGGATGGCCGACAGCTCCCAGGACGATGAATAGCGATAGACGATGTTGGCCGCGATCGAGCCGATCCGCGACAGGTCCATGCCGAAGAGCAGGACGAGCGAGGAAACGGCGACGAGGCTGAGCGAGGCGAAGACCCACAATCCGGCGCCCAGAAAAAGGACCAGCAGGGCCAGCACGACGAATGCGCTGATCAGTGCATCCATGAGGCGGTATCCAGAGCGGCGAGAGGGAATGGAAAAGCGCGGACGGTCATTCGGTCAGCACATGGGGATCGATGCGGGCGGGGCTCGGATGTCCGGCCGCAACGCGCAGCGCGTGGGCGACGAGTTGCAAGGTGAAGAGCGACAGGCCGACCAGGACCACGCCTTCGGGAATCCATATGGGCACTTCGGCCAGGGAGGCCGAGACGGTGCCGCGCGACCAGGCGCGCATTGCCCGCTTCAGGAATTCGAGCGCCAGGCCGAATGTCATGGCGGCGGTGGCGAGCGCGGCACAGACCTCGAGCCCCCTTTGCCAGCCGGGGCGCAGGCTCTGCATGAGCAGATTGACGCGGATCAGGCCATTGTGTTCGAGCGTGTAGCCGAGCGACCACAACACGCAGATCGAGACGCCATAGCCGACGAATTCGCCGAGCACGAATGTGGAGGTCGAAAAGAAGTAACGCAGCGCGATCTCGTAGATGATCATCGCCACCATCAGCACCAGCGCCGCCGCCGCCACTGTGGCCGCGCAGACTGACAGGAAATAGGCCACGCGATAGAAACGCTGCATGTCGCCCGGCTCCCTTCGAACGGTGATGGGCGTCACGGAGCACGCAGATCCGGCTCCGTGACTTGGGGTCAACGCTGGGCCTTGTAGGCGTCGAGGAGTTTCCTCGCCTCCGGGCCGGCCTTCTCGACCCAGGCATCGATGAAAGGCTGCGCCGAGGCGCCCAGGAAATCGGCGAACGCGCCGTCGATGGCTTCCGTCACGGTCATGCCGTGCTCGCGCATCTTGGCGTAGTTTTCCTCGGTGCGCGTGGCGAGCAGGTTCCAGCCGAAGGCCTCCGCATCGGCCGCGGCCTTGCGGATCTCCTCGCGCTGCGCGTCGTCGAGAGCGTTCCAGGCGTCCTTGTTCAGATGCACCGCCTGCAATGGCATGGCGTAGTTCACCTGGGTGAAGTTCGACTGCATCTCCCAAAACTGTGCGCCGACGCCGCCATCGGCCGATGTCAGGACGGAATCGATCGCGTTGGTCGAAAGCTGCGCGGGCACGTCGGCCCAGGCGATCTGCACGGGAAAGGCGCCGGCATTGCGCATCGTGTCGGTCGAGGCGGTGTCATAGGTGCGCACCTTGATGCCCTTCATGTCGTCCGCGCTTTCGAACGGCTTGTTGCCCCACAGGCCCGAGGATGGCCAGGGCGTGGCAAACAGCAGCACCTGGTTCGCCTCGTCGAGTGCCTGCGCATATTCCGGCTTCGCCAGATCGTAGAGCTTCCGGGTGTCCTCGACCGTGGGCGCGAGGAAGGGCAGCGACGGAAGCTGGAAGATCGGATCGATACCGGTCCAGAACACGAAGGAGGACGAGGCGAGCTGAAGAGCGCCGTCGCCCACCGCATCGAAATGGTCGATGCTCTTGTAGCCCAGCGAGGCGCCATGGTGGTTGACGATCTCGATCTCGCCCTTGGTGCCCTCCTTTACCGCCTTGGCGAAGAAATCCGCGATCTCCGCGTGAATCGAGGTGGCCGGATATTCGTTGGCCAGATCCCAGTTCTCGGCCTGCGCCGCAAGCGGCATGGCGACGACAGCGCCAATCAAGGCAGCTTTGAAACGAAACGACATTCCCCTGTTCTCCTTGTTTCGACTGCGACCGGTAAGGCCCGCCTGTTCCCGTCGAGGCGCTGAGCCGCGCTCTGTGAAGCAGAGCCGTAAAATCACCGCTGCGGGCGAATTCGCTTTACGAAACTTTCCGACTGTGCTGTTTTTAAGTTACGCACAATGTTGTTCGTAAATCAAGTGCCGCATAACGCCGCGATCGCCCCCCGCAAGAGATAAGCCCGAGGCCCATGACATACATCTTCAGGAACGCACGGATCTTCGACGGCAAGACGGAGAGCTACCTGCAGGGGCTGAGCGTCGTCGTGGAGGAAAACCGGATAAGCGACATGGGCGAGGCGCCCGTGGCGCCCGCCGAAGCCGTGGTGATCGATTGCGGCGGGCGGGTGCTGATGCCCGGCCTGATCGACGCTCACGTGCACATCGTCGCCAACAGCGTGGACCTGTCCTACGGCAAGGATCACGCCAGCTATGTCAGCGTGCATGCATACCGCATCGCCAAGGGCTGGCTGGATCGCGGGTTCACCACGGTGCGCGATGCCGGCGGCGCCGATCGCGGCCATGTGCGGGCCATCGAGGAAGGCGTGGTGCCGGGGCCGCGAATGGTCATTTCGGGAATGGCGCTCAGCCAGACGGGCGGGCATGGCGACATGCGGCCGCGCACCCTGGCGCCGGGCGAGACCGCCGGCCTGATCGGCTCCCAGATCGGGCGCATCGCCGACGGGGTGGCGCAGGTGCGCGAGGCGGCCCGCGACGAATTGCGCAAGGGTGCCCATCTCATCAAGGTCATGGCATCGGGCGGGGCTGCTTCCGTCAGCGATCCGATCGAGGTCACACAGTATTCGATCGCGGAACTGCGCGCCATCGTCGAGGAAGCCGAAGCCTTCAACACCTATGTGATGGCGCATGCCTACAACCCGCGCTCCATCAAGGCCGCGGTCGCAGCCGGGGTGCGCACCATCGAGCACGGCAACCTGATCGACCGCGAGACGGCGGAGCTCATGCGCGACAAGGGGGCATGGCTCGTGCCGACCCTCGTCGCCTCGAGCATCCTCACGCAATTCGCCGACCGCTACGGCTTTACGGCCGAATCGATGCGCAAGATCTCGCAGGTCTGCGAACTCGGGCTGCAAAGCGTGCGCATCGCGCGCCAGGCCGGCACACCGATCGGCTTCGGGACCGATCTGCTCGGCAGCGAACTGCACGACCACCAATGCGACGAGTTCACCCTGCGTGCCCAGGTCGAGCGGCCGGTGGACACGTTGATCTCGGCCACCTCGGCCAATGCCGAGATGATGATGATGGGCGGCCGGATCGGGGTCATCGCTCCCGGTGCGCTGGCCGACATACTGGTCGTCGACGGCGACCCGCTCGCCGACCCGGCAACGTTCACCCAGCAAGGGCGGAACATCCCGCTCATCATGAAGGACGGCAAGCTCTATCGCGACCGCCTGACCCAGTGAAACGGAAAGAAGCAGCCATGAAGACCTGTCTGATCAAGAATGCCCGCATCGTCGACGGCACACGACCCGAGCCGACCGATCCGGTCGACATCGCCATCGAGAACGGGCGTTTTGCCGAAGTGGGCACGGGCGTGCGTTTCGAGGCCGAGGAGGTGATCGACCTCGGTGGCGCGATCGTCATGCCGGGCCTGATCGACTGCCATGTCCATGTGATCGCGACCACCGCCGATCTGGCGGCGAATGCCCTGTTGCCCAACGCCCTGGTGGCGCTGCGCGCGCGACAGTTGATGGCCGACATGCTGATGCGCGGCTTCACCACCGTCCGCGATCTCGGCGGGGCCGATATCGGCCTCAAGAAGGCGGTCGAGGAGGGATTGATCGAGGGCCCGCGCCTGGTCATCTGCGGCAAGGCCCTTTCCCAGACCGGCGGCCACACCGACTACCGGGGCCCCTACTCCAACGCCGATGTCAGCTTCTATGCCGACAAGCTCGGCTCGCTCGGACGGGTGGTCGACGGCGTGGCCGAGGTTCAGCGCGCAACGCGCGAAGAGCTCAAGAACGGCGCGCAATTCGTCAAGGTGATGGCGGATGGTGGCGTCTCCTCACCTTCGGATCCGATCGGCTATCTGGTCTTCTCGGTCGACGAGCTGAAGGCGATGGTCGAGATCGCCAAGGGGTTCGGAACCTATGTATCCGGCCATCTTTATGCCGACGAGGCGATCGTCCGGGCACTGGATTGCGGCATCGAATGCATCGAGCATGGCAACCTGATGAGCGACGCGACCATCGCGCGCGTCGCCCGCGAAGGGATCGCGGTGGTGCCGACCAACATCACCTACGACTATCTCGCCCGAGAAGGCGCAAAATTCGGGCTTCCGCCCGCTTCGGTGGCCAAGATCGAGGATGTGCGCGAGGCCGGGCTGGAAAAGCTGGCGAAGATGCACGAAGCCGGCGTTCTGATGGGCTATGGAACCGATCTTCTGGGCGGCATGCAGACGCAGCAGAGCGGCGAGTTCACCCTGCGCGGACGCTATATCCCCGCCGATGCGGTGATCCGCTCCGCCACGGTGGACGCGGCCCGCGTGCTGCGAATGGAGGGGGAGATCGGCACGGTCGCACCCGGCGCGCATGCCGATCTGATCGTGGTCGACGGCAACCCGCTCGAAGACCTTGCCCTGCTGACCGGCCAGGGTGCCCATCTTCCGCTCATCATGCGCGGCGGTCAGGTCTTCAAGAACGCGCTGTGATCGCCGCGCGGTTCTCCAACGTCACGAATCCGTGCCCAACGGAGAATGGGCACGGGCTATCGTCTTCCACTGCGCGATGATCCGTTCGGCGAAATAGGGATCGCTGTCGAAGCTGCGATGCACCGCAACCCCGCGCAGCACACACAGATTGAGCTGTACGAAGAGCTCGGCATCCTTGTCGCCCGGGCTGGCACCGAGAATCTCGATGACGCGCTCGTCGCGCTCGAGGATCCAGTCGCTGAGCACCTTGCGCAGGCGCTGCCCCAACTCGTCGTCGAGCCGCGCGGCCAGCATCAGCTCGAGCGAGGCGACGTAGCGCCGGGTGGAGAACATCACCGTCCAGGCGGTGTCGATGAACTCGTCGATGGTCAGGCGCAGCGGGGCGTCCGTCTTGAAGGGATAGCCCTCCCTCCACTGGCCGACAAGGAACTCGAACGCCGCAACCAGAAGGTCGTTTCGCGTCGGGAACTGATGCGTCAGCGCGCCACGCGACACCTTCGCGAGTGCGGCGATCTGCGAGGTCGATATCTGCTGGTAGCCGACATCGGCCAGAGCATCGAGCGTGGCGGCGCAGACCCGGCGCCGCGTGTCCTGCGATCGCTCGGCTTGCGTTCGGCGCGGCCGTTTCCTGACTACCGTGGGCTCGTCACCCGTCCTGATTTCGTCCATCGGTCTCTTCTCTCGCGTTGCGTTCATGCTCGGGTCTTCGTCCGCCTCAATCATATCAATTTACCAACAGTCCATCCTGTTTTTTATTGCGATCTCTTAAAAACACGATAGTCTGTATGTTAAAGATAGCGGCGAGAGCATGTCGTTGCCAGTCCCGGGCCAGTCCCGGGCCATCCCAGGCCCCTCTCAAGCCCCTCGGCGCTGTCGATAACCAACGAACGGGGAACTTCATGAACACGACGCGCAGATCCATCGCCCTTTCCTTCGCCGCTTTCCTTGCCGCCACCTCCGCCGGCGCGGAGACGAGCTTCATCGCGAATTCCTTCTACGACACCGCCGTGCCGATGACGAAATACGGCTATATCGAATGGGGCAAGCTCGTCGAGGAGCTTTCCGGCGGGGACCTGAAACCGGAGGTCTACACCGGCACGGTTCTGCTTGCGGCGCGGGCGAACCTCCAGGGCACGCAGGACAACGTCGTTCAGGTGGCGCATCAGACCGCCGTCTACACGCCGTCCGAAATGCCCGTCGCCAATGCCGTCCAGGAACTGGGCTTCAATTACTCCGACCCGACGGTGGCGATCTTCGCCGTTGCCGACTTTTCGATGCACAATCCGGTGCAGCTTGCCGAATGGGAAAAGCTGGGTCTCGTCTATCTCGGCGCCTATTCCACGCTCCCCTATGTGCTGATGTGCTCGAGCCCCGTGCGCAGCCTCGAGGAGATCAAGGGCAAGCGCATCCGCACGGCCGGATCGACCGTCTCCGTGTGGGTGGAGAAAGCCGGTGGGATTCCCGTCAACGTGCCATCGGGCGAGATGTATACGGGCCTGGAACGCGGCACTCTGGATTGCGCCAGCAACACCGCGGCGGACCTGATCGACCGGTCGCTGTGGGAGGTCGCCAAGCACACGACGCTTGTTCCCACCGGCATGTACTGGTCGGGACCCGAATGGGGTTACAATGCCGGCTTCTGGTCGACGCTGACGCCGGACCAGCGATCCGTGCTGATGGAGGCATCGGCGCGTTCGATGGCGCGCATCATCATCAACTTCCGCCAGAACGTCGACAACGGGATCGCCGAGGCCAAGTCCCGCGGCGTCAACGTCTACGAGCCGGAAGGCGATCTCATGCAGTCCGTCGAAGCGTTTCGTGAAGAGACGCTCTCCTCGATCTACGAGACGGCCGAGACCAAATATGGTGTGGCCGACGCGAAGGCCGTCATCGACGACTTCACGGACACGATGGCAAAATGGGAAGCCCTCCTGGCCAATGTGGACATCGATGACGAGGACGCGCTGACCGCGTTGGCCCTCAAGGAGATCTATGCCGACATCGATCCGGCGTCCTACGGCGTGAAATAAGCCGCGCGCCTTAGATCGCGATGATTTTGGATTGAATCAATCCAAAATCATAAACGCGATCGCTTTCAAAAAGTTAGAGCGGGATGCGGGCGGAAAACCGCTTCACACTTTTCCTCATCCCGCTCTAGCCGAGAGAAACCCGCGCCCGGCCTGCGGCGGGCGCGGCGATGTTTGCGACATCGCGATTGGAGCTTGCCCGATGATCGATCGCATGACCTCCTTCGTCAGCAAGGCGTTGCTTGGCCTCGCCGCCGTCTGCCTTTTGCTGATGCTGTTTCAGGTGACGCTGGACGTGGTGCTGCGCTTCTTCTTCAAGTGGACGGTGATCGGCACGCTCGAGACCGTCTCGTTCTATTACATGGTCGGGCTGGTTTTTCTCTCCTTCGCCTTTGTCGAGTTGCGGCACCAGAATGTGCGCGTCGACCTCTTCGTGCAGCTCATGCCGCCGACGCTCCAGCTTTGGCTCTACGTTGCCTCCTGCCTGTTCGGCCTCGCCTTCTTCGGAATGCTCGGCTGGCAGACGTTTCAGGACGCGATGAGGGCGACGGCTCGCGGCGAGACGGCGATGGCCAACTTCGTCTTTCCCATCTGGCCGGCCCGGTGGGCACTGCCGTTCGGTTTCCTCGGACTGTGCCTCGCGCTGCTGTCCAACATGATCAAGGCGTTGCGGGAGGCCCGGCCGCTGTAACCGCGGAGCCAGCGGCCAGTCCGCCATCTCGACCCATCGGAGCCCCATGACCAATCTCGACATCGGCATCTTCGGCACCCTCGCCGCGCTGGCCCTGATAGCGCTGCGTGTTCCAATCGGCCTCGCCCTGGGGGCGGTCTCGGTGCTCGGTATCGCGGCCATGTTCAGCATGAAGGTGGCCTGGGGGATGATCTCCGCGACACCGTTCGACTATGTCGGCCAGTGGGAGCTTTCGGCGGCGCCGATGTTCCTGCTCATGGGCTTCATCTGCTCCGAGACCCAGATGACACGCGGCCTGTTCGCGGCGCTCCGGGTCGTGCTGTCGCGGTTGCCTGGCGGCCTGGCGATCGCCTCGGTGGCGGCATGCGCCTTCTTCGCGGCGGCGGCCGGATCCTCCACCGCCACCGCATCGGCCATGTCGCGCATCGCGGTGCCGGAAATGCTGCGGTCGGGCTACGAGAAAGGACTGGCCACCGGCACCATCGCCGCCTCGGGCACGCTCGGCTCGCTCATCCCGCCCTCCGTCCTGATGATCCTCTACGGCGTCTACGCTCAGGTTTCGGTCGGTCAGCTCTTCATGGCCGGATTCCTGCCCGGCATCCTTTCGGCCCTCATCTACATGGCGATGATTTCGGTTCGCGTGAAGATCAAGCCGGAGCTTGCGGGTGCGGCCGTCCTCGACATCACGCCGGAAGAGCGCCGCATGGCCCGGCGCGAGATCTGGCCGCTGCCGCTTCTGATCCTCAGCGTGCTGGGCGGAATCTTCACCGGCATCTTCTCGCCGACCGAGGCCGGAGCACTCGGCGCCTTCCTCGCCGCGATCATTGCGGCCGTTCTTGGCCGATTGACGTTCGAGCGGGCTTCGGCGGCCATCGTCCAGACGCTGATCGCCACCGGCTCCATATTCGTCATCCTGATCGGCTCGCTTTTCTTCACGCGCTTCCTGGCGCTGTCCGGATTGCCTGCGGCCTTCTCCGAGTTCATCCTGTCGATCAGCGATCAGTCCTGGTGGATCCTGTTGTCGGTCACGGTGATCTATCTGGTTCTGGGCATGCTGATCGACAGCATCGGCCTCTTGCTGCTGACGCTGCCCATCATCCTGCCGCTGGTCGACAGCGCCGGCATGGAGCCGGTCTGGTTCGGGATCATCGTCATTAAGCTGCTGGAAATCGGCCTGGTGACGCCACCGGTGGGGCTCAACGTCTACATGATCAAGGGAGCGCTGGGCGACATCGTCACGCTGCCGCAGGTGTTCCGTGGGGTGAGCTGGTTCATCCTGATGGACGCGCTGACGCTGCTGCTGCTGATGCTCTTCCCGATGATCAGCCTGTGGCTGCCCTCGCTCATCTACCGCTGACGACGCATGGGAGACCGGATGCTGCCGCAGAGGATCCAGCCGCGCTGGCTACAATCGTGATATTCACAAAAACCGGACGGCTCTCGTCAGCGCAAAGCGAGGACATTCAATGCGCAGCAGCAAGGTCATTCACGTCATTTCCTGCCATGCCGAGGGCGAGGTTGGCGATGTCATCGTCGGCGGCGTTGCGCCGCCGCCGGGCGACACGGTCTGGGAGCAGCGCAAATGGATCGCCGAGGACCAGACGCTGCGCAATTTCGTGCTCAACGAGCCGCGCGGCGGGGTCTTTCGCCATGTGAACCTTCTGGTGCCGCCCAGGCATCCCGAGGCGCAGGCAGCCTGGATCATCATGGAACCCGAGGACACACCCCCCATGTCGGGGTCGAACTCGATCTGCGTCTCGACGGTCCTGCTCGACAGCGGCATCGTTCCGATGCAGGAGCCGGTGACCGAGATGGTGCTGGAAGCGCCGGGCGGGCTGGTGCGTGTGAAGGCGGATTGCCGCGACGGAAAGGCCGAGCGCATCACGGTTGAAAACGTGCCGGCTTTCGCCGGCGAGATCGGCGCCACCATCGAGGTCGAGGGGCTCGGCAGCATCACCGTCGACACCGCCTATGGCGGCGACAGCTTCGTCGTCGTCGATGCCGAGAAGCTGGGCCTTGCACTCGAGCCCGGCGAGGCACGGCAACTGGCCGAACTCGGCGTGCGGATCACCAACGCAGCCAACGCACAACTCGCCTTTCATCACCCCGAACGGCTGGACTGGAGGCACCATTCATTCTGCCTGTTCGCGGGCAGGCTGGAGCGGTCGGACGCCGGCTTGCGCGCCAGGTCGGTGGTTTCGATCCAGCCCGGCAAGCTCGATCGCTCACCGACGGGCACGGCCGTCTCAGCGCGCATGGCCCTTTTGCATGCCAGGGGCGAGATGGCCGTCGGCGACCGCCTTACCGGTGTTTCGATCATCGGGTCGGAGTTTCACGGACAGATCCTCGGCGAAACGACGGTCGGCGGCCTGCCGGCTATCCGCCCGCAGATCAGCGGCCGGGCCTGGATCACGGGCGTTCATCAGCACATGCTGGATCCTGACGATCCCTGGCCGGGCGGATATCGCCTGTCGGACACCTGGCCGAAGGCGTCAAAGGCCGGCTAGGGTCAGGGCACTTCCGGGTTCTGCTTGATCGGCATGTCGTCGCGCACCGGCACGGTCTGGCGCTCGACCATGCGGTGGACGCGCGGCGGGTCATCGCCGCGATGCAGCGCCAGAAGCCTTTCCGAGATCTGCGCGTCGGACTGGGTCCGCCGCTGGTTGTGGCGGATGTATTCGACCCAGGTCGGCACGTGATAGGCCTCGGTCCAGGTGCCGGGGTTTTCCAGATCGCGCAGGAGCGTCCACTGGCGGGCGCCGTCACGGATGCGGATGCGTCTGCGCTCGGTCATCGCCTCCAGGAAGGCCGGCACGTCCTCCTGCGCGATGTCGTAATCGACCATAACCATGATGGGGCCGCTGCGCGATCTGAGGTCAAGCCGCAGGGCCGGTTCCTTGAAGCGGTTCAGCGGATCGAGATTGAGGGCCAGAAACCCCGGCAGGGGAAAGCGCAGCCCGATCAGAGCGCCCGCCAGAAGCACAGCCGCGGAGACCAGAAGCGCGTTGGTCGCATCATGCGCGTCGGCCACCACGCCCCACAGCCAGCCGCCGGCCGCCATGCCGCCGAAGGTCGCGGTCTGATAGATCGACAGCGACCGCCCCACCACCCAGCGCGGTGTCGAAAGCTGGATCATGACGTTGAACAGCGACAGGGCGAGCACCCAGCAGGCGCCGGCCGGAAGCAGGCACAGGCAGGTGAGCCAGAGGTCGCGGCTCATCGCCACCAGGGCGGCGCTGACGGCGAAGCCGAGGAAGGCAAAGCGGGCGATCACCTCGTTGCTGAAGGCCTCACGCACGCGGGTGTTCATCAAGGCGCCGCCGATGGCGCCGATGCCGAAGCTGCCGAGCAGCAGTCCGTAGGTGACGGCACCGCCGCGAATGATGTCGCGTGCCACGAGCGGCAGCAGCGCCAGGATGGCGACGGCGCTGAGGCCGAAGAGGAAGCTGCGCGAGATCACCGTGATGAGGTTCGGTGACATGGCCACGTAGCGCAGCCCTGCCGAGACGGCGTGGCCGAAGGCCTCGCGGGGCAGCTTCGACGGCTCGCGCTGATGCTTCCAACGCAGCAGCGCGACGATCAACGGGATATAGCTCACCGCATTGAAAGCGAAGGCCGTCGCGGCTCCCGCCGCGGCCACCACAAGCCCGCCGATCGCCGGCCCGATGCTGCGCATCAGGTTGAATCCCATGCTGTTCAGCGTCACCGCCGAGGGTATGTCCTCCCGCGGGACGATGTCACCCATCGATGCCTGCCAGGAGGGATTGTGAAGCGCCGTGCCGCACCCGATCAGAAAGGTGAAGGTCAGCAGCAGCCAGGGCGTCATCTGACCGGTCACGGCAAAGATCGCCAGCGCCGCCGAAATCACCAGCATCAGGGCCTGCGCGGCAAGCATCACGCGCCGCCGGTCGAAACTGTCGGCAAAAGCGCCGGAGGCAAGCGAGAAAAGCATGATCGGCAGGGTGGTGGCCGACTGGACCAGGGCCACCATGTCGTCCGATTTCGAAATCGTCGCCATCATCCAGCCGGCACCGACCGCCTGGATCAGGCCGCCGAGGTTGGAGACCAGGACGGCGGACCATAACAGGCGGAAATCGAAACTCTTGAACGGAGCTGTAAGCGAAGACCTGGGCACCTGTTCTCGACCCTGCCGAACCTGATGATGCGGGATCGTAGTTCGCTGGCCCCGGCCTGTACACCGATTGGCACAACTGGACCAGTAACTCCCCGGATCAGCGCCCAGCGCCCGCGTGACAATCGCGAGAATCCTTGATCAAATGATGGGCATGCCGGCCGGGGCTTCGGCGGCATGAGGATGCGGGAGGAAGATTTGGGCAGCGAGCAAGCGACCGGACGGCCACCGATCGAGGGGCAGATCACCTTCTTCTACTACGCCGACATCGGGCAAGCCGAAGCTTTCTACGGCGCCACGCTCGGGCTCGAGAAGATCTTCGACCGGGGCTGGGTGAAATTCTTCCGCATCACCGGGACGGCTCGCGTGGGCCTCGTCGACGAGGCCCATGGCCACCACCCGGCCGCCGGACCGAAGAGCGTCATGCTCAGCATCGAGACGCCCGACCTCGAAGGCTGGTATGCGCGCGCCCGGGCGGGCGGGGCCGAGTTTCAGAAGCATCTGGATCTCGAGAACCCGACCAACAGCCTGGTCAACGGCTTCCTGCTGCGCGATCCCGGCGGCTACTCGGTGGAGTTCTTCCGCTTCAACGCCCCTCTTTCATGAATGCGGGAACGGGCTGAAGCCGCTTGCGGCTCCAGCCCGCTCGAAGGTTTGCCCCTGCCGGGAATTTCATGCAACGCCTCAGGCGCGGAGCGCCGCCTCGATCTTGTCGAGCACGTCCGCCTTGCCCATGCCGGTCAGGAACGCCAGCGTGACGATGGACGGCACCGGCAGGTCGGAGGGCAGTTGCGTGGTCGATACGATCAGATCCATGCCGCCCATTTCGGAACGGACCTCGGTCGCCTTGCACTGGCGCGCGTCGATGCTGATGCCGCGCTCCTTCATCGCCTCGACCACCGCATTGGATACCACAGTCGAGGTGGCGATGCCCGTGCCGCAGGCGAACAGAACGCGTTTCTTGATGCTCATTGGCTCCTCCTGATCAGCACGCGATTATCTCAGAACCGAGACGACATCTTCAACCGTTTCGGCGCGCATGAGGCCGTCAATGGCCGCCTCGCTCTGGATGGTCTCCATGATCTGCTGCAGCATCTCGATCTGCCTGTCCTTGTCGTTCAGCGCCATCAGGAAGATGAGGCCGACATCGACCGCTTCATCCGGGTCCTCCATATTGGCGAAGGCCACCGGCCTTGCAAGCGTCGCCAGCGCGATGCCCGGCTTCAGAACATGCTCCGGATCGGTGTGCGGGACGGCAACATTCACCGCGCGTCCGAGCGGCAGGCCCGTCGGCATTGAGGCCTCACGCGCCACCACGGCATCGGCGAAGCTGTCCTTCACGTAGCCGTCGCGGCGGAGCTTTTCCGCCAGGAGCCTGATGACCGCTTCCCGGTCGCTCGCTTCGACCCCGAGGGCGATCGCCCCGGGATCGATGTGGTTGATGAGGGCTTCAGCCATTGCGTGATCCGCTAACCCTTCTGTTCCGCATCGTCCTCGGCGCCGGCGGCGCGTTCCCAGGCGAGCGTGTTGCGGCGGTAGAGCCAGAAGCTCGCGGCGACGAGCGCCGCCAGCAGCGCCAGACCGGCCGCGCCGAGGCCGCGGATCGCCGCGATGACCGCATAGGAGATCCACAGGAAGCCGTCGACGACCGATGTGATCTGCACCGCGTTCTCCGGCACCTTGAAGCCTGAATCGACCGCCGCCGCGGTGAACAGCGGAGCGAGCGCGTTGGCGACGTAGAAGCCGACGGCCAGCGTCACCGTGCCGACGATCACCATGCGGAAGACGTTGCCACGCATCAGCGGCGCGGTCATGGCGACGATGAAGGGGATGACGGCAAGGTCGGCGAACAGGATGACCCGGTTGCCGGGCAGGATCACCGACAGGATGATGGCGATCGGCACCAGGATCAGCGACGAGGAGATCGCCGCCGGGTGGCCGATCAGGATCGCCGAATCAAGCCCCACCAGCAGTTCCCGTTCGCCGGTGCGCTTGCGCACGAAATCCTGGGCGGCCTCGGAGACCGGCAGAAGCCCCTCCATCAGGATCTTCACCATGCGCGGCAGGAGCAGCATGACGGCGGCGAGCGTCATGCCCGTCTGCAGCACCTTCGACAGCACGGTGCCGAAATCGCCGGCGTTGTAATAGGCGACCACGCCGAGGACGAGGCCGATGATAAGACCGAGCACCACCGGCTCGCCGAACACGCCGAAGCGCTTCTCGATCGTCTCGGTGGAGATGTTGACCTTGTTTATTCCCGGAATCCGCTCGATCAGCCAGTTGACGACGATGGCGATGGGCAGAATCTGCGCGGAAGCCAGATGCGGCACGGAGACGCCGGGGATGCCATAGAATTTCTGGACGGCGCGGGCCGACCAGTCGGCAAAGAGCAGCGACAGCGCGGCCATCAGCGCAGCGACGACCAGGCCGTAGGCGAGGCTGCCGGTGGCGGCCACGGCGAGCGAGCCGATGAAGGCGAAGTGCCAGAAGTTCCAGACATCGACGTTCAGGGTGCGCGTCATGCGCGTCAGAAGCAGCGCGATGTTGACGGCGATGCCGATCGGAATGACCCACAGACCGACGGACGAGCCGAAGGCGATGGCCGCCGCCGAAGGCCAGCCCACGTCGACGATGTCGCGCTGGATGCCGGTGTTGGTGACGATGGCCTGCGCCACATCCCCGATGGAGCCGAGCATCAGCCCGAGGACCAGGTTGATGCCGATGAAGGCGACGCCGATGGTCACGGCGGCGCGGAACGCCTTGCCCACCCTCGCCCCGAGCACGACTGCGATGATGAAGATGACGATGGGCAACAGAACCGTTGCGCCAAGCGTGTCGACGGCCGTCTTGAGGCCGCTCAGAAATACGTCCATTTTCTCCCCCTCAGAGCGGCGCGAAACCGCCCCACACATCGAACATTTGTATTGCTCAATGGACGCAAGTTTATGACCTGCCGTCCGGGGGTGTCAATCGGCTATTCGCGCCGGCGCAGCAGCGGCGCTCGTCAAAAAACCAGAAAAAACAACGCGCCTATTTGCTCATAATTCCCATCCGGCGGCACTGTCCCTCACACAAGCTGAATGAGGATGACGACAGGGCAGTGAAGCAGAACGACCTTCATCGGACAGCGTTGCCCGGCGCAACCTCTGAAAACCTGTTTTGAACAAGCCGGCCCTCCCGCCCCCCGGGCCGGCTTCTCCCAAAGCCTTGTCTGCCTCCCCGGAGCGCAGGCGAGGCTTTGGGACCCAATTCAATCGACCCGGCCGTAGAGCCGGATCGCCCGCAATGGATTCCAGCAGTGCCCGCCCAACCTCTCACCAATCAATCTGCCATCATGATGCTGCTGGACGAACTGGCAGAGCGCGGCTTGTCCGGTGCGGAGGTGGACCTCGTCATCGTCCGGCAAGGCCCGGTGGACCTCGACATGCTGCAGCACTGCAAACGTATGCATCCGGCCTTTCGCCAAACGAAGCCGCGCGCGCGCTTCCTCCCCAACCGTCGCGGATAGCTCCAATGGCCTGATCCAGACGGACGGCACCCATCCGTTTGAAAAAATCAGGCCACCAGCTCGTGATCTGTGCCGCCTTTCGGACGCGCGGCGGGGAGAGCGGTGCTCTCCCCGTCCCGGCCGTCACCGCCGTTCAGTTGGTGAGATCGTTGGCCAGCAGCTCCGTTCCGTCGACATAGCGGGATATCACGCCGCCATGGCCTAGCAGCAGGCCCGCCATATTGGCGGCGACCGCCTCGGCAACGTCGTTCTGCGACTTGGCCACCACGGTCTCGTCGATGCGGGACGAATAATATGTCTCGCGGGAATTCGCATCGATGAGATGCCAGTAGACGCTCACCGCACTGCCGTCGACCTGCACCGTCGTGACCAGCTCATAGAGGCCGGCGCTGGTTCCGAAGGCGTTCCTGGCCTCGGCAACGACCCCGTTGAACTGCTCCTCGTTCCGCACCCCGACGAACCGGGCGGTGGTGTGTTTGGCCAGTTGGATCCACAGGGCATCGGTGAGCGCCTGGGCGAAGACGTCGGCAGCCGGATCGGCGGAATAGCTGCGCGCATTGTCGACCACCACGACGGGACGCGCCGGCCCTTGCGCGGGCTCGAACAGGTGAAGGGACCAGACCAACGCTCCGGCGAGCACCGCACCGAACATGGCAGAAAGCAGCGGTTTCGGCAGGCGTCCCGTGGCCAATCCGATCCTGTCGGAGAGCCCTCTCCACGACCGCCAGGCGCGCGACTGCATCTCGAAGGACGGAACATACGCCCCGAGCGGCAAGCTGATCCGCATGCCGTCTCCATGGCCATGTTTCTCGTAATAATCGTGCAGGGACTTGCGCAACTGCCCTGCGGCGATCCTGACGATCGGATCGACGGTCGCATCGAAATCGGCATCGCGGCCGAACACGTCGACGGCGATGGTGAAGGCCTTTATGCGCCCGGCGCGGCCGGCAACGGTTTCCTCGACGACGAATTTGAGGAACCGCCTGTTGCGGTCCGACGCCTTGAAATGAGGGCTGGCGAGCAGGTCCCGGAGCGCGATCAACCGCTCGTCCACCGCAGTGTCAGCCACCTTCGCAGCGGAGGTTCCGCCCGCCCCCGCTAGCGCGACCTGGCCGCCAACGCCCGTTTTGTAGGTCAATTTTTGTTGCAGCATCATTCTTTCGCTTTGTGAGAATGGATTGAAAGCCCGCTCCAACGAGCGTGGCATCACGCGAAAAACGCTACTTCGCAAGCACTGCCCGCCGCGGAGGCCGTCACAGAGGCGCTTCGATCCCTGGCCGCTCACAGCCGGCGGCCGGTCAAAGCTCCAATCGCCGCTTCAGGGCGAGCTTCACCACCCGCCGCGCGTAGAGCAGGCGGATCGGAATCTGTGCCCGGCCTTCCTCCAGAAGCTTGCACGACCGTTCGATCTGGGCGAGCAGACAGCACAATTCGAACGTGCCGATCGACTCCTCCTCTGCCAGCCATGCCGAAAGCCTCTCAACATCTCCCAGCCGTGAGACCCCCGGAAACGGATCGAGCAACGACGACCTTCCAGTTTGTCCTTTGGTCCGAAAGAGTCTCTGAACGGCATCCCTCCGGCCCGCTTCACCTCAGCAAACAGCGCAATTTACGGATTCAGATACGCTTTGGCAGCACGCAGAGAACGCGCGAGAATCTGTAACTCTACGAATCATAAACTGATTTTGGCGCGCCTTATGGGCAAGTAAGGATGCTGCATACAGTGGCCAACGACTGCCCGTCGGAACGCTGGAAGAGAGAGAATGGTGCTGCGAGAGAGGATTGAACTCTCGACCTCTCCCTTACCAAGGGAGTGCTCTACCACTGAGCTACCGCAGCATCCACGGGGCAGGTAGCTTTGCGCCTCCATCGGGAGGAGGACGGCCTGCCCTTCAAATTGCCACACAGCCCCTCCACAAGAGCAAGCCGTGACGCGGCGGTCTTCTGCCACAATGCTATGCGCAGCGCAAGCGCATCGTGATGATTTTCGGCGGTCCGCGCAACGCTGTGCAGATTGGGGTCGGTGTGGCCCCGGTGAGGTTGCAGTCGCGCCGGCACGCACTACGATGCGTCCGGCAACATGCAGGGGTGATCACGTGAAGGAACCAGCTGACAAAAAGGGCAGCCAGGGCTCCGGGAAGGGCGACGGCGACCGCAGCAGCCGGCTGGCGGCCGAACTGCGCGCCAATCTCGCCCGCCGCAAGGCCCAGGCCCGTTCGCGCCGGCAGGGCAGCGCCGACGACCGTCCCGAAGGGCTGGGGCGCGACATCCGGCGCGACGAGGAATGAACCCTTGGCACGCAAGCATTCCTTGCACCCGAAGCAACCATGTTCTAGGACCGTTTCAAAGAGACATGCCTTGTTCGGCAGGAGAGGGTTCCGACGGCGCTGTGCCATGCTCTCGCCGCGATCGGTTTACGATCCCGCAAGGCGATCGGTGCATTCTGGCCGGCAGGGGCGCTTCGCGAACGCGGCCAGGGCCGGAACCCGCCCGGAAAGTGAGAACAGATGGATCGCATCCGCATAACCGGCGGTAACACGCTGAACGGTACCCTGCCGATTTCCGGCGCCAAGAACGCCGCGCTGCCGCTGATGATCGCGTCGCTGATGACCGACGACACGCTGACGCTCGACAACGTCCCGCATCTGGCCGATGTGGAGAGCCTCATCCGCATCCTCGGCAACCACGGCGTCGACTATTCCGTCAACGGCCGTCGCGAAAGCCAGGAAAAGGGATACTCCCGCACCATCCACTTCACGGCGCGCAGCATCGTCGACACGACGGCGCCCTATGAACTGGTGTCGAAGATGCGCGCCAGCTTCTGGGTCATCGGGCCGCTGCTCGCCCGCATGGGCCGGGCCCGCGTCTCGCTGCCCGGCGGCTGCGCCATCGGCACGCGGCCGGTGGACCTCTTCATCGACGGTCTGCGGGCGCTCGGCGCCGAGATCGACATCGAGCAGGGCTATGTGATCGCCGAGGCGAAGAAAGGCCTGATCGGCAACCGCTACACCTTCCCGAAGGTCTCCGTCGGTGCGACGCATGTCCTGATGATGGCCGCCGCGCTCGCCAAGGGGCAGACCGTCTTGGAGAATGCCGCCCGCGAACCGGAGATCGTCAACCTCGCCGACTGCCTCAACGCCATGGGCGCGAAGATTTCCGGTGCCGGCACCGCGACCATCACCATCGACGGCGTCACCAGCCTTTCGGGCGCGCGCCACCGCGTCATTCCCGACCGCATCGAGACCGGCACCTATGCGATGGCCGTTGCGATGACCGGCGGCGACGTGATGCTGGAGGGGGCGCAGGCCGACCTTCTGGACTCCGCCCTCGACATCCTCGAGCGGACCGGCGCGGAGATCACCCGCGCCAACACCGGCATCCGCGTGCGCCGCAACGGCAGCGGAATCGAGCCGGTGGACGTGACCACGGAGCCCTTCCCCGGTTTCCCGACGGATCTGCAGGCCCAGTTCATGGGGCTGATGACCATGGCCAAGGGGCGCTCCCACATCACCGAGACGATTTTCGAGAACCGCTTCATGCATGTGCAGGAGCTGGCGCGGCTGGGCGCCAGGATCTCGCTCTCGGGCCAGACCGCCGTCGTCGACGGCGTCTCGGTGCTGCGCGGCGCTCCGGTGATGGCGACAGACCTGCGCGCATCCGTCTCGCTGGTCATCGCCGGGCTTGCCGCGGAAGGTTCGACCGAAGTCAACCGCGTCTACCATCTCGACCGCGGCTTCGAGCGGCTGGAGGAAAAACTCTCCGGCTGCGGCGCGAACATCGAGCGTATCTCAGGCTGAACCGGAACGGCGCGACTGGCGATGGATTTTCTGAAACTCGTGGCACTCGATGAGGTGGATCTCGGCATCATCTCCGCACATGTGCAGGACGCGGTCGTCAAGGTCGGCGACCTGGCGTTCGAGCGCCCGGAGAAGCGTTTCGCCGCAGCCATGAACCGCTTCGTTTGGGAGAAGGAGACCAGGCGCCGCTTCCTGCGTCCACTGCCCCACGAGCGCCGACGCAGCATCGTGCACTTCGATCGCGTCCTGTCGACCAAGGCCAGCGGCATCGATCGGTCGCGGCCCGGCGACGTGCTGTCGCTGCTGGCGATCCATTTCGTCCCCGGCGAAGCACCGTCGGGCACCATCGAGCTGATCTTCTCCGGCGATGCAGCCATTCGTCTCGAGGTCGAATGCATCGAAGCCAGGCTGACCGATCTCGGTGCGGCGTGGGAAACGCCGGCCCGGCCAAGTCACGATATCTGACATGGTCGGCACGGGCGCGGATACGTCACGCTTGACCGACGTCGAGCTCGACGAATCGGTCGGCCGTGCGACGCCCGACATCGAGCATGAGCGCGCGGTGGCGATCTTCGATCTCGTCGAGGAAAACCGCTTCCATCCGGTCGGCGACGATCAGGGCGGGCCGTACAAGCTGAAGCTGTCGCTGGTCGATTCGCGGCTCGTCTTCGCCATCGCGCGGGAAAGCGGCGAAGCGGTCGTTACCCACATCCTGTCGCTGACGCCGTTCCGGCGCATCGTGAAGGACTATTTCCTGATCTGCGAAAGCTATTACGATGCGATCCGCAGCGCCACGCCGAGCCAGATCGAGGCGATCGACATGGGGCGGCGTGGACTGCACAACGAAGGCTCGCAGACCCTGATGGACCGGCTGGAGGGCAAGATCGAGGTCGATTTCGACACGGCACGCAGGCTGTTCACGCTGGTCTGCGTTCTGCATTGGCGGGGCTAGGGTCAGGACCTATGAATATGACCACAATGGCGTTCGATAGACCAAGAGATGCAAGGAAAAGCCCGCGGAGCGGGGTCTTTCCCTCGGTCAAGGGCTTTGACGCGGCAGATCGCCGGTCTATCGAGCGTCCTTCGGATCGGCCTGATTTGCACGGGCTGCTTTGTCGCAAGACCTTGAAAGACGTGAAGTCTTCCTGCGGTCCTGCTCCGCGTATCCGCACAAATCAGGCCGACCATTGTGGCCATATTCATAGGTCCTGGCCCTAGCATGAGCTTCCGCCGCCGTGGAACACGGTCATGAACGCCGCAGCTCCCCTCTCCAAACGCGACGAACGGCGCCTGCCGCGATCGATCCTGTTCCTCTGCGGCATGAACTCCATCCGCTCGCCGATGGCCGAAGCGCTGGCGCGCCGCGCTCTGCCGCGCGGCGTGTTCCTCGCCTCGGCGGGCGTGCGGGCCGGCGAGCGCGATCCCTTCGTCGACGCGATCCTCGGCGAGGCGGGGCTTTCCCTCGGCGACCGGCAGCCGCAAACCATAGAGGAACTCGCCGATACGAGTTTTGATCTCATCATCACCCTGTCTCCTGAGGCCCATCACCGCGCCCTCGAGATGACGCGGACATTGGCCGCCGACGTCGAATATTGGCCGATGCTCGACCCGACCATCGTCACCGGCACGCGCGAGCAGATTCTGGCCGCCTATCGCGACGTGCGCGAGCGGCTCGACGCCACGATCCAGGCGCGCTTCGGCGCCGGCAACGCAGGCGAAACAAAATAACGCGAGCCGTCCCCAAACTTGTTCACAAAACGGTATGAATGGGATAGGTTCCGCGCCAATTCCGGCCGTCGGTCGGGAATATTATCAAGACCAAAGGTAACGGATGCCCAAGGAAGAAGTCCTGGAATTTCCAGGCGTGGTTACGGAACTGCTGCCGAACGCGATGTTTCGCGTCAAACTGGAAAACGAGCACGAGATCATCGCGCACACGGCCGGCCGCATGCGTAAAAACCGCATTCGCGTCCTGACCGGCGACAAGGTTCTCGTGGAAATGACGCCCTATGATCTGACCAAGGGCCGCATCACCTACCGCTTCAAATAGAGCGACCGCAGCGGCCATTGGGAACGTCATGAGCGCATTGCAGAAACTTGTGCTTGCTTCCGGATCGCCGCGCCGCGTCGAACTCCTGCAGCAGGCCGGCCTCGAACCGGACCGTCTCGTTCCCGCAAACATCGACGAAACGCCGATCAAAGGCGAGCATCCGCGCTCGCTGGCCAAGCGCCTGTCGCGCGGCAAGGCGGAAAAAGC
This sequence comes from Nitratireductor sp. ZSWI3, assembly GCF_024655565.1. Lineage (GTDB taxonomy): Bacteria > Pseudomonadota > Alphaproteobacteria > Rhizobiales > Rhizobiaceae > Nitratireductor. The sequence continues at coordinate 3,962 of NZ_JANKOF010000009.1, read as the reverse complement.
GCTCGACCGCCTGAAGAGCGACGGCGGCACCGAGGGTGGCTTCATCCTCGCCGCCGATACCGTCGTGGCGGTCGGCCGGCGCATCCTGCCCAAGGCCGAGATGGTCGACGAAGCCTCCAACTGCCTGCAGTTGCTGTCGGGCCGCTCCCACCGTGTCTATACGGGCCTGTGCCTCGTCACGCCGTCGGGCAAGGTGCGCCAGCGGCTGGTCGAGACGCGCGTGCGCTTCAAGCGCCTGTCGCGCGAGGAGCTGGAGAGCTATCTGGCGTCCGGCGAATGGCGCGACAAGGCCGGCGGCTATGCCATCCAGGGCCTTGCCGGCACCTTTGTCGTCAAGCTCGTCGGCTCCTACACCAATGTCGTCGGCCTGCCCCTGTTCGAGACCGTCAACCTGCTCGTGGCAGAGGGCTACAAGGTCCACTTCAACTGGCTGTCCGGAGTCGGAGCGCGTTAGCCATGCCCGATCAGCAGACGGAAAAGGTCACGCCGCTGCGGCCGAAGCGTCCCTGTCCGGAATGCGGCAAGCCCTCGCAGCGCGCCCACTATCCCTTTTGCTCGGCCCGCTGCAAGGATGTCGATCTCAATCGGTGGCTGTCCGGCGCCTATGCGATACCGGGCCGCTCGATCGATGAAGAGGACGGTGATCCGTCCTGACAGCACAGCGATCTGCAGCCTCAAAAAAAAGCCCGGTCCGTTGACGGGACCGGGCAATGTGCAGGCAGGCCGGGGGGAAACCGGCGGTGCGGGAGTCAAGCCTGCATGGGATATGAAAGGGGCTGCGTGAAACTCCTGGCTTCGGTTGGCGCCGTGCGTCCATTTGGACTCACAAAGGACGCTGCAAGTCATTGATCCACGCATCGTGCTTTCCGAAAATCGATGCCGATTTTCGGGCCGATGCGCTAGAAACTGCGGCGGTCGGGAACCATGGCACGCACCCGCTCGCTGGCGATCACCTGCAGCCGCCGCGTAGCCTCGTTGCGCGGCGCTCTCAGCGCCACCATGTCGACGTCGCAGCGCGTCAAGCCGATGTCGGCTAACTGCCAGTCGCTCATCTCCGAGAGCTGGCGCATCGCCTGCCGCGTTTTCCACAGATGCATCAGCCCGGACAGGACGGCCACCGCGGCACGGCGCACGTTGCCGGCCGGCTGAACAACAGCGGTCGCAGCAAGGGCATCCGAATGGGCGGGGGTCATCGTCTCTCTCCTTCTTGGCTGTGATGAAAACGGGACCGGGATGCCATCCGATGGACCGGAAGCACCCCGAAAACTTTTGTACCGAAACAGTATGCGCGCCTTATTGATTAGTCGAACGAATGTTTCTAATCTTTGGCATCAATCCCGATGATGGATACCGCCATGGCCGCTCCGCTCGACCTCGATCAGCTTTCGACATTCATCGCCATCGCCGACACGGGCAGCTTCACCCGCGCGGCCGAGGAGGTGCACCGCACCCAGTCGGCGGTGTCGATGCAGATGCGTCGCCTGGAGGAACGCATCGGCAAGCCGCTGTTCCAGAAGGATGGCCGCAGCAACCGCCTGACGGAGGACGGCGAGCGCCTGCTCGCCTATGCGCGCCGCCTCTTGCGCCTCAACCGCGAAACGCTGGCCGCGTTCGACGATGCGAGCCTGGAGGGGCACATCCGCATCGGCACGCCGGACGACTATGCCGACCGTTTCCTGCCGGAGATCATGGCGCGTTTCTCGCGCTCCAATCCGCGCGTCGAGCTTTCCGTGCTCTGCGAGCCTACCCCCAACCTGGTCGAGCATATCCGGCGCGGCAATCTCGATCTGGCGCTCGTCACCCATGACGATTCGAAAGGCGGCTCCGAGGCGGTGCGGCGCGAGCCCGTGCTGTGGGTGAGTTCGGCCAACCATTCCGTACACGAGCGCGACGTCCTGCCGATGGCTTTCGGCCGGCCGAGTTGCCTCTGGCGGCGGGCCGCCTGTGCCGCCCTCGACGAAGTGAACCGCGAATACCGGGTCCTTTTCACCAGCTTCTCGGCCACCGTCATCACCACCACGGTGCTGTCGGGCCTTGCCGTCTCCGTGCTGCCGGAATGCGCGCTCAGGCCCGGAATGCGGGTGCTGGGCGAGGCCGACGGCTTCAGCGCCCTGCCAGACTGCCACATCGGCCTGATGCGTGGGCATACCGGACAGCTCGAGATCATCGACGCGCTTGCCCGGCACATCAGCGAAAGCCTCGACAATTTGTCGGTGCCGGCGTTCATCGAGGAGACGGGCAGCTTCGACTTCACCGCCGGGTTCCACACGCCGAAAGGCAAGCGGCTCAGGCCCGGCCACATCATGGCCGGCTGGTAGCCCGACAAAGCCGGGAACGCCCGCGCGGACTTGACCCGCGGCGTGCGTCCCGTCTCAATCCCACCATGACTGACCTGCCGCAAACCGATTCGCCCAGCAACGTGGCCGAATTCTCCGTCAGCGAGATTTCCGGCGCCCTCAAGCGCATGGTGGAGGATGCGTTCGGCCATGTGCGCGTGCGGGGCGAGGTGTCCGGCTATCGCGGCCCCCATTCCTCCGGCCATGCCTATTTCTCCCTCAAGGATGACCGGGCGCGCATCGAGGCGGTGATCTGGCGCGGCGTCTTCTCCAAGCTCAAGTTCCTGCCGCAGGAAGGGCTGGAGATCATCGCCACCGGCAAGCTCACCACCTATCCGGGCTCGTCGAAATACCAGATCGTCATCGACAGCATCGAGCCGGCCGGCGCCGGCGCGCTGATGGCCCTGCTCGAGGAAAGGCGGAGGAAGCTCGCCGCCGAGGGCCTGTTCGACGACGCGCGCAAGCGGCCCCTGCCCTTCATGCCGCGCGTCATCGGCGTCGTCACCTCGCCGACCGGCGCCGTCATCCGCGACATCATCCACCGCATCTCCGACCGCTTCCCCGTCCATGTCCTCGTCTGGCCGGTACGCGTCCAGGGCGAGACGACGGGCGAAGAGGTGTCGGCCGCCATTCGCGGCTTCAACGCATTGCCGGTGGACGGGCCGCTGCCCCGGCCGGACGTGCTGATCGTCGCGCGCGGCGGCGGCAGCCTGGAAGACCTGTGGGGCTTCAACGACGAAGCGGTGGTGCGGGCCGTCGCCGCCTCGCAGCTTCCCGTCATCTCGGCGGTCGGCCACGAGACCGACTGGACGCTGATCGATTTCGCCGCCGACCGGCGCGCCCCGACGCCGACCGGCGCCGCCGAGATGGCCGTGCCCGTGAAGGCCGATCTGGAAGCCTCGCTCGCCCGCCTTTCGGCCCGTCTGAAGGGCGCCATCTCACGCGAGGGCGAACGCAAGCGGCAGACGCTCAGGGCGCTTTCCCGCGCCCTGCCCTCGCCGGACCAGCTTCTCGCTCTGCCGCGCCGGCGCTTCGACGAAGCTGCGAGCCGTCTCGGGCGGGCCCTGTCGGCGACCACCGAGCGCAAGCGCCTGACCTTCGGCAGCCTGCGGCTGTCACCGGCGATGCTCGAGCGGCGGCTGAAGGAAGCGCGCCGGCACAGCGAAACCTGCGGCGAGCGCCTGCCGGCGGTGTTCCTGGCCATGGTGCGCGGGCAGCGCAACCGGTTCGATCGCGACGCAGCGCGCATCACGCCGGCAGCGCTGAACCAGCGCATCGTCCACGGGCGCGAGCGGCTGCGGCTGATGGAGCGGCGCTCCGACACGCTCATTGCGGGCCGGCTCGAACGAGCCATGCAAAAGCGCACCCAGGCCGAGCGACTGCTTGAGACCCTGTCCTATCGCGCCGTTCTCGAGCGCGGCTTTGCACTGGTGCGTGGGCCCGACAACGAGCCCTTGAAGCGGGCGCAGGACATCCAGCCCGGGCTCGAACTGCAGATCGAGTTCGCCGACGGCACGACGCGCGCCGTCGCTGCGGGAGACGGCCGCAAGAGCGGCGACCCGCGCAAGCCGCACGGCGCCCCCGGCGGCCAGGGCTCACTGTTCTGAGTGGAGCCGCCCAAAAAGA
>NZ_JANKOF010000008.1 GCF_024655565.1 Nitratireductor sp. ZSWI3 | reverse complement strand
CCGGCGCCCCATGCGCCGGCGGCGTTTTCCTTTCCGGTCAGCCGGCCCTGCAGCGCTGCCCGCCCGAGGAGCGCTGCAAGTCTTTGAACCTGCGCATCGCGCCTTCCGTTGCGGCAGACCGAACCGTTTCTTAAAGACTCGGCGGCTAGTCTGCCGCGAACCGGATTCACCTCATCTGCGGCGCCATCGCGCTCACCGAACGGTGTCTCGGGTGTCGGGGCGCAGATCGCCGATGCGGCAGGCGCTCCCGATCGATGTTTGACGGGGTGTTTGGCGTGCGCTTTTCAGTTACAACGGCCGGTGAACGCTTGCTGCCGGGGCGGCTGTCCATGCGCCTGCAGCCGTCTTTGTCGAAGCTCGACGCGTTGCTCAGCGCCCGCGATGCCCGCGGCGAAGCCGGGCGCAACGCGCTGATCGCTTTCGTCATCCGCATCGTCAACGCGGCGATCGCCTTCTTGAGCCAGGTGCTCCTGGCCCGCTGGATGGGCAGTTTCGAATACGGCATCTATGTGCTGGTCTGGGTGACGATGATCATCCTCGGCAACATCGCCTGCCTCGGGTTCCACACCTCGATCATCCGCTTCATTCCCGAATATCGCAGCAAAGAGCAATATGCCGAATTGCGCGGTGTGAACCTGGCCGGCCGGCTGTTCGTCCTCGGCTCCTCGACCCTGTTTGCCGCCGTGGGGCTGATCGGCGTGTGGTTCTTTTCCCCGCTCATCGAGACCTATTACATCGTTCCCTTCTATCTCGGCCTGATCTGCCTGCCGATGATCGCCATGAGCGATCTCATGCAAGGCGTTGCGCGCGCCAATGCGTGGGTGATCTGGGCGCTCCTGCCCGCCTATTTCATCCGCCCGGTCCTGATCCTGCTCCTGATGGGGGGCGCGCTTCTGGCCGGTTACGCTCCCGATGCCAGAACCGCGATCGTCGCCGCCATCATCGCAACCTACGCCACCACCTTGCTGCAGATCGCCAGCATCACCACCCGCGTCGACCGCAAGTTGCCCCAAGGAAAGCCAAGCTTCCGCATGCGCGAGTGGACCGCCGTTTCGCTGCCCATCTTCCTGGTCGAGAGCTTCTTCTTCCTGCTCACCAACGCCGACGTGCTGATGGTGGGCCGCTATATGGCGCCGACCGACGTCGCCGTCTACTTCGCCACGGTGAAGACGCTGGCACTCGTCCACTTCGTCTATTTCGCCGTCAAGGCCGGGGCTGCGCAACGCTATGCGTCCTTCATGCACGGCGACAACCGCCGGGGCCTTGCGAGCTTTGCCCGCGACACGGTCGCCTGGACCTTCTGGCCGTCGCTTGCCATGGGCGTGCTCGTCCTCCTTCTCGGCAAGCCGATGCTGATGATGTTCGGCGCCGGCTTCACCGAAGGCTACCCGCTGCTTTTTCTTCTGGTCACCTGCGTCGTCGCACGCTCGGCTGTCGGGCCGGCGGAAAGCCTGTTGACCATGAGCGGCCATCAGAAGATCTGCGCGGCCGTCTACGCCGCGACGCTGGTGCTGAACATCGGGCTCAACACGCTGATGATCCCGCTCTACGGGCTGTGGGGCGCGGCCGCCGCGACGGGCATCGCGATGCTGTTCGAAGCGGCGGCGCTCTCGCTCACCGTCTGGCGCAAGCTCGGAATCGCCATGCTGATCTTTCTTCCTTCGACTGGAATCGAGGCCCCGGAATGAGCGTGCCCCCCCTTCTCGAGGAGCTGAGCGGCAGCGCTTCCGGCGCGCTTCTCGGCCAGTTCGCCCCTCTGACCGAAAACGCCGATCCGGCGCAGCTCGAGCTGCTGGCCGGCCAGCGGCCGAAGCGCAAGCTTGCCATCTACCCGGCCTCGGCCGGCTTCGACCTCGTCGAGGAGCTCGACCACCTGGCGGCCCGCGCGATCGAACCAAACATCTTCTTCAACCCGCGCTTCCTGGCGCCCGCCATGCCGCGCCTGGAAGACCGTGAGGTCCGCCTGGCGGTCATTCGCGACGGCACCGAGACGAGGAGCCGGCTTCGCCTCCTGGTCCCCTTCTCGGTGGAGCGCTCGATGCTGCCATTCGGCGTTGCGGTGCTGCGCACCTGGGCCAACCCGTTCGGCCCGCTCGGCACGCCTCTCGTCGATAGCGACGATCCGGCGGGCGTGATCGACGACTTCTTCGCCACGCTGTCGCGACCGCATCTGCGATTTCCGAAAGTGTTCGTCCTGCCGGAAGTCGGTCTGGACGGTCCTTTCATGGAGATGCTCACCGCCGTCGCCGAAGCGCGCTCCCTGCCCTTGCGGATCACCGGCCGGGTGGAACGCCCGATCCTGCAGAGCGGCGAGGACGGCGACACCTATCTGAAGGCGGCCCTGCGCCAGCACCACTATCGGGAGTTCCGCCGCCTGAAGCGCCGCCTTGCCGAACAAGGCGCCCTCGACCACCGCATCGCCCGCACGCCGGAGGAGATCCGACACGGCGCGGAAGCCTTTCTGACGCTCGAGGCCGCCGGCTGGAAGGGACGTGCCCGCACCGCGATGGCGACCGACCGATACCGGGCAGCCTTCGCCCGCGAGGCCGTCCACCGGCTCGCCGAGCGGGACATGTGCCGCATTCACACGCTGGCGCTCGACGACAAGATCGTCGCCTGCCTCATCGTTTTCGTCGAGAACGGCACGGCCTACACGTGGAAAACCGCATATAACGAAGACTATGCCGCCTATTCCCCGGGCACGCTGTTGATGGTCGAGGTGACGAAGAGCCATTTGGCCGACCCCGACATCGCCGTCACCGATTCCTGCGCGGTTCCCGACCATCCGATCATGAGCAGATTGTGGAGCGAGCGCCGCCCGCTGGGAACCATCGTCGTCGGCCTGCGGCCCGATGCCGAACGGCAGGTGCGCAAGGCGGCGGCCCAGATCAGCCTTTACCGCCAGGCCCGCAACCGCTTGCGAATTCTGCGCAATCGCCTGCGCCAGACGGTCCGCTAAACCGCCCTGAAGAGAAGAAGAGATCAGATCCCCTCGCTCTCGCCGGCTTCGTTTCGCGCCCGTTCGCGGAAGATCCGGCGGATGACCTTGCCGGTGGTGGTCAGCGGCATCGATTCGACGAACGCCACCTCGCGCGGATACTCGTGTGCCGAGAGCCGCTCGCGAACCCATAATCGGATTTCCTCGGCCAGCGCATCGCTCGGCTCCACCCCGGACCGCAGCACCACATAGGCCTTGACGATCTCGGTGCGCATCGGGTCGGGCTTGCCGACCGCCGCCGCCAGCGCCACCTTCGGGTGACCCGTCAGGCAATCTTCGATCTCGGTCGGCCCGATCCGATAGCCCGATGAGGTGATCACGTCGTCATCCCGGCCGACGAAATGCACATATCCGTCTTCGTCGCGCACACCCTGGTCGCCGGTCGTCATCCAGTCGCCGATGAACTTGTTCCGCGTTGCCTGCTCGTTCTGCCAATAGCCGAGGAACATCACCGGATCGGGCCTGCGCACGGCGATATCGCCGGCCTGGCCGGTCGCCGCCGGGCGCCCCTCGGGATCGATGATCGCCACCTGGTGCCCGGGCACGGGCAGGCCGATCGCCCCGGGGCGTCCGACGCCCAATGCGTGGCAGGACGACAGCACGAGGTTGCATTCCGTCTGCCCGTAGAATTCGTTGATCGCCAGCCCCAGCTCCGCGCGGGCCCACTCGAAGGTCTCCCGGCCGAGCGATTCGCCGCCCGAGCCGACGCTGCGCAACGACAGGGAGAATCGCGAGCGGATATCGGTTACGCTTTTCAGCATCCTGAGCGCCGTCGGCGGAATGAAGGCATTCTTCACCTTCATCTTCTCCATCAGCACCAGCGCTGTTTCCGGGTCGAATTTTTCGAAGCGCCCGGCAACGACGGGAACGCCGAGATAGAGGCCGGGAAGCAGAACGTTCAGCAAGCCGCCGGCCCAGGCCCAGTCGGCCGGGGTCCAAAGAAGATCGCCCGGCTGCGGCAGGAACTCGTGGTGGAACTGCACGCCCGGCAAATGGCCGAGCAGCACGCGGTGTCCGTGCAGCGCGCCCTTCGGCGGACCGGTCGTGCCCGATGTGAAGATCATCATCGCCGGGTCGTCGGGCCCCGTGTCGGCCGCATCGTAGGTGCCCTGATTGTCGGCGACGATGCGGTGGAAATCGGCAGCGCCACGGTCCGCGCCGTCGACGGAGACGATCGTTTCCAGCGCCGGCAGGCGGGTGCGGATGACTGCCAGCTTGCCGAGCCCCGTCGCGTTGGTGATCACGGCTCTCGCGCCTGCGGCAAACAACCGGTACTCCAGCGCTTCCACACCGAACAGGAGCGCCAGGGGAAGCGCTATGGCGCCGAGCTTGTAGATCGCCGCATGCACGATCACCGTCTCGAAGGATTGCGGCAGAAGCAGCGCCACGCGGTCGCCGCGCCGCACCCCGGCCCGTTCCAGCCCCCTTGCCAGCGCGTCGGATTGCGCCGCCAGGGAAGCGAATGTCATGGAATCCGTGCGTCCGTCGGGCCGATACTCGTAAAGCGCGACGCGTTCGGGCGTCTGCTCCGCCCAACGATTGGAAATGGCCGTGCCGATGTTGAAACGCTGCGGGATATCCCAGCGGAATTCGCTGTAGAGCGCCGGATAGGTTTCACGCCGTTCGAGCATCGATGCGGGCCATCCCTCCATTGCCCAGGCGACGTTTTACCGAGGGAGATGGTGCCCCTGGCCGGACTCGAACCAGCACTCCTTGCGGAACTCGATTTTGAGTCGAGCGCGTCTACCAATTCCGCCACAGGGGCCCCGCCGCGAACGGCCGGACAGGTTGCGGACTATACGGGGAAGGCGGTGCGCGTCAACACTCGCCGAGCAAATCGCCGCGGTGCAGCATCGTTTTTCGCCGGCCGCTGCGCCGGCGTGCGGGCAGCGCCGGAGCGCCTGCGTCCTTTTGCACGCAAAATGGACGCTCCATCCCGTTGTTTTCCGCGTTTATGCCGGCGTCAGGTGATTCCACCGGGTTGCAAAATGCTATAGACAAATGCCCTCACCGAGGGTCTTCCATGCTTCGCAAACTCTACGATTGGACCATGTCGCTTGCCGCCACGCGGCATGCCGAAAAGGCCCTCGCCTCCGTCTCCTTCATCGAGAGTTCGGTCTTTCCCATCCCGCCGGACGTGCTGCTCATTCCGATGGTCCTGTCGGAGCGGGGGAAATGGCTGCGCTTCGCCCTGATCTGCACCGTCGGCTCCGTGCTCGGCGCGCTTCTCGGCTATGTCATCGGCGCCTTTCTCTACGAGACGATCGGTCAACCGATCCTCGCCTTCTACGGCAAGGAAAACGCCTTCGAGCAGATCGCCGGCTGGTACAATGAATGGGGCGGCTGGGGAGTGCTCTTCGCGGCGGTCACGCCGTTTCCCTACAAGGTGCTGACGATCTTCTCCGGCGCCACCGGCCTCAACCTTGCGACCTTCATCGCCGTCTCGGTGATAGGCCGCGGCCTGCGCTTCTTTCTGGTGTCGTGGCTTCTGTTCCATTTCGGCCCCCCGATCCGCACCTTCATCGAACGGAATCTCGGCCTTCTTTTCACCCTTTTCATGGTTTTGCTGATCGGCGGCTTCGTCGCCGTCCGCTACGTTTTCTAGAGGCACACAATGTTCCTGACCGCACCGACGGGAAAAACCCAGACGATCAGCGCGGCAATCCTGGCCATCGGCATGGCGGCGACGGTCGGCACGGCGCTGGGCTTCCAGCATCTGGGCGGTTACATCCCCTGCAAGCTGTGCCTCGAGCAGCGCACGCCTTACTATATCGGTGCGCCGCTCATGGCCCTTGGGCTGCTCGCCGCCTGGCTGAAGGCGCCGCCGATCGTCACCCGCGGGCTTCTCGCCGTCGGCGGTCTGCTGATGCTCTATGGGATGGGCCTTGGCATCTACCACTCGGGCGTCGAATGGGCCTGGTGGGAGGGTCCGGCCGATTGCGGCGTCGCCGTCTCCCCCGGCAATTACGGGAGCGGCAGCCTGCTCGACCAGCTCAATGCCGTGGTGCCGCCCTCCTGCAGCGAGGCCGCCGGCCGCTTCCTCGGGCTCTCCTTTGCCGGATGGAACGTCCTGGCGAGCGCGCTCTGGGCCGCGATCGCCCTGCGCGCCGCCGTCAAGCGCTGACGAGGCGACGCCCGCACCATCAGGGCTCCAGTTCGACGTCCCAGTAAAGATAATCCATCCAGCTTTCGTGCAGATAGTTGGGCGGAAAGAGCCGGCCGTTGTTGTGAAGGTCCTGCACCGTCGGACGGTAGGGCTTCTGATGCGGCCACATCTTGGCACGCGCCGGCATCATGCCGCCCTTCTTCAGATTGCAGGGCGAGCACGCCGCCACCACGTTCTCCCAGGAGGTAACCCCGCCGGAGCGGCGGGGGACGACATGGTCGAACGTCAGGTCTTCGCGCGTTCCGCAATATTGGCATTGGAACCGGTCGCGCAGGAAGACATTGAAGCGCGTGAAGGCCGGGTAACGCGACGGCTTAACATAGGTCTTCAGGCTGATCACGCTCGGCAGCTTCATCGTGAACGATGGCGAGGAGACCTGATGTTCGTATTCGGCGACAATGTTGACCCGGTCGAGGAAGACCGCCTTGATGGCGTCCTGCCACGACCAGAGTGACAGAGGATAGTAACTCAGCGGCCGATAATCCGCATTCAGCACCAGAGCAGGCATACCGTCCGGCGAAGCAGCGATCGTCACGTCCTTGAAGCTCCTTCACTGGTCCGGCGCGCCCACCATTGCTTCAAACGATGAGGCGCACCAATCCCAAGTCTTCCGCATCGTGCGGTCGGCAAGCGAGCTTGCCTGCCTGCAAAATGCTCAAGTCGATCGATGCGGATACTGTAAGCCCGCCATGACAGGAATGTGAAGCTGATATTTTGCTTTGTGACCGGCTAAATGACCGGATTCCTGCAGCTTTTTGGTGCATCTACGGCAGCGGCGCCGCCTCGCGCCCCTTCATCTGCCGATAATAGGCCCAAAACAGGCGTGCGGCCACCGCACGGAGTGGCGCCCATGATTCGGCCATTTCGGCCAGGGATCGGGCGTCCGGCCGGGCGTCGAGGCCGAAGCCGTGGGCGACCGCAGCCTGCAGCGCCACGTCGCGCGCGGGAAAGACGTCGGGATGCCCCGCGGCGACCAGCAGGTAGACCTCCGCCGTCCACGGACCGATGCCGGGTATTTCCGTCATCCGGGCGATGGCCTCCGCGGCCTCCACAAGGCACAGCGCATCGAAGTCGAGCGTGCCGTCCCTGGCGGCACCGGCCACGGCCACCAGGGCCCGCTGCTTGGCGCGCGAAAGGCCCGCGTCGATCAGCGCCTGCTCGCCGGCGGCGAGAAGCGTTTCGGGCTCCAGCGGATGCACGAGCTGCGTCAGGCGGCCGAAGATCGCATCGGCGCTCGCCCGCGAGACCTGTTGCGAGACGATCACCGAGGCAAGGCTTGCAAAGCCCGCCCGCGTGCGCCGCAGCGGCACCTCCGCGGCGAAAGCCCGGATCGGCACGAGCCGCGGGTCGGCCGCCACCAGGGCGTCCAATCCTTCAACGAGGTGCGCTTCGGTCTCGATGCGTCGCATGCAGGTCTCGAACCATTCTTGCTGCCGGCAACGGAAACCCGTAGCAATCGTCGGATGGCGATCGCAACCCTCGAAACGCAAGTCTCATGACAAGTCCGGTCTTCCGCTTCGCGCCAAGCCCCAACGGCGAGCTGCATCTCGGCCACGCCTATTCCGCGCTGTTCAACCGGCGCCTCGCCGACGAGGCGGGCGGGCGGTTTCTGCTGCGCATCGAGGACATCGACACGACACGCTGCACCCCGCAATTCGAGCAGAGCATTTTCCGCGACCTGAAATGGCTGGGGCTTGAATGGGAAACGCCGGTGCGCCGTCAGTCGGAACATTTCGCCGACTACCGTGAGGCGCTGGACCGCCTGATCGACGCCGGGCTCGTCTATCCCGCCTTCATGAGCCGGGGCGAGGTGCGTGCCCGCATCGTCGAGATGGAGGCAAGCGGACGTCCCTGGCCGAGGGACCCGGACGGCGCACCGCACTACCCGGGCGACGATCGGCATCTTGCCGGCCGCCAGCGGCGGCAGCGGATCGCCGAGGGCATCCCCTTCGCCTGGCGCCTCGACATGGCGCGCACGCTCGCCCACATCCGTGCGCCGCTCGCCTGGTCCGAGGCCGGAAGCGGCCCGCAGGGCGAAACGGGAGCGGTACCGGCCGATCCTGGAGCCTGGGGTGACGTGGTCATCGCCCGCAAGGAGGTTCCGGCCAGCTATCACCTGTCGGTGGTGGTGGACGATGCCTTGCAGGGCATCACGCATGTGGTGCGCGGGCGTGACCTGTTCCATGCGACAGCGGTGCACCGGCTGTTGCAGGAACTGCTCGGCCTGCCGGTCCCCCTCTATCATCATCACGGCCTGATCCTCGACGAGGACGGCCGCAAGCTCTCCAAGAGTCGCGGCGACACCACCCTCGCCGCGTTGCGCGCTGCCGGCATCACGCCGGCCGACATCGCACGCATGGTGGGACTGGCGTAGGTTTTCCTCCCTCAGATCACTCTTTTGAGGATCGCCTTGGCAAAGGTCAGGATGAGCAGAGCGGAGAACGACCCGCTCATCCCCGCGAAGGCCGCTTCGGTGAGACTGGCAAAGCGTATCCCGTGGTCGTTCGCCAGGTAGATCGTCGCGAAGAAGGCGACGGTGATAATGCCGGCATTGCCGAGCGCGCCGAAGCCGTCCTCGCGCATCACCGCGTCGAGCCCGAGCGACAGCAGATAGGCAAGCATCGTCACGGCGGCGATGCCGAAAAGCAGCCAGCTCGTATCGAGTTTCATCAGCATCGGTGCACCCCGCCCGCGCAACCCTTCAAAGCGTTTGATGATAAGTTGGAAATGTTTCGCTTTTCTTGCGATGGCGGAGCCTGTTACAGCGCCTTGAAACAGTCTCTCGCAACCACTCCATGGCCGATCCGATGAGAAACTCCGCCCGGGTGATCCCCGCTCTTTTTGTCGTCTTGTGGGCGACGGGGTTCATCGGCGCGCGCTATGCGATGCCGTGGGCGGAGCCCTTCACCTTCCTGTGGGTGCGCTTCGGCCTGACCTTCGTGCTCCTGCTTCTTCTGATACCGGTGCTCGGCGCACGCGCGATCGGCTGGCGCAATTCCATGCATGCGGCCATTGCCGGCATCCTCATGCACGCCGTCTATCTCGGCGGCGTCTTCTGGTCCGTCAAGCATGGGCTGCCGGCAGGATTCGCCGGTCTCATCGTCGGCCTGCAGCCGATGCTGACCGCGCTGATGGCCGGCGCCTTCATCGGCGAGACCGTGACCCGCAAGCATTGGCTCGGCCTGGTCGTCGGGCTCGTCGGCGTCGCCGTCGTCCTGTCGCCGAAATTCAGCGCCATCGGCGGCGGGGTGTCTGTCGCCACCGTCAGCGCGGCCGTGCTTGCCGTGATCGCCATGAGCGCGGGCACCGTCTGGCAGAAACATTTCGTTTCGCGGTCCGACCTGGTCACCGTCACCCTTTGCCAGTACGCCGGTGGGGGGCTGGTCGCCCTGGCGCTGGCGATGCTCTTCGAACAGGGGGAATTCGTCGTCAACGGCGAGTTGGTCTTCGCCATGGTCTGGCTGGTGCTGGTCCTCTCCCTCGGGGCGATCTTCCTTTTGATGATCCTCATTCGCGAGGGCGAGGTCGCGCGCGTCGCATCGCTGTTCTATCTGGTGCCGGCGGTGACGGCCCTGATGGCCTGGCTGCTGTTCGGCGAGACGCTGAACCTCGTGCAGATCGCCGGCATGGCGCTCACCACCTTCGGCGTGGCTCTGGCGACCCGCCGCGCGCCCGCTCAGGCGTCGCCGGCGATCGCCCGTGCCTCGCGATAGCGCCTGATCGAGGCGTTCAGTTCGCCGCCGAGGATGAACACCGCCGAGATGATGTAGAGGAAGACCACCGCGATCATGATCGAGGCCAGGCCCGCATAGGTGCTCGAATAATTGGCGAAGCTGCCGAGATAGGCCGCAAAGAGGCTCGATCCGACGAAGGAGCCGAGCAGCGTGAACGCCACTCCCGGCAACACGTCCAGCAGCGACCGCTTCCCGGCCGGCAGCCACAGATGCACGGAGATCAGCGCCAGAACCAGGACGCTGAGCGCGATCGCGTAACGCCAGAAGGTGATGGTGCCCACATAGGGCGCGATCCATTCCAGATTGTTCGCCGCGATGCGCAGGGCGACCGGAGCGGCAACGAGAAGGATGCTGATCGCCAGGAAGCCCAGGGTCGCGATCAGGACGAAGATCAGGCTCTGCGCCCGCAATCGGAGCATCGAGCGCCGCTCGCTGACGCGGTAGGCGCGGTTGAGCGACAGGCGCAACGCCTCGACCCCGTTCGAGGCGAACAGACCGGCAAGCACCACGCCGAAGGTCAGCACGCCGCCGCGCCGCACCCCCAGGACATTGTGCACCTCGCTGGCGATCGGCTCGGCCACTTCCTCCGGCCACGTGTCGAAGATCAGGTCCACGGCCTGCTCCGAGAACGCATCGGCACCCAGAAAGCTCGCCAGCGCCGTGGCGAAGATCAGAAACGGAAACAGCGCCATCAGCGCCGAAATCGCCACATGGCTGGCCATCGCCCAGCCATCGTCGGTGTTGAAGTGGCCGAACGCGTCAGCAAGAACACGTCTTGTGGCTGTCAGTCCGCGCACGGCTCGTCCTTTCTCATCGCTTCTCGCCCGCCTTTTGTTGTCTCGGCCCGCCCAATATGTGAAACCGTCCTGCTTATGCACAAGTGGGGTTCACATTCGATGACCACGGCGCCCACCATTCTCGTGACCGGCGCTTCGTCCGGCATCGGAGCTCATTGCGCCCGCGCGCTGCATCGCGAGGGGTGGCGGGTGTTCGCCACGGCCCGCAACGACGCCGACATCGCAGCGCTCGCGGCCGACGGCATCGAGGCTCTCTACCTGGACTATGCGGAGCCTCGATCGATCGCCTCCCTGGCCGACGAAGTGCTGCGCCGCACGGGCGGCACCCTTGACGCACTCTTCAACAACGGCGCCTACGCGCAGGCAGGCGCCGTGGAGGACCTGCCGGTGGAGGCGCTCCGCCACCAGTTCGAGGTCAACGTCTTCGGCTGGCATGATCTCACGCAGCGGCTCGTTCCCATCATGCGCGCCCAGGGCCATGGCCGTATCGTCCATTGCTCGTCGATCCTCGGTCTCGTCCCCATCAGGTTCCGCGGCGCCTATGCGGCCTCCAAGCACGCCATCGAAGGCTTGATGCTGTGCCAGCGTGCCGAGCTCGAAGGGTCCGGCGTTCACGTCTCCCTCATCGAGCCTGGCCCGATCGCCTCGAAGATCGCCACCAACGGGCTGCCGTGGTTCGAGCGCTACATCGATCACGAGAACTCGGTCCATCGCGCGGCCTACCAGGCTCAGCTTGCGCGTCTGCGGCAAGGCGGGGTGAAATCCCGTTTCAAGCTCGGGCCGGAGGCCGTTTACGGGGCGCTTCGCCATGCGCTTGTCTCCCGCACGCCCCGACCGCACTATGTGGTGACGACGCCGGCGCGCATCGGTGTCGCATTGAAACGCCTGCTGCCGGCACGCATGTTGTACCGCTTCCTGTCCGACAAGGGCTGATTCCAACAAAGAAAGCCGTCATGTCCACTGTCTTCAACATCCTCGCGATTCTCGTCATGATGGCGGTCGTCATCGTCCTGATACGCGGCCTCATGAACCTGCTGCGCGGGGGCTCCGGCAACACCTCCAACAAGCTGATGCAGGCTCGCGTCATCCTGCAGGCCATCGCCATCGTCTTCGTGGTGCTCGCCATGTACTATGCCAAGTCCCGCGGCGGCTGAGGGTTCCATGGTCAAGCTCAACAAGATCTACACCCGCACCGGCGACGACGGCACGACGGGCCTCGGCACCCGCGAACGGCGCATGAAGAGCGACCTGCGCATCGCCGCCTTCGGCACGGTCGACGAAGCCAATGCCTGCATCGGCATGGCACGCGTCCATACGAGCCGGCACGATCCCGAGATCGACGCCATGTTGGCGCGCATCCAGAACGACCTGTTCGATCTCGGCGCCGACCTGGCAACGCCCGACACGGGCGTGAAGCCGGATTTCGAGCCGCTGCGCATCGTCCAGAGCCAGGTCGACCGGCTGGAACGCGACATCGATGCCCTGAACGCCAACCTTGCGCCTTTGAAATCCTTCGTCCTGCCCGGCGGCTCGCCGGCCGCCGCCGCGCTGCATCTCGCCCGCACGGTGGCGCGGCGCGCCGAGCGGCTGATGGTGGAGTTGCAGGGCAGACCCGAGGAACTCGTCGGCGAGGAGGCGCTGCGTTACATCAACCGCGTGTCGGATTTCCTGTTCGTCGCCTCCCGTGCCGTCAATGACAATGGCGCGCGGGACGTGCTATGGGTTCCAGGACAGAACAGGTAAGCACGCAGCCCGGAGGCGCCGGAACCGCCTCCGTGGTCTGCGAACAATCAGTTACCGGGCCGGTATCGGGGCCCGCGGTGAGGGCTCCCGATGTTCATACCGCTGCACGACGCCAACAGCCTGCGGCACATAAAACGGCAATACGTCACCCTGGCGCTGATCGCGCTCAACGTGGTGGCCTATCTTGCAACGAGCGTCGGCGGCGAGGATTTCGCCTTCGCCGCCGCCCTGGGGCTTGGTTACATCCCGTCGGTTTCGCACGATCTGGCGGTGCTGCCGCCGGAACTCGACTGGGTGCCGGAGCCGCTGACCTACATCACCTATTCCTTCCTGCATGGCGATCTGATGCACCTCGGGGGCAACATGCTGTTCCTGTGGGTGTTCGGCGACAATGTCGAGGATGCGCTGGGCCATGTCCGCTACCTTGTCTTCTATCTCGCCTGCGCTGTGGCCGGCGCGTATATGCACGGCTTCATCGCACCGGAATCGAACGCGCCGCTGATCGGCGCTTCCGGTGCCATCGCCGGCATCGTCGCCGCCTATCTGATCCTGCATCCGCGGGTCAAGGTGTGGGTCCTGGCGTTCGCCCGCATTCCGCTGCGCGTGCCCGCCTTCATCGTTCTGGCCTTGTGGATCGGCTTCCAGTTCCTGATGCTCCTGGTCGACACCGAAAACCAGATTTCCTGGGCCGCTCATGCCGGCGGCATCCTGGCCGGCGCGCTGCTGGTGGTGGTGTTGAGGCGCCGCGAGGTGCCTCTGTTTGATAGGCGGATGGAGACGCCGCGTTCGGTGGAGCTTGAAACGCCGGACATGAAGAAGCCCCTGGAGGGCGATCACCCCCGCTGGGGCAGGCAGCAATAGGCTGTTTCGCGTATTGACGTGAACGTCAGGCCTCTCTACGGTCCCGCCAACTCCGGCGGCCAGCCGCGGCAGAGGGGGAGGTCTGTCCAGAATTTCCCCGCGAATGTCGGCATTCGGCCAACCGGCCGGTGCGTTTGCTGATAGTCAGCACCACAGAACCGAGGTCCCATTACGGAAGGTGAATGCGCATGAAAGTCCTTGTTCCGGTGAAGCGGGTCATCGACGCCAATGTCAAGCCACGCGTCAAGGCGGACGGCTCGGGTGTCGAGCTTGCCAATGTGAAGATGGCGATGAACCCGTTCTGCGAGATCGCGGTTGAGGAGGCGATCCGGCTGAAGGAAGCCGGCAAGGTCGAAGAGATCGTCGCCGTCTCGATCGGGCCGGACAAGGCGCAGGAGACGCTGCGCACGGCGCTCGCCATGGGGGCCGACCGGGCGATCCTGGTCAAGACCGACGAAACGGTCGAGCCGCTCGACGTGGCCAAGATCCTCAAGGGCGTGGTCGAGGCGGAGAGCCCGCAGATCGTCATCCTCGGCAAGCAGGCGATCGACGACGACAGCAATCAGACGGGCCAGATGCTGGCCGCCCTGCTCGGCTGGAGCCAGGGCACGTTTGCCTCGAAGGTGGAACTCGACGGCGGCACGGCCAGGGTGACGCGCGAGGTCGACGGCGGCCTGCAGGTGGTCGAGCTGAAGCTGCCGGCGATCCTGACCACGGATCTGCGCCTCAACGAGCCGCGCTATGCCTCGCTGCCCAACATCATGAAGGCAAAGAAAAAGCCGCTCGACGAGAAGGCGCCGGGCGACTACGGCGTCTCGGTGAAGCCGCGCCTGAAGGTGTTGAAGACTGAGGAGCCGGCCGGCCGCAAGGCGGGCATCAAGGTGGGCTCGGTCGCCGAGCTGGTCGACAAGTTGAAGAACGAAGCCGGCGTGCTTTAAGCGGAAAGGAACGATCCCATGGCCATTCTCCTGATTGCCGAACACGACAACCAGAGCCTTTCCGAGCAGACCGCCAAGACCCTCTCGGCGGCGGCGAAGATCGGCGGCGATGTCGACGTGCTGGTGGCCGGCAAGGGCGCCAAGGCAGCGGCCGATGCGGCAGCCAAGCTTGCCGGCGTGCGCAAGGTGCTGCTCGCCGAGAGCGACGCGCTGGCCGAGCAGCTCGCCGAGCCGCTGGCCGATCTGATCGTCTCGCTGGCCGGCGGCTACGACACTTTCGTCGCCCCCGCCACGACGACCGGCAAGAACGTCATGCCGCGCGTCGCCGCCCTGCTCGATGTGATGCAGGTGTCCGACGTGATCGAGGTGGTCGACACCACGACGTTCAAGCGCCCGATCTATGCCGGCAACGCCATCCAGACGGTCGAGGCGACCGATCCCAAGCGCGTCCTCACAGTGCGCACCGCGACCTTCCAGGCGGCCGGCGAGGGCGGCTCGGCGGCGGTCGAGAGCGTCACCGCACCGGCCGATGCCGGCCTGTCGCGCTTCGTGGAGAACCGCATCGCCGAAAGCGACCGCCCGGAGCTGACCTCGGCCCGGATCATCATCTCCGGTGGCCGCGCGCTGGGCTCGGCGGAGAAATTCCAGGAGGTGATCCTGCCCGTCGCCGACAAGCTGGGTGCCGCCGTCGGCGCCAGCCGGGCTGCGGTCGATGCCGGCTATGCGCCGAACGACTGGCAGGTGGGCCAGACCGGCAAGGTGGTGGCCCCCGACCTCTACATCGCCTGCGGCATCTCAGGCGCTATCCAGCACCTTGCCGGCATGAAGGATTCCAAGGTCATCGTCGCCATCAACAAGGACGAGGAGGCGCCGATCTTCCAGGTCGCCGATTATGGCCTCGTCGCCGACCTCTTCGACGTCCTGCCCGAGCTCGAAAAGGCGCTTTGACGCCCACCCGAAGCATCGGCGGTCAGATCGGCCCCGCCTCTCCGTGAGGCGGGGCTTTTTCGTGCCTTCCTCGACAGATCACGGTATGCTTGCAGGATCCGGCCCGGCTGCGACGCAGATTCTCTGCCCGCGGGGTAGACGGCGCAATCGTGCCCAATTAGTTTGCACTGCAACAACAGAGACGAAGGGTGCCAGGGCACTCCACGGGGTTTTTCGACATGACAGGCAAGATTGACAAAGTGGGTGTGATCGGCGCCGGCCAGATGGGCAGCGGCATCGCACACGTGGCCGCCCTCGCCGGCTATGGCGTCAAGCTCTACGATCTTTCGGCGGAGCGCATCGAGGCCGGCATCGCCACGATCTCGGGCAACATGGCGCGCCAGGTTTCCTCCGGCAAGCTCGAGGAGAAGGTGCGCCAGGAAGCCCTTGCCCGCATCGCGCCCGCCACCACCATGGAAGGCCTGGCGGACATGGACCTCGTCATCGAGGCCGCGACGGAAGACGAAACCGTCAAGCGCAAGATCTTCGCCCAGCTCTGCCCCGTCCTCAACCCGGAGGCGCTGGTCGCCACCAACACCTCCTCCATTTCAATCACCCGCCTGGCGGCGCAGACGGATCGCCCGGAGCGCTTCATCGGCATCCATTTCATGAATCCGGTGCCGGTCATGAAACTGGTCGAGCTGGTGCGCGGCATCGCCACCGAAGACAACACCTTCGAGACCGCACGCACCTTTGTCGAGGCTCTCGGCAAGACGATCACCGTGGCCGAGGATTTTCCGGCCTTCATCGTCAACCGCATCCTGCTGCCGATGATCAACGAGGCGATCTACACGCTTTACGAGGGCGTCGGCACCGTCGAGGCCATCGATACGGCCATGAAGCTCGGCGCCAATCATCCGATGGGGCCGCTGCAGCTCGCCGATTTCATCGGTCTCGACACCTGCCTGTCGATCATGCAGGTCCTGCACGAGGGCCTTGCCGATTCCAAGTACCGGCCCTGTCCGCTGCTGGTGAAATATGTCGAAGCCGGTTGGCTCGGCCGCAAGACCGGCCGCGGCTTCTACGATTATCGCGGCGAAAATCCGGTGCCGACCCGCTGATCTACTCGGCCGCCTCCCGTTGCGTGGATTTGCGCCGGGCGGCGGGCTTCGATCGCCGATGCTGCGAGGCGGTGGCCGATATCTCGTCCATTTCGAAGGCATCGACCGCGATCACGCGGTCGACCGCCGCCTTCGCCTCGATGAGCTGCTCCAGCTCGCTTTCGGTGATCACACCCTTCTCGAACGCCGCCCCGGGGTCCTGAAGCCCCCTCTCCCGCATCTTCTTCTCGATCGGGGCCGCCTCCACCACCAGCCTGAATGCCTTTTCCAGATCCTTCAACGGATGCTCGTCATGCCCCTCGCCGAGGTAGAGATCGGGCGTCAGGCGGTCGCGCTGCTGCGAAGGCCGGAGCAGGATCTCGGCGAGCTTGACGGTCAGCTTGTCCGGGGGCGCAGGGTTGGGAACGCCCAGCGGAAAGGCGATGAGGCGCACCAGCCAGGCGGCGGGGCGGGCGGGCAGATTGTCGAGCACGCCGCGAAAAGCCGCGCCGATGCGCGCCTCCCCCGCCAGCATCAGGTAATCGACGATGGGCCGGTCCGCCGGCTGGCGGCCTTCGGCCTCGAACCGCTTCAGGACGGCGCCGAGCAGGTAGAGTTCTGCCAAAATATCGCCAAGCCGTGCCGAGATCATCTCCTTGCGTTTCAGCGTTCCGCCGAGCGTCATCAGGGCGAAATCGGTAAGCAGTGCGAAGGCGGACGAATGGCGTGAGAGGCGCCTAAAGGCGCCGGGCATCGCGGTGCCTTTCGGCGCCGGGCCGAGCATCCCGCCCGACCAGCCGCGCAGGAAGGCGCGGCCGGCCGTCTTGAAGGCATGGCCGACATGTTTCCAGAAGGTTTCGTCGAAAACGTCGAGGCCGCGCTCGCCATCCTCGGCCGACAGCGCCAGGAGTTCGTCGAGTATATAGGGATGCGAGCGGATCGCGCCCTGACCGAAGATCATCAGATTGCGCGTCAGGATGTTCGCGCCCTCGACCGTGATCCCGACGGGAACGGCGCGATAGGCCGCTCCCATATAGTTCCGCGGCCCGTCGATGATCGCCTTTCCGCCGTGGATGTCCATCGCCCGCTCGACAGACCGGCGCATGCGCTCGGTGGCATGGTATTTCATGATCGCCGAGAGCACCGACGGCTTGTGTCCCTGATCGAGCGCTGCCAGCGTCAGCCGGCGCGCCGCATCGATCAGATAGGCGTTGCCGCAAAGCTCGGCGAGCGGCTCCTGCACGCCTTCGAACAAACCGATCGGGACGTTGAATTGCGTCCTGATGCGCGCATAGGCACCCGTGGCGCGGGCGCACATGGCTGCCGAGGCGGCCGATTGCGACGGCAGCGAAATGCTGCGGCCGGCCGCCAGCGCCGTCATCAGCATGGTCCAGCCCTGGCCGATCTGCGCTTCGCCGCCAAGGATATGATCGAGCGGAACAAACACGTCCTCGCCATGCAGGGGGCCGTTCTGGAAGAAGGTGAATTGCGGGATGTGGCGCTCGCCGTGCCGCACGCCCTTCGTGCCCGTCGGCAGCAATGCGACGGTGATGCCGAGATCCTCGCCGCGCCCCAGATGATTTTCCGGGTCGTACATCTTGAAGGCGAGCCCCATGACGGTGGCGACCGGGCCGAGCGTGATATAGCGCTTGGAGAAATTGAGCCGCAGGCCGAGGACCTTCTTGCCCTTCCACAGGCCATGCTCGACGACGCCGGTGTCGGTCATCGCCGCCGCATCCGAACCCGCGTCGGGCGATGTCAGGCCGAAGCACGGGATTTCCCGGCCGTCGGCGAGGCGCGGCAGCCAGTGGTCGCGCTGCTCGTCCGTGCCGAAATGCATGAGGAGTTCGCCGGGGCCGAGCGAATTCGGCACCATGACGGTGACCCCGGCAACGATGCTCGCCGAGGAGACCGTGCGCACGACTTCCGAATGTGCGGTGTTCGAGAAGCCGAGACCGCCGTATTTCTTGGGAATGATCATGCCGAAGAACTTCTTCCGGCGCATGAAATCCCAGACGGCCGGCGACAGGTCGCGATCCCGCCAGTTGAGCGTCCAGTCGTCGACCAGGCCGCAAAGTTCGCGCACCGGCCCGTCGAGGAAGGCTTGCTCTTCCTCCGTCAGCCTGGCCGGCGGCATGGCCAGGAGCTTGTCCCAATCGGGATTGCCGGCGAAGAGCTCGCCATCCCACCAGACCGTGCCGGCGTCGATGGCTTCACGCTCGGTTGCCGAGATGGGTGGCATGATCCGCCGTGCCCAGTTGTATATGGGCCTGGAGATGCGGTCGCGGCGGAATGTCTTGAAAGGCATGGCCGGCCTCCGTTTTGCGCACTATAGCATCTTGCAGTCAGGTGGAATCACCTGACGTCCGCATAAATGCGGAAAATAAAGAGATAGAGCGTCCTTTGCGCGCCCAAAAGGACGCACGGCGCTCTATAACAGGCTTGACTGTGAAGGCGAACGACGGAGCCCGGCACAGGGTTCCGAAGGCCGGAAATCAGGCTGCCGTCCGCTTGCGCTCGTGCTCGGCCAGATAGTCCGCGACGACCTCGGAGCGGATGGGCTTGCTGAACAGGTTGCCCTGTGCCTCGTCGCACCCCATGGCGCGGATGATGCGCAACTGCTCCTCGCCCTCCACCCCTTCGACGACGGTGGTCATGCCGAGCGTGAAGGCGAGATTGACGATGGTCTGCACGATCGCCGCCTGATCCGCGCTCTTGGCGATGTCCTTGATGAACAGCCGGTCGATCTTGACCTTGTCGAAAGCGAATTTCTGCAGATAGCTGAGCGACGAGTAGCCCGTGCCGAAATCGTCGAGCGAGATGCGCGAGCCGAGCCTGCGCAGCCGCCGCAGATCCGCGTGGAGCTTGCGGTTGTCCTCAAGAAGCAGCGTTTCGGTGATCTCCAGCTCGAGCCGCTGCGCATCCGTGCCGGTCTCGGCGAGAACGCGTCCCACGGTTTCGACGATGTCGTCCCGCTTGAATTGCATGGGGGACAGGTTGGCGGCGACGTTGATGCTCTTCGGCAGCCGCTTGATCTCGAGGCAGGCCTGCCGCAGCACCCATTCACCCAGCTGGACGATTGCTCCGGTGTCCTCGGCGATGGGGATGAACTCGTCCGGCGGGATCGACCCGTGCACGGGATGCGTCCAGCGCAGCAAGGCCTCGAAAGTCGTCACCTTGTTCGTGTCGAGGTCGATGATCGGCTGGAACACCAGGTGGAACTGCTCGTCGAGATTCGCCGCGCGCAGTTCGGCCTCCAGGGTTCTGCGGCGCTGCAGCCTCTTGTTCATGCCGGGCTCGTAGAAACGGAACACGCCGCGCCCATCGGCCTTTGCCTGGTAGAGCGCCACATCCGCCTGCATCAGGAGGTCATCCGCCTCTTCCGCCCCGGTCGAGGTGATGGTGATGCCGACGCTCGCCCCCGCCAGGACCTGATGCCCGTCGATGAGATAAGGCTCTTCGATGACCTGGATGAGCCGCTTCGCCAGGCTGCTCGCCTGCTCCCTCTCCTTCAGATGCCCCTGCACGATGACGAATTCATCGCCACCGAGGCGCGCGATGCAGTCGCTTTCGCGAACGGTGCTGCGAATGCGGCTCGCCACCGCCCGCAGCAACGCATCGCCCGTCGGGTGCCCGAGCGTATCGTTGATGCCCTTGAAATTGTCGAGGTCGACGCACATCACGGCGGTCGCAAGTCCGCCATCGGCGCTGGAAATGAGGATCTCCTCCAGCCGCTCACGCATCATCAGCCGGTTCGGCAGGTCCGTCAGCGTGTCGTGGCGCGCCATGTAGGCCACCTGCGCCTGCGCCTTGTGGCGTTCGGTTATGTCCTCGTAGGTGGCGACCCATCCGCCGCCCTTCATCGGCTGATGCGAGATCAGGATCGTGCGTCCGTCGCGCAGTTCCTGGGTCAGCGTGCTCGACCGGTTCTGCTGAATGAGCTTGCTCTGCAGATCCGCGATGCGCGCTCCCTCATCCTCCCGCGAAGCCCCCGTCTCGACCATCCCTTCGATCAGGCTGGTCAGGGAGGTGCCCGGCCTCAGCTGCTCGCGCGAGAGGCCGTAGATGCTTTCCATTTTCTGGTTGCTGACGATCAGCCTCTGCGCGGCGTCGAACATGCACAAACCGTGCGACATGTTGTTCAACGCCGTGTTGAACAACAGGTTCTGCGTGATCAGCTCTTCGTTGGCGCGCCGCGCCGCGGCAGCGCTCTCGCTGAGCTCGGCGCTGGTCCGCAACAGGTCCTCGTTCGTCGCCTTCAGCCGCTGCTGGACGCTCACCTGCAACTTGTGCTGCCAGCGCAGCATGGCGATGAAGATGAACCCGCTCACGACCAGCGCGAGCGCCAGCAGCGAGAATATCCAGTGCAGCCGCAGAAGTTCGTTCTGGTCGCTCGCCTGCGCCGTGGCGCCATACTCGTTGGCCTGTGAGGCGAGCGCGACCATCTTGCGTTCGAGCGGCGCCGTCAGTTCGAGCGCGCGAAGGGCATTCTCCCTCTTGTCGATCTCATCGATGTAGGTGCCGATTTCGTTGATGGCGGCGGCCATTTCCTCGACCGTCTGCCGGGTCTCGGGAATCGCCGTGACGAAGCCCCGGAATTCGCCGCTCTCGAACAGGCTCATCCGGCTGAGCAGGATCTGGTAGCGCAGTTCCACATCCTGCTTCGTGGCCTGTGGCGGCTCGACGAGGAGCCCCGCCAGCCGCTGCCGGAAGCGCAGCAGCTCGTTCATGCCCTGGCTGGCACTGAAGGCGATGTTGTAGCGGAAGATCTGGCTGAGCGCTTCCTGCCGCTGGAACACCAGGACGGATATGTAGAGTGCCGAAAGGGCAAGCGCGATGATGCCGATGGTCAGCACCGTCTGGATGACACGCGAGGCTGTGCGGCGCCCCGAAGTCTCCGCACTCAGTTTAGCCATCAGCCACGCCCGTCTCGCGCTTATCGAACCGTGAAGCGCCGGACTTGCCAGACGGAACGAGAATAGAATTTCTGCGTGCTCAATTCAGGATCGGAATCATATGGATAGACGATGAACAAAGGCCCCTTGTCGCTGACGGGCATGTAGTTGCCGTCGCGCTTGTAGGCGAGGATCACGCCGTATTTTGCGAAGTCCTCGATCGGCACGGGAGCCTGGTAGTCGTTGAGCGCCGTGACCACCAGTTCCTGCCCCTCTGCCTTGACCTGTTCCATGAGGCTGCTGAGTAGGGCGCCTTCGAACTCGATCGCACCGTTGAACCACGGTGTTGTCGTCTTGATCATGGCGGACGGGAGGGCCTCAAGCATGGCCAGATCGAAATCCGCTACACCATCCCCGTTCGTCACGCCGATTTTTCCGTCTACGGTCAGGATGACTTCACCCGCCGGTTTGGCGAGCGTATCGGACTGGGCAAGCGTGGGTGCGGCAAAAAACAGCAGCCACGAAAAGGTCAGCGCAATGAGGCCGCGCATCCGTTGATATTTTTTGGACGACATCGAAGCTTCTCCGCAGGTGCGATATTTCCCCAAGTCTAGTGCCGGCTAACCAACAATGGGTTAACACGGCTCTGTGACATCTTCGCTCCGCGACGGCACATTGACAGGCCCGGACGGCAGTGCCACACCTCCAACCTGCGATGATTATACATCGACTTGCACAGTTTGCGGAACCGCTGAAATTTGCAGGGGCAAAACCCACGGGAAACACGTTTTCTCGAGGGAATCCCTTTTCTGGGGGATGGGGTAGCACCAAAGCTGAAGGGAGCTAGGGCTGTGGAGACATACAAGGAGTTCACGTTCGAGGCCGCGCACAAGCTGGAGCCGTATTCCGGTCTGCATGGCCATTCGTTCAAGGTATCGGTTCATCTCGTCGGCGAGCCCGACCCTGTCTATGGCTGGGCCGCCAATCTCTACGAGGTGGAAAAGCAGATCGCCGACATCCACAAGACGCTCGACCACACATATCTGAACGATATCGATGGCCTGTCTGTCCCGTCGCTGGAGAACCTGGCGAAGTGGATCTTCGACAAGCTGTCGGCGAAGACGGACAGCCTTGAGCGGGTCGAGGTCAAGCGCGGCGCCGAAGGACAGGCCGAAGGCTGCGTATACCGCCGGCCGCTCGCCGCCTGACGGCTGCGGGTGCTCGGCAAACGGGGCGCCGGTCGATGCAGACGCCCCGCTTTGGCGCGCGCAGGCGTTGAAACTAGCTGCCCGGCCCCTTGGCCGGCAGAGCCGCCTCGATCAATCGGGCGGCATCCGCACCGGCCCACTCCGCCGGTCCGTTCATATGCGCGATCAGGCAGCCCTCCTCGTCGATCAGCAGCGTCACCGGCAGGCCGAGCGCCAGGCCCTGGCTCTTCAAGTCGTTGAAGATGCGCATGGAACTGTCGCGATAATAGCCAAGGGAACGAATCCGCGTTTCCTCCAGGAAAGCCTTCGGCTTCTCGTCATCGCCGCGATCGACATTGACGGCGACGACCTCGAAAGCGTCGCTCCCCATGCTCGCCTGCAACGCATCCAGCGCCGGCATCTCCTCGCGGCACGGGACGCACCACGTCGCCCAGAGATTGACGAGAATTAGTTTGCCGGCAAAATCATTGATCGAAAGTGCTTCACCTTCAGGGCCCTTGAAGCTCAACGCCGTGAGGGAACGCGGCGGGTCGGCGGCAAGCATGGCTGCCACCTCGCCGGTCGCCGCCGCGCCGATCTCGCGCGCCCTGGCATCCTTCCGCGCGCAGGTGTTGTCCCCGGCTGCCGCGACGATGGGTGTTGCGGCGTTGTTGCCATCGAGCCCACCCTTCACGTATACCGCAATCGCCCCTCCGACGGCGCCGGCGATGACGGAAAGGACGATCAGGCGGAGGGCGGGGAATTTCCGTTTCTTTTTCGACATTCTTCTTTCCACACGAGCATCCGGTTAACATGATGAGCGAAGACCAAGCCAGCAACCGCATGTGGGGCGGACGTTTTGCCTCAGGGCCCGACGCCGTCATGGAGGCGATCAACGCTTCCATCGGCTTCGACAGGAAACTCTACGCCCAGGACATCCGCGGCAGCCTGGCGCACGCGGCCATGCTGGCGAAGACTGGCATAATTTCAGCGGAAGACGAAAAGAAGATCGCTCACGGCCTCAACACGATTCTGTCAGAGATCGAGTCCGGAAGATTTGCCTTCTCCACTCGGCTCGAAGACATCCACATGAATGTCGAGGCGCGGCTTGCCGAACTGATCGGCCCGGCCGCCGGGCGACTGCACACCGCACGCTCGCGCAACGATCAGGTCGCACTCGATTTCCGCCTGTGGGTGAAGGAGGAACTGCAGCGCGTCGACGGTGCGCTTGGCCGCCTGCTCGAGGCATTTCTTGCGCGCGCCGAAGAGCACGCGGCAAGCGTCATGCCAGGCTTCACGCATCTGCAGTCGGCTCAACCGGTGACCTTCGGCCATCATCTGATGGCTTATGTGGAGATGTTCGGCCGCGACCGCAGCCGCGTCCGCGACGCCATCGAGCGTCTCGACGAATGCCCGATCGGCGCGGCCGCGCTGGCCGGCACGGGCTTTCCCGTCGACCGTCACATGACGGCGCAGGCGCTTGGTTTCCGCGAGCCGACCCGCAATTCCATCGACACGGTCTCCGATCGCGATTTCGCTCTGGAGTTCCTGTCGGTAGCGGCCATCTGCGCGGTGCATCTGTCGCGGCTGGCCGAAGAGATCGTCATCTGGTCGACGCCGCAGTTCGGCTTCGTACGGCTTTCCGACTCCTTCTCCACCGGCTCCTCCATCATGCCGCAGAAGAAGAATCCGGATGCCGCCGAACTGATCCGCGCCAAGACCGGCCGCATCAATGGCGACCTCGTCGCGCTGCTGACCGTGATGAAGGGCCTGCCGCTCGCCTATTCAAAGGATATGCAGGAAGACAAGGAAGCCGTCTTCGATACGGCAGAGACGCTCGACCTGATGCTGGCCGCCATGACCGGCATGATCGGCGACCTCGAGGTCAACACACAGGCCATGAAGAAAGCTGCCGGCGCCGGCTTCTCCACCGCCACCGACCTGGCCGACTGGCTGGTGCGCGAGGCGGGCCTGCCGTTCCGCGAAGCCCATCACGCCACCGGCCGCGCGGTGGCCCTGGCCGAAGAGAGGAAGTGCGGGCTCGAAAAGCTCTCCCTGGAAGATCTGCAGGCCATCAACCCGGCCGTCACGGAAGGCGTCTATTCGGTTCTCTCGGTGGCCAATTCCGTGAAAAGCCGCACCTCTTACGGCGGCACGGCCCCCTCGGAGGTCCGCCGTCAGATCCGCGGCTGGAAGAAGCGGCTGAAACGGGATGCGCAGACTGTCAAAAAAGGCTAAAACCCAGCCACGCAATTTCGAGGAATGGAACGCTTCATGACGGCCCGCGGAACGCTCACCCTTCTCATGCTCGGCCTGGCGCTCGGCCTTGCCGCCTGCGGTCGAAAGGCCCCCCTCGACTCGCCCTACGAGGCGGCGGTCGAGGCGCGAAAACAGGCCCAGCAAAACGACGAGCCGGTTCCGCCGGAGCCGAAAAAGCCGGCCGAGGACCGCCCGTTCATCCTCGACGGCCTTCTCTAGGACGGTCCGCGGAAAGCGGGCCACGCCCGATCGCGACCGTGAGCACAAGCACCGCCGGAGAAGCAAGCGGAAGAGAGCAGGCAAGCCACTCCGGACGTCAGTTGAAAGTCAGTTTTCGTGAACCATTTCGAATATCGTGACGGCGTCCTGCACGCCGAGGACGTGCCGGTGCCGGCCATCGCGGCGGCCGTCGGCACACCGTTCTACTGCTATTCCACCGCCACGCTGGCGCGCCATTACCGTGTCTTCTCGGAGGCTTTCTCCGGTCTTGACGCGCTGGTCTGCTATGCGATGAAGGCAAATTCCAACCAGGCCGTCCTGAAGACGCTCGCCAGGCTGGGCGCCGGCATGGATGTCGTCTCGGAAGGAGAGCTGCGCCGGGCGCTCGCCGCCGGCGTTCCAGCCGACAAGGTCCTGTTTTCCGGCGTCGGCAAGACCGCCTCGGAGATGGATTTCGCCCTCAAGGCTGGCATTCTCTGCTTCAATGTCGAATCGATGCCGGAGCTGGAATTGCTCTCGGCGCGCGCCACGGCGCTCGGTTTGACGGCCCGGGTTTCCCTGCGCATCAACCCCGACGTCGATGCGAGGACGCACAAGAAGATCTCCACCGGCAGGGCCGAGAACAAGTTCGGCATCGCCTGGAAGGACGCGCGGGCCGCCTACGCACGGGCCGCAGAGCTGCCGGGGCTGAAGGTGACCGGCATCGACATGCACATCGGCAGCCAGATCACCGACCTGCAGCCCTTCGACGATGCCTTCGCGCTGCTCACGGAGCTGACGGCGACGCTTCGCGCCGACGGCCATGCCATTGAGCATGTCGATCTCGGCGGCGGCCTCGGCGTCCCCTATGCCGAGGAGGGCGATCAGCCGCCGCTGCCCGACGCCTATGCCGAGATCGTGCGCAAGCACGTCACCAAGCTCGGCCTCAAGGTGATGCTGGAGCCCGGTCGCCTGATCGCCGCCAACGCCGGCATTCTGGTTGCCGAAGTGCTTTTCCGGAAGGATGGCGAGGCCAAGAACTTCGTCATCGTCGACGCGGCGATGAACGATCTGATCCGCCCGACGCTCTACGAGGCGTTTCACACCATCCGCCCGGTCCGGCAGCCAGCCGCCGACAGCCGGCGCTTCACCGCGGACGTGGTCGGCCCGGTCTGCGAGACGGGCGATTACATCGCGCTCGACCGCAGCCTCCCGGAGGTTCAGGCGGGCGATCTGATCGCCGTCGGCACGGCCGGAGCCTATGGCGCGGTGCAGGCCAGCACCTACAATTCGCGCCTCCTGGTACCGGAGGTCCTGGTCAATGGCGACCGCTTCCATGTGATCCGCCCGCGGCCGAGCTATGAGCAGCTTCTGGGACTCGATTCCGTGCCGGACTGGCTGGAGGATTAGGCTCGGTCCTGCCGGATGATCTCTGCCTTCCGAAAGCACGGCAGAGATCATAATTTCGTGCATTGCCTCGCCTTCGCCGCGTTTGCTGCTATCCTTGTTCGATGAGGCGCGTGCGATTCCGCGTGCGCCGGAGCGAAACGCTGAGACTGCCGATGGCTGAGACATCCGAGTGGCAGAGGCTCCCCAAACGGTTCGCCAGGCTGGCGCGCATGCGTTTCGTGATGCGCGGCGTCATGGTGATCGAGCGTTTGTGGCCGCTCATCCTGCCGCTTCTCGTCATCGCCAGCATCTTCCTGTCGCTCTCCTGGTTCGGCCTGTTCCGGCTGATGCCCGACAGCGTGCGCTTCGCCGTCCTCGCCGTCCTCGGTCTCGGCGGCATCGCTGCGTTGTGGCCCCTGAGAAGCTTCCGCCGGCCGACCCCCGCCGAGGTGGATCGCCGCATCGAGCGCTCGAACCAGTTGGAGCATGAACCGGTCTCCAGCCAGTCGGATCGGCTCGCCGGGCGGCATGACGGCTTCGCCGCCGCCCTCTGGCGCGAACATCAAAAGAGAATGGCGGACAAGCTGGGCGGTCTGCACGGCGACCTGCCGAAAACCCGGGTTCCGGAACGCGATCCATGGGGGTTGCGCGCGGCTGCCGCGCTGTTTCTGGTCATCGCCGCGGCTTTTTCCACCGGCCCGCTCGGCGGCAGCGTCACCGATGCTTTTCGCGCCCATGGCGGTGCGGAGATCGTGCCGCCGCGCATCGATGCCTGGGTCACCCCGCCGACCTATACGGGCCGCGCGCCGATCTACCTGACCGCCGAGGCCAATCGCGGCACCGACGTCTTCACCGTACCGCAAGGCAGCATTCTGGCACTGCGCGTCACCGGCGGATCCGGCGCGGAAACGCTGGCTCACCGCGATGCCGATGGCCGCGAAACGGTGATCGACCCCGAAGGCGCTTCCGAGGCCGAGACCCTTTCGACGACCACCGCCCAGCGCTTCTCGCGTGTTCTGGAAGACGATGGCGAGGTGCTTCTGAAACGCAACGACACCGAGATCGACGGCTGGCGGTTTGCGGTGACGCCGGACCTGCCGCCGCAGATCCGCTTGACCGGAGATCCGAAGCGGGCGGTCAACGGGACGCTGGAACTCACCTACGAGATCGAAGACGATTACGGTGCCGCACGTGCCGAGGCGCTTTTCGAGCCGGCGGACGCCGACAGAAGCGCCCGGCCGCTCTACGAAGCGCCGGAGATGCCGCTCGCCCTGCCCCGCCGGGATGGCAAGACCATCAGCGCAAAAACCTCGCGCGACCTGACCGAGCATCCATGGGCAGGCACGCCCGTCGAGCTGAAGCTGACGGCCGTCGACGCCGCCGACCAGCGAGCCGTCAGCGAGCCCCGCAAGCTCGTTCTGCCGGAGCGGCTTTTCACCAATCCCCTGGCCAAGGCCCTGATCGAGCAGCGGCGCATCCTGGCGATGGACGGCAACAAGAAGCCCCGCGTCCTGGCGCTGATGGATGCGGTGCTCACCTGGCCCGAGGAGACGTTGCAGAACATGTCGCATTTCCTCGGCGTCTTCGCCGCCCGGAGCCGCCTCTCGATGGCCGAGAGCGACGACCAGCTTCGCGGCGTCGTGGATTACCTTTGGGAGATCGCCCTGATCATCGAGGACGGCGACCTGACGGCGGCGGAGAAGCGGCTGCGCCAGGCCCAGGAGGCCTTGAAGAAGGCGCTGGAGGAAGGCGCCAGCGAAGAGGAAATCGCCCGGCTGATGGACGAGTTGCGCAGCGCCATGCAGGAATTCCTGCGCGAATTCGCCGAACGCGCCCAGCAGAACCCCGATCTTGCCGAGCAGATGCCGCAGGACGGCCAGATGCTGAGCCAGAGCGATCTGGAGCGGATGCTGGATCAGATCGAGGACCTGGCGAAATCGGGTGCGCACGATCAGGCGCGCGAGCTTCTGTCGCAGCTCGAGAACATGATGAACAACCTCCAGGCCGGCCGCTCGCAACGCGGCCAGGGCGGCGGTGAGCAGTCGGAGATGCGCCGCCAGATGGACGAGCTCGGCAATCTGATGCGCCGCCAGCAGGAACTGATGAACGAGACCTTCCGGACCGACCGGATGCAGCGCGGAGAAGGCAATCAGGGCGGACAGCAGGGGCAAAACCAGCCCGGCGAGGGACAGCAGCCGGGCCAGGGCCAAGGCCCAGGACAAGGCATGAGCCCGCAGGAATTCGCCGACGCCATGCGCGGCCTGCAGCAGGGCCAGGGCGCGCTGCGCGGCGATCTTGACCGCCTCATGCAAGGCCTCGAAGGGCTCGGCATCAAGCCGGGCGAAGGGTTCGGAGAGGCCGGCGAGGCGATGGGCCAGGCGGAAGGCGCGCTGGGCGAGGGACAAGGAGAGCAGGCCGTCGGTGAACAGGGCCGCGCGCTCGAAGCGCTGCGCCGCGGCGCGCAGGACATGATGAACCAGATGCAGCAGGCCATGCGCGGCGAGCAGGGCGGCGGCGAGCAAGGCTATCGGCGGGGCAACAACGGCCGAGATCCGCTCGGGCGCCCGCAGGCCACGACCGGGCCGGATTTCGGCGATTCGGTCCAGGTGCCGGACGAGATCGACACGCAGCGCGCCCGCCGCATCCTCGAAGCCATCCGCAAGCGCCTCGGCGATGCGTTGAGCCCGGCGCTTGAAAAGGAATATCTCGAGCGGCTGCTCGATACCGAATAGGCACTGACGGCTAAATCATTGCGATCTGGCAAGCCTCAGGCGGCCAGCGCCTCGCCGACCCGTTTGCGCAACTCGCTCAGTGTAAAGGGCTTGTTGACGACACCGGACACGGTTCCTTCCAGTTCCGCCGCCCGCTCGCGCTGATCGGCAAAGCCGGTCATCAGCAGGAGCCGCAGGCTCGGAAACGAGCCGGCCGCCGCCCGCGCCATCTCGATCCCGTCCATCGCCGGCATCCGGATGTCGGACAGAACGAGATCGTAGCCGCCGGATGTCGCGTTGATCTTCTCGAGCCCTTCCAGGCCATCACCCGCCGTTTCCACGGCATGACCGTCGGCGCTGAGGGCGCGCGCGGTGAAGGTTCTCACGGAGTCGTCGTCTTCAACGATCAGAAGCTTTGCCATGGCTTCTTTTCGCCCGATCGGATTACGCTTCGGTAAACGCCGGTGCGCGTCGGCGTCATTTTCAGGCGTCGCCCTTGACCACGCCCACGAAGGGAAGTTCGCGGAAGGCGTGCGCCACGTCCATGCCGTAGCCGACGACGAAATAGTCCGGGCATTCGAACCCGACGAAATCGGCATCGACGGTCGTCTGCCGGCGCGAATGCTTGTCGAGCAGAACGGCTATGGAGACCGACTTCGCCCCCCGCGACAGCATCAGCTCGCGCGTGTATTTGAGCGTCTTTCCCGACTCCAGAATGTCATCGATCAAAAGGATGTCGCGGCCGGTGACATCGTTGTCGATGTCGCGCAGAACCTTGATCGTTCCGCTTTCCGTGCCCGCGCCGTAGCTCGAGATCATGATGAACTCGACCTCGGGTGAAATCCCGACGTCGTGCATCGCGCGGATCAGATCGGCGGCGAAGATGAACGAACCCTTGAGCACCGAAATGACCAGGAGGTCGTCATAGCGACGCGCCGCGATCTCCTTGGCGAGCTCGAGGTTACGTCGGGCGATGGTCGAGGCTGCAAAAAGCACCTCGATCTCCTTGCCGCGCACAACAGGCATCGGGCGAAACTCCCCTGCTACTACAACGATCGGAACGTCACCGAGACTGACTTGACCCCTTCACTAGGCGCGACCAGACGGCTGGAGAAGGGAAAGCGCGTGCCCGGTTCGAGCTGCAGTTCATTTGTCCCCAGAAAATAGCGCGTTGTCGAGCCGTTGTCGGCCAGCACGTCGATCGCCAGACCCGGAACGATGGCCGGCGCGCTGCCGTCGTTCAAGGCAGCCCCGTCGACGATCAGCAGCAGCCGGTCGCCATGCCGCTCCACACGGCTCTGCAGGTCGACGAGCTTCATGGCAGGCATCGGGCGCGAAGCGTCGAGAAGGGGCAGGTCGTGAACGAGGCTGTGCCCGCCGGCAACCCAGAAGGCCGCCAGCACCAGCAAGGCGCCGAACGACCAGAAGAACGGTCCGCCGCGCCGCGGAGCGCGGCGGGAAAGCAGCCCGCCCGCTTGCAGCATGTTCATGCCCGACAGCCCCGCCGGGCGGCCGTGCCGGCCCGTGTTTCTCCAGACGGGATTCCCGCCCCCTTCGGCAACGGTCTCAAAGTCGGCATCGACGATTTCTTCCACCCCCGCATGCGGGCGGACGCGCTCCCGCGCGGCGCGGGGCGTCATGATTTCGCCCGAGACGGGGCGTGCGCTGTCGGTATGTCGCATTGTGTCCGAACCGTGCTTCCGCCATCAGCCCTTCCGGGGTAAACGGAAATGGTTAATGCTTCGCCATCGGACCGATCGGGGCGAACGTTAACTTGCAATTAACCATGCGCGCTGATGGTCTGGCCGGGGTGCGTACAGGCAGCACCAGCCACTCAGAGAACCCAGGTCTTTTCGTGATTCGCTTCGAAAATGTCGGCCATAGATATGGAATGGGACCGGAGATCCTCCGCGACGTCTCGTTCCAACTGCCCGAACGCTCCTTCCAGTTTCTGAGCGGTCCGTCGGGCGCCGGCAAGACGACGCTCCTGCGTCTCCTCTTCATGTCCCTGAAGCCGACACGCGGGCTGATCACCATCTTCGGAAAAGACCGCTCGAAGATCACCCGCACCGAACTGCCGCTCCTGCGCCGCAACATCGGCGTGGTGTTCCAGGATTTCCGCCTCCTCGACCACCTCACCACCTACGAGAATGTCGCGCTGCCGCTGCGCGTGCGCGGGCGCGAGGAGGCGAGCTATCGCGCCGACGTGATCGAACTCCTGAAATGGGTCGGCCTCGGCGAACGCATGCATGTCTTGCCGCCGATCCTGTCGGGCGGCGAGAAGCAGCGCGCGGCGATCGCCCGCGCCCTCATCGAGCAGCCGCGCATCCTGCTTGCCGACGAGCCGACCGGCAACGTTGACCCGCAGCTCGCCCGCCGCCTGCTGCGGCTGCTGATCGAGCTCAATCGACTGGGCACCGCCGTCGTCATCGCCACCCATGACCTCGGCTTGATGGATCAGGTGGATGCGCGCCGCATGGTGCTTTCGGCCGGGAGGCTGGAAATCTATGACTGACGCAAGCAGCATCCTTAAGAATCTCGGCAGGAACCTCAGCGCCCATATCGGCCCCGGGATGCGCGGCTCGATCGCCAAGAAGCCGATGCCGATCGTCCCGTCCGACAACGTCGCCGGGCGGACCATGGTCCTCGTCATCGCCATCATGACCTTCCTGTCCTGCCTCACGCTCGGCGCGGTGACCCTGGTGCGCGACACGGCCGCCACATGGCAGACGCAGATCGCCCGCGAGGCGACCATCCAGATCAAGCCCGAGGAAGGGCTGGACATGCCCGATGCCCTGGCCAGGGCGCGCGATATCGCCATCGGCTACAACGGCGTGACCGGCGCAAGCATCGTCGATGCGGCGGCCACGGCCCGCCTTCTGGAACCCTGGCTGGGCACCGGTCTCGATATCGAATCGCTTCCCGTGCCGCGCCTCGTCATCGTCACGCTCGACCCGGCCTCGCGTCCGGACTTCGCCGCCATGCGCAACGAGATCCAGGAGGCCGTACCCAATGCGACGCTGGACGATCACCGGACCTGGGTCGACCGACTGGTCGCCATGGCGCGCACCACGGTCACCATCGGCATGGCAGTGCTGGCGCTGATGCTGTCGGCAACGGCGCTGACGGTCATCTTTGCCACGCGCGGCGCCATGGCCGGCAACGGCCACATCATCGAGGTGCTCCATTTCGTCGGTGCCGAGGCATCCTTCATCGCCTCGCAGTTTCGCCGCCATTTCCTGCTCGCCGGCATGAAGGGGGCCGCCGCCGGCGGGCTGGGCGCGATCATCGTCTTCATCGGCTTCTACTGGTGGTCCTCCCGCAACATGGCGACGCCGGAGGCCGACCAGGCCACGGCGCTGTTCGGCAATTTTGCGATCGGCCCTTCCGGCTATCTGGGCGTGGCGGTCGTGGTGGTCCTGATCGCCGCGCTGACCGCCACCACGTCCCATGTGACCGTGCTGTCCTATCTCAAGACCGTCGACGCAACCCACCCCGACGGCATGTAGGGCGGGTCGGCGGATTTTTCTCCACCGCCGCTCCCACGACAGACTATCCATTGCCGCATTTTGTCGCTAACCATCCGCCCATGAAGCACCAAACCCAGCCAGGTCGTAAAAGCCGGGGCTCTCGCCGCAGGCGATCCCGCCCCGGCACGGCCTTACGTCTGGTCCTGCTGCTGCCCATGCTGGCGATCGTCGCCTTCATCGCCGGGTTCGGCCTGTTCGCCGATCCGGCTATCTGGGCGTGGCGGTCGTGGTGGTCCTGATCGCCGCGCTGACCGCCACCACGTCCCATGTGACCGTGCTGTCCTATCTCAAGACCGTCGACGCAACCCACCCCGACGGCATGTAGGGCGGGTCGGCGGATTTTTCTCCACCGCCGCTCCCACGACAGACTATCCATTGCCGCATTTTGTCGCTAACCATCCGCCCATGAAGCACCAAACCCAGCCAGGTCGTAAAAGCCGGGGCTCTCGCCGCAGGCGATCCCGCCCCGGCACGGCCTTACGTCTGGTCCTGCTGCTGCCCATGCTGGCGATCGTCGCCTTCATCGCCGGGTTCGGCCTGTTCGCCGATCATGTGGGCCACCTGGCCGTCTCGACCGATCTCGAGGACGCCGACGGCATCATCGTGCTCACCGGCGGCCAGTCGCGCATCGACGCGGCGGTCGGTCTGTTGAAGGCCGGCAAGGGAAAGCGGCTCCTCATCAGCGGCGTCAATCCCATCGCGCGGGCCGACGACCTGCGGGTCGCGACGGGTGGCGACGCCACGCTTTTCGAATGCTGCGTGGACATCGACCATGCGGCCATGGACACGATCGGCAATGCCGAGGAAAGCGCGAAATGGGTCAGTGCCAACGCCTATAGCAGCGTCATCCTAGTGACCAACAACTATCACATGCCGCGCAGCCTCCTGGAAATGCGGCGCATCCTGCCGACGGCCAGGCTGCAGCCTTATCCCGTGGTCAACACGCCGCTCGAGGATGGCGCCTGGCTCGCCAAGCCCGACGCGCTGCGCGTCCTCGTCACCGAGTACACGAAATATGTCGGCGCGCTGATGCGCGGCATCATACCCCTGCCCCGGCAGGGAACCCACGCCAACATCGCCAATGCCGGCGCCGCGGCGGGCCCCAAACCCTAGATCGCGATGATATTGGATTGAATCCATCCAATATCATCGCGATCGATTCCAAAAGCTGGAGCGGGATGTGGGCGGAAAGCCGCTTTGTCTTCCATCTCCCTTGGTATAAGAGCCTCACCTGACAGCAACGGGCTTCTTTCATGCTCATTCTCCGCTCCGCCATTTTCAACATCCTGTTCTATCTGAACCTGATCGTTCAGATGCTGTTTTGGACACCGCTCTTCTTTCTGCTGCCGCGCAAGAAGGCCTGGTTCGTGCCGAAATTCTGGGCGGCTTCCAGCCTCTGGCTGCAGCGCGTCGTCACCGGCGGCCGGAGCGAGATCTCGGGTATCGAGAACCTGCCCGACGGGCCCTGCATCATCGCCCCCAAGCACCAGTCCTTCTGGGACACGATCGCCTTCCTGCCCTACATCCCCGACGCCCTCTACATCCTCAAGCGCGAGCTGATGTGGATCCCCTTCTTCGGCTGGTATGTGGCCAAGATGCGCATGATCCCGATCGACCGCGGCAGCCGCGCCAAGGCGCTGAAGCAGGCCGTCAAGACGGCACGGGTGCTGATGAAGGAGGGGCGTCAGCTCATCATCTATCCGGAGGGCACGCGCCGGCCGCCCGGCGCCGAACCGTCCTACAAATACGGTATCGTCGAGCTTTATTCCCAACTCGGCGTCCCGGTGGTGCCGGTGGCGCATGCGGCGGGCCTTTTCTGGCCGCGGCGCAAGTTCCTGCGCCATCCGGGCGTGATCCGTGCCCGTTTCCTGCCACCCATCGAGCCCGGCCTGCCGCGCGACGTCTTTCAGGAACGCCTCGTCCGCGAGACGGAAGAGGCGTGCGACGCGATGCTGGTGGAGGCGGCCACGGCCGAGAACGCGCCGCCGCTGCCCGAAACGGCGCGCAAGCGGCTCATTGAGCTCGGAGCCATCGGCCCGGGAGTTTAAACGCCAGCAACGCCGATCCGTGCCGCCACCGCTTCCAGCCAGTGATCGCGGATGCCGAGCGCCTTCAGGTGCTCGATCGTGTTGAGCACGTAGTCTTCGTTCCGTCCCGACTGGCCGACCGAGCCGTTCACCCGTTCCGCCGCGTGCTCGACATCGATGCCGCCGGCATATTGCCCATGCGCCCGGTCCACGACATAGGCCAGCGCTCCGACCTGCCGACCGCCTTCGAGACGGATGCCGACCTGGCGTTCGAGATAAACGTTGGTGACCAGCTCCCGCTCGCGCAGATAGTCCACCACTTCGTCTCTCAGTTCCGCCGGCACCCGGAACGCCAGGCCGAGGCACGAGCCGCCGCGGTCGAGCCCCAGCACGAGGCCCGGCCGATCCGGTGTGCCGCGATGCACGTGTGAATAGACACAGAGCGCGCGCCGGTATCCATGCAGCCGCGCCTTGCAGGTTTCCACATGGGCGAAACCTGGCCGCCACATCAGTGACCCGTAGCCAAAGACCCAAAAATCGTCCATATCGCCTGCCTGTATCAAGCTGCCTGACCCCAGGCGACCGGGTTAACCGGAGGACCCGATGCCGTCAAGAAAACGCACCAAACGCAGCTATAGCCGGCGCTTCTTTTGGCTTGCGGCGCTGATCGTCCTGGCCGTGGCGGCCTATACCGGCGGCTGGCTCTACGCCGCAAACCTGCTTGAAACGCGAACCACCGCCCTGGTCGACAGGCTCAACGGCAGCCAGCGGCGCGCCAATTGCGAAGAACCGGCCGCGCGCGGCTATCCCTTCCGCATCGGCCTGTTCTGCCGCAGCCTCTTCTACGAGGATGGCGAGCACGGCATCTCGCTCAGCGCCGGCGCCTTCCGGTCCGCAGCGCAGATCTATCAGCCGCTGCACACCGTGGGCGAGCTCGACGGCCCCGCCCGCATCGCCCTGCCGTTTCTGCCCGCCCTCCAGGCGACCTGGGAAAACATGCGCATGAGCGCGCGCCTCACAAGCGATCTGCCGCAGCGGATATCGAGCGAGGCGGACAAGGTGGTCGTCACGCTCGAAGAGGCCACGGACAAACCCGTTGCCGCCGCCGATGTCATGCAGGCGCACACCCGCCGCAACGGTCAGGATCTGGACCTGGCGGTGATCATGAACCGGCTCTCGCTCGACAGAACCGTCACCGGCGACGTTTCGGTCCCGCCGCTCGACGGCGAGTTGCTCATCAGCATCGAGGACGGCGTCATGCTTCTCACCGAAGGGTCGTCGCCTCAATTGCGTGGCCGCTCGGGCACGATCCAGAATCTGACGCTGAGAGCCACCGACGGCAACGCCGCGATGACCGTCAAGGGCCCGGTCGAGATCGGCCATGACGGTCTCGTCAACGCACGGCTCAACGTCACCCTGACCGAGCCGCAGTCTATTGCCCGCCTGGCGGGGGAAGCTTTTCCGGAACAGCGCGACCAGATCAACGCCGTGATGTCGGGCCTCTCCAGCCTCGGCTCGGCGCCAACCCTGCCGGTGAACATCCGCCAGGGCCGGATCTTCGTCGGCTTCCTGCCGCTCGGGAAAATACCGCCCGTCAAGTAGGTCTACGGCTTCTCCGGGTGAGCCAGCGCGTGACGGCCGAAATCCGGCACGTCGATGTCCTGGCCGGCCTCGATGATCGAGCGGCGGATGGCGCGCGTTCGCGTGAACATCTCGAACAGCTTCTCGCCGTCGCCCCAGCGGATCGCCCTTTGCAACGCCGACAGGTCTTCGGAGAACCGCGCCAGCATTTCCAGGATCGCCTCGCTGTTGTGCAGGCAGACGTCGCGCCACATGGTCGGATCGGACGCCGCCAGGCGCGTGAAGTCGCGGAAGCCGGAAGCCGAGTATTTGATGACCTCGGACTTCGTCACGGCTTCCAGGTCGTCCGCCGTGCCGACGATGTTGTAGGCGATGATGTGCGGCAGATGCGAGACGATGGCGAGCACCATGTCGTGATGGCCGGGATCCATCCTGTCCACCATCGCGCCGCAGCGTTCCCAGAACGTCGTGAGGCGCGCAAGCGCCTCGGCGTCCGTTCCTTCGGGCGGCGTCAGGATGCACCAGCGCCCCTCGAAGAGTTCGGCGAAACCTGCGTCGGGGCCGGAATCTTCCGTTCCGGCGATGGGGTGGCCGGGAATGAAGTGGACGGTGTCCGGCAGGTGCGGCTGCATCTGCGCGATCACCGACGCCTTGGTCGAGCCGACATCGGTGACGATGGCCCCCGGCTTCAGTGCCGGCGCGATCGCTTCCGCCACCGCGCCCGAGGCGCCGACCGGCACCGAGACGATCACCAGATCGGCATCGCGCACGGCCTCCGCCGCGTCCGCCGCATAGCGGTCGCCCAGTTCCAGCACGCGCACGCGATCGAGGGTCTTCTTGCTGCGCGATGAGATCGCCAATTCGCCGGCCAGCCCCTCGCGGCGGATGACCCGTGCGAGCGACGAGCCGATCAGGCCGATGCCGACCAGCGCGACCTTGTCAAAAAGAGGTTCGGACACGGTTCAGCTTTCCATGAATTCCGCAAGAGCGGCGATGACGCCGCGATTGGCCTCCTCGGTGCCGACACTGAGGCGCAGGGCATTCGGATAGCCATAGGGCACGACGCGGCGCAGCACATAGCCCCGCGCGCCCAGGAACACGTCCGCATCCTCAGCCGACTTGCCGCCGTTCTCGGGGAAATGGATCAGCAGGAAATTGCCGACGCTCGGCGTCACCCTGAGGCCCAGCTTCGACAATTCATGGGTCAGCCACGAAAGCCATTTTTCATTGTGCTCGACGGCCTTCTGGACATGCGCCTTGTCGCGGATGGCCGCGGCACCCGCCTCGATGGCGAGCGCGTTGACGTTGAACGGACCGCGCACGCGGTTGACCGCGTCGATCACATGGGCCGGGGCGTACATCCAGCCGATGCGCATCGCCGCAAGGCCATGGATCTTCGAGAAGGTGCGCGTCATCACGACGTTGTCGCTCGAGGACACCAGCTCGATGCCGGCCTCATAGTCGTTGCGCCGCACATATTCGGCATAGGCCGCATCGAGCACCAGGAGCACGTCCTTCGGCAAACCGGCCTGCAGGCGCCGCACCTCGTCGACCGGCAGATAGGTGCCGGTCGGATTGTTGGGGTTGGCGAGGAAGACGATGCGCGTCCTCGGGGTGACCGCGGCGAGGATGGCATCGACATCGGCACGCTCGTCGGTCTCCTTCACCACGACAGGCTTGCCGCCGGCGGCAAGGATCTGGATGCGATAGACCAGGAAGCCGTGCTCGGTGAAGATGCCCTCGTCGCCCGGCCTGACATAGGTCTGCGCCAGAAGGCCGAGGAGTTCGTCGGAGCCGTTGGAACAGAGAATATTCGCCGGGTTCAGGCCATGCGCCTCGGCGATGGCGCCGCGCAGCTTGGTCGCCGAGCCGTCCGGATAGAGCGCCAGATGGTCCGTTGCGTGGGAGATCGCCTCGAGCGCCTTCGGCGACGGGCCGAGGGGCGATTCGTTGGAGGAGAGCTTCCACACTTTCACCGCGCCGGGCGCGCTTTCGCGGCCGGGCACATAGGCGGCGATATCCATGACGCCGGGCTTCGGTTCTGGACGGACGGACGTGCTCATCGAAATGTCCTGTGTTGGGAAGAACGCTGAACGGATTTCAAATCTGGCCGGGAGTCCAAAGTCAACTCGCAAGGCCGCCGGTTGCTTTAGACCAAGACGGCGATTGACGCAAAGAGAACCCCGTCCTAAAAACGCAGCTTGATCCGTGGTGATTTGGCCGGTCGGCTTGCAGCCACGTAAAACAACTCGCTAAAAGGCCGAGCGAAGCAAAGTTTGCGGAGACCGGTCGCGATTTCGCCGCCGGTCTTTTTTGTTTTGGAGTTCACGCAGATGCCGATCAAGATTCCCGATCAGCTTCCCGCCCGCGACATACTCGCGCGTGAGGGCGTATCCGTCATGGACGAGCGCACGGCGCTGCGCCAGGACGTCCGCCCCCTGCAGATCGGGCTTCTGAACCTCATGCCGAACAAGATCCGCACGGAAACGCAGTTCGCCCGCCTGATCGGCGCCACGCCCCTCCAGGTGGAACTGACGCTGGTGCGCATCGGCAACCACAAGCCCAAGAACACGCCTGAAGAGCACCTGATCACCTTCTACCAGACCTGGGATGAAGTCAGGTCGCGCAAGTTCGACGGCTTCATCATCACCGGCGCGCCGGTGGAGCTCCTGTCGTTCGAGGACGTCACCTACTGGAAGGAGCTCGAGCAGATCTTCGACTGGACCACCACCAACGTCCATTCCTCCCACTTCATCTGCTGGGGAGCGATGGCGGCTGCCTGGCATTTTCACCGGATTCCGAAGCACACGTTGGAGAAGAAGGCCTTCGGCGTCTACCGGCACCACAACAACAATCCCGCTTCGCCCTATCTTGCCGGCTTCTCGGACGATTTCGCCATTCCCGTGTCGCGCTGGACCGAGGTGCGGGCCGCCGATGTTTCTCCCCAAAGCGGTCTCGACGTGCTGATGGAGTCCGATCAGGTCGGGCTGTGCCTGCTGACCGAGGCGACCGGCAACCGGCTCTACATGTTCAACCACATCGAGTACGATTCCACCTCGCTCAAGGAAGAGTACGACCGCGACATCGCCGCCGGCGTGCCGATGGATCTGCCTCACGAATATTATCCGAAGGATGACCCGAGCCGCCCGCCGCTCAACCGCTGGCGTTCGCATGCCCATCTGCTCTTCGGCAACTGGATCAACCAGGTCTACCAGACCACGCCCTACGAGCTGGAGCGGATCGGCGAGGACGCCTACAGCGCTGTGCGTCCATTTGGACGCACAAAAGACGCTGTAAGACCTTGAATCTGCGCATCGTGCTTTCCGAAAATCGATTGCGATTTTCGGGCCGATGCGCTGACCTCAGCCGCGCAGCAGAGCCTCGGCGTCGCGCATCAGCTTCGCCGTCAGTTCCGCCGCCGGCATCGGTGCGGCGAGCGGTGCGGCCTGGCCTGCCCAGAGCGGCGAGAAATCGCCGAGGCCGGCGGTCTCGGCCGCCGTGCGCAGAGGCCCGACAGCCGCCGTGGCGAGCGGAAATTCCGGCGCCGCAGCGCTCATCGGCCCGACCTCCGCGACAAGGCGGTTGAGAAGCCCGCGTGCCGGACGGCCGGTAAAGACGTTGGTGAGCACGGTGCGATCGTCGCGCGCCTTCGCCAGCGCCGCGCGGTGGACGGCGCTCGTCAGCGCCTCCGGCG
This sequence comes from Nitratireductor sp. ZSWI3, assembly GCF_024655565.1. Taxonomy (GTDB): domain Bacteria; phylum Pseudomonadota; class Alphaproteobacteria; order Rhizobiales; family Rhizobiaceae; genus Nitratireductor. Next base: position 50,978 of record NZ_JANKOF010000008.1, on the reverse strand, counting down.
TCTGCAGATAGGCCGTGCCCACCTGCACCGCCGAGGCCCCGAGCATGAAGCAGGCGGCAACGCCGCGCCCGTCGGCGATGCCGCCGGCGGCGATCACCGGCACCGATACCGCATCGGCCACCTGCGGAACCAGCGCCAGCGTGCCGGGCTGCGTGGCGATGCCCTCTTCCAGGAACACGCCGCGATGTCCGCCGGCCTCGGCGCCCTGTGCGATGATCGCATCGCAACCGCGCTCCTCCAGATAGCGCGCTTCGGCGACGGTGGTGGCCGACGCGATGATCCTGGCGCCGGCAGCGTGCACGCGCTGCATCAGCGCCTCTTCCGGCAAGCCGAAATGGAAGCTGACCACCTCCGGGCGAAGCTCCTCCACGAGCGCACAGCTTTCCGCGCCGAAGGGCGTGCGACCGGCGCCGGGAGGTGCCGCATCCGGATCCAGTCCGAACTCGGAATAGTAGGGCCTCAGTCGCGTGCGCCAGGCCGCCTCGCGCTCGGCGTCCGGTATCGGAGGCAGATGGCAGAAGAAGTTGAGGTTGATGGGCCTGCCGCTGCGCTGGCGGATAAGGTTCATCTCGGCGCGAATGTCCTGCGGCGAAAGCATCGCGCATGGCAGCGAACCGAGGCCGCCTGCCTCGCCGACGGCGATGGCGAGCTCGGAGCCTCCCGAGCCCGCCATCGGCGCAAGCAGGACGGGCAGGTCGATGCCGAAGAGGGTCGTGATGCGCTTGTCGGGGATCATGCTCGTTGTCCTCCATCGATGTGCCGCCTGGCGCGGGCGCGCGTGACGCCCTGCGGCGTCAGCACCGGCACGAAGACGCGGCGCGAGGCACGGGCGGCCACCGGCAGGCCCTGGTAGAGCCGTTTCTCAGCTTCCACCACGAGGACGCCGGCGAAAATCGGCCAGAAGCGCCGCCCCGCCTGCTCCAGGAGCTGATGCAGGCGCAGGATGAAACGGCGCTCCGAGGGTGGAAAGTGAAGCGCCTCGCTCCAGGCGGTCGCCGTGAAGTTGGCCTCGCGCAGCGCCTCGGCGAGCTGTACCCGCGAAAAGGGCCGACCGGTGCCGAAGGGCGTGTGCTCGAAGCGCGCCCACATGCCGCGCCGGTTGGGCACGGCGATCACCAGCCGCCCGCCGGGCGCCAGCACGCGCCACACTTCGAGCAGCGTCTGCTGCGGGTTTTCCGCGTGCTCGAGCGAATGGACCATCAGAACCCGGTCGACCGAAGAATCGGGCAGCGGCAGTTCCTCCTCGAACACCAGCGCCGTGGCGCAGGCCCCCGCCGCCGGCCAGCTGACCGCCCCCTGTGCCGCCGGCATGAAGGCGAAGCTGCGCTCGGCATCGGCGCCGAAACGGTCGAGCCACGGCAGCGTGTAGCCAAGCCCGACGAGCCGCTCGCTGGTGCCCGTCGACCAGATGGAGGACAGCGCCATCGCGATCGACCGCTCGGCGAGCCGTCCGAGCAGCGATGAATAGAAGGCCCTGAGCGCGACGATGTCCGAAATCATGCGTCAGACGGTACCCGCCGCCGGGCGGCCTCGCAACAATTGTCGCGCCGCCGATGCGTGACAAGCCGCCGCTGCCGCCCTATCGTCGCGCCCGACAATGGAGATGTGCCAATGGCCCTTGAGATCGAGCAGTTCATGTGCCGAAGCGACAATTTCGGCATCCTGATCCACGATGCGGAGACCGGCGAGACCGCCCTCATCGACGCTCCGGAGGAGCGGGCGATCCTCGAAGCCGTCGAGCGGACGGGCTGGCGGCCGACCATGATCCTGACCACCCATCACCACCCCGATCACGTGGAGGCCAATCTGGCGCTGAAGGAACGCTTCGGCCTGGCGATCGTCGGTCCGGCGGCCGAGGCGCCGCGCATCCCCGGCATCGACAGAAAGGTTCGGGAAGGTGACACGGTGCGCGTCGGACGGCAGGAGGCGCGGGTGATCGAGACGCCGGGCCACACGGCCGGCCATGTCAGCTACCATTTCGCCGATGCCGGCGTGGCGTTTACCGCCGACACGCTGTTCTCGCTCGGCTGCGGGCGGCTGTTCGAATGCAAGCCGCCGGTGATGCTCGCCTCGCTCCGGAAGCTCGCCGCCCTGCCGCTCGATACCGTGATCCATTGCGGCCATGAGTACACCGAGGCCAATGCGCGCTTCGCCCTGTCGATCGATCCGACCAACTCGGCGCTGAAGGAGCGGGCCGCCAAGGTCTCCCGCCTGCGCGCCGAGGGCAAGCCGACCCTGCCCACCACACTGGCCGCCGAAATGGCGACCAATCCCTTCCTGCGCTGGCACGATCCCGTCATCCGCCGCAACCTCGGCATGGAGAACGCCTCGGATGAGGCCGTCTTCACCGAAATCCGCAAGCGGAAGGACATTTTCTAGATCGGTTCATCGTTTCATGGAAACGCTGTCCCGATCTATCTTCTTTGTTTTTCCGCATTTATGCGGTCGTCAGGTGATTCCACCTGACTGCAAAATGCTCTAGAGCGCGGGCCGGAACCGGAAAACGTCCTAGGCGGCCTCGCCGGCCCGCTTGCGGTTCGGCTTCAGGATCATGTTCTTGGCGGCCAGCGCGGCACCGAAGGTGATGAGCAGGCAAGCGGCGATGATGGTGGCGGTGGGCTGCGCGGCACCGGCGGCGATCAGGATCAGCGTCGACAGGAGCGGCGCGGCATAGCTCGAGGCGCCCAGCACCTGGATGTTGCCGCGCTTGACGCCGTAGTCCCATGCATAGAACGCCGCTCCCACCGGCATCAGCCCGAGACCGAGAACGGCCAGCCACTCGCCCGGCGCGGCCGGCCAGACCGTCTGCTCAAGCGCCAGATGGCAAAGCGCCGACAGGACCGCCGTCGCCAGGCAGAACCAGGTCACCGTCGAGGTGGGCACCGCCTGGAAGCGGCGCGACAGGAGCGAATAGCCCGACCAGAACAGCGCGCAGACGCCGGCCATCGCGTAACCCAGCGCATAGCGGCTCTCGAAGGTGAAGCCGCCGCCCTTGGTGATGATCAGCGCCGTGCCGGCGAGCCCCAGAAGCGCGCCGGCGATGTGATGCCAGCCAAGCCGCTCGCCCGGCATCAACGCGGAGCCCAGCACGATCAGCAGCGGCCACAGATAGGCGATCAGGCTCGCCTCCACCGCCGGCGCGTTGCGCAGCGCCGTGAAATAGAAGAAGTGATAGCCGAACAGGCCGGCAATGCCGATGAGCCAGACCACCGGCGGGATCGGGCCGGCCTTCTCGCGCGGCGGGGCGACCAGCCGCATGGCAAGCCCGATCAGCGTCGCCACGGAAAAGGCCAGCGCGGAAAGCTGGAACGGCGGCACGGCGCCGGAAGCGGAGGTGAAGAGCGCCAAGAGCGCCCACATCACGACGGCTGAAAATCCGATCAAGGTGGCGCGCGCCAAGCTTCCCCTCCCGGCGCTATGGCGCCTCGACCCGTTTGCTTCCGAACATTTGTGCGACGCCGGAGTGAACCACCCGGCTGCAAATGCTGTTTTTGCCGCATTTGTGCGAGGCCGGGTGAGCCACCCGGCTGCAAAATGCTAGTTCACCGGCTGGCCGCTCACATGCACCGTGCCGATCTTGGTGCCGATCAGCGCCTCGACCGGCGTATGATGCCCCTTGGCGCCCAACGGCGTGAAGGCAACCAATATACGAGCCTTCTCGCGCAGGAAAGTGATGGTCGAGCGCCCCTCGCGATAACCGGAGACCGGCAGCACGCGCACCTTGCAGGTGACGGCGGCGCCGCGGATCTGCTCATTTTGCCCGGCGGGGCTGAAAACGATGTCGGCGCGCATCTCGCCGTCGAACACCTTGAAGCGGCGGTTGCACACCTCCGCGGCGCTCTCCACCGGCGACAGCAGCGCCGACAGAGGGTCCATCGCATCGGCCAGATCCGCCTTGGTGACGGCCACCCAGTCGTCGCCGCGCTTCTTCGGCCTCGGCGTGACGACGGTCTCGGCGATGCGCCCGCCGCTGAAGCGGATCGCCGTGGTCTCTCGCTTGCCGCCGCTCCTGTAATCGAGCGCATAGGCGGCCGGCACGACCTTGCTCCCGGCAAGCCGCCCCTTGGAGGTGACCGTGCCGTCGGTGCGCTCGAACAGGCGCGCGATGCCGGCGCTGGCAAAACGCCCGGTGACCTCGAAACGGTTCTTGTCGAGGATGCTCGTGAAATCCGCCCGCCCGATCGGCAGGCCGAACAGCGAAGCGTGGTAGCGCAGCCGATAGGTTTCGGCGTGGGCCGGCACCGCCGAGACCAAGAGAAGAAAACCGAGACAAAGGCGATGGCCCGCGTGCCGCATCGATCGCACCTCCAGCAATGGCCGCAAATCCGGCCCCGTCCCTCGCCCCTGTCTAGCTGCAGCAATGCGGCGAATCTTTGGAATATCCTGCGGGATGATTCCCCCCGGGTGCTTGACCATCGTGTCAAATATCTCTATGGAACGGCAACTTTTTCCATAAGGCCGCCAATGATCGACCGCGCGCCGCCAGTTTCAGGTGCGGCAACGGGTTATGGACGGGCCAAGACGATGAAGGTTTGAAGACATGTCCCGCGCTTGCGAATTGACCGGCAAAGCCGTTCTGACCGGCAACAATGTCAGCCACGCGAACAACAAGACGCGGCGTCGCTTCCTGCCGAATCTGTGCCACGTGACGTTGCAGTCCGAGGCCCTCGGCCAGAGCGTGCGCCTGCGCGTCTCCGCCAACGCCCTGCGCTCGGTGGAACATCGCGGCGGCCTCGACGCTTTCCTCGTGAAGGCCAAGACCAACGAATTGTCCCAGCGCGCCCGGCTTTTGAAGAAGCAGGTCGAGAAGAAGCTGGCCGAGCAGCCTGCCGCATAAATAAGGTTCGGCAGCGGCCGCGCGGCCGCCCGGAACGACTTCACGGTACGACATCAGCCCGCCTTCCGGCGGGCTTCTGGTTCCATCACCCAGGATAAAAAAATGAAGCGCTTCTCTGCGATCTGGCCTTTCATGGCCGCCATGGCGGCGATCGTCGTCGCTTCGAACATCCTCGTCCAGTATCCCTTCCGGTATCTCGGCCTCGGCGAGCTCCTCACCTGGGGCGCCTTCACCTATCCGGTCGCCTTCCTGGTCAACGATCTCAGCAACCGCCGCTTCGGTCCGGCCGCGGCGCGGCGCGTCGTGCTGGCGGGCTTCGTGCTGGCCGTGATCCTGTCGATCTGGCTGGCGAGCCCGCGCATCGCGCTCGCCTCCGGCAGCGCCTTCCTCTTCGCGCAGCTGCTCGACGTGGCGGTCTTCGATCGGCTGCGCGGCAGCGCCTGGTGGCGCGCTCCGCTGATCTCCACCCTGATCGGCTCCGTGCTCGACACGGTGCTGTTCTTCTCCATCGCCTTTGCGGCGCGCTTCGCCTTCCTCGATACGGCGCTGGGGCGCGAGGACGGCTCGCTCGCCTTCCCGGTGTCGCTGTTCGGCACCGGCATCGAGGCGCCGCTATGGCTATCGCTGGCGCTCGGCGATTTCGCCGTGAAGGTGCTGATTGGCCTCCTCATGCTAGCGCCCTACGGCGCCCTGCTTTCCGTGCTCAACCCTCGGCAAGCTTCGTCAAAAGCCGCAGGAAAGTCGCCGTCTCGCGCGGCGTGAGCGGCGCCAGCGTTTCTTCGGTCACCTCCAGCGCCTCCGGCAGCAGCGCCTCGACCAGTTCACGGCCCTTCTCGCTCAGGCTGACGACCAGACGCCGGCGGTCCTTGCCGTGCGGCTCGAGCTCGACCAGCCCGCGTGCCTTCAGCCGGTCGATGACGCCCTTGATGGTGGCCGCGTCCATTGCCACCATCTGGCCGAGCTGGTTCTGCGAGGTGGCTCCCACCTCGTGCAGCTTGGCCAGCGCGGCGAATTGCGGCGGGGTGAGATCGCTGATGCGGGCGGCGAAGATCGACAGGTGCCGCTGGTTGGCCTTGCGCAGGATGAAGCCCACCTGCTCCTGCAGGTCGTAGGCATCAGCGGCCCGCCCTCCCGGCAACACCTGAAAAGTCTTGCCGGGCGCCCTCATCTGAGGCCGTCCTCGCCCTTCACGTCTTCGGCCTTGAGGCCGCCCATGCGGGCATGCACCCTGGGGCCGCAGGCCATGGCGAGGACGAACAGGATCTCGTCGGGCCGCGGGCCGTCCGACAGGCCCACCTCCATGGCGTCGAAATGGCTGCGCACATAGGCCGCGTTGATGTGGCCGAGCGGAACGTCGATGCGCGCGCCGAAGGCACCGACCTTCTTCGCCGAGGGCACAATGGCCTTGGAATCGCCGAGCCGCTCGCGCATGGCATAGCCGCCCGGCACGTGCCACAGCGCGCCGTGCTCCAGCTCGCCCGCCGTGCCGACGATGGCGCCCTTGCCGAAACCGTCTATGACGGACGCATCGCCGCCGAGCGCTGCGATGAGGCGGTCGGTCATCTCGAGGCCGAGCGGCTTGAGATCGTCCATGGCGCTTTCGAGCGCATCGACATAGCGACCGGCGAAAGGATTCCTCACCAATGCCATGACGGCCGCCCGGCGGCGCGGCACGGCCGGCGCCGGTCCGCCCTCGTGGCGGATTTCCTCGGTGAGAAGAGCGATCTTGCGCAAGGCGAAGTCAGGCATGATGTCCAATCCTATCGATGAAGCTCTGTGGTGATCGCGGCCGGCCGGTTATGGCGGTGTTCGCATCCATCCCGCAATCCCTCTCGGTGACGAACCCGGCGCCGCCGCACAGGCGGCTTTCGCCCTGCAGGAAGAGCGCGGCGGCCTCGATGAGGCCGCGTTGCCGCATGGCTTCGGCGGCGCAGAGGCCGTTGTCGAGAGCCGCTGCGACCTCCACCGCCGAAAGCGCGCCGACGCCGCGCGTGACGAGGCGGTCGCCGAGATCGCTGTCGGGCGCGAGCTGGCGCGCCGGAACCCGGTCGATGGCCGCATGGCCGGGCAGATCGACGGCGTTGGCGATCAGCGTCGCGGCGGCATCCGCGGCGGCGGCGCTCGCGGCAAGCACGGTCACCGCATCGGCGATGCCGAGCGAGTGGCTGCGCCCGCGCCAGCCGCTGGTGGCGATGCCGCGCACGGGATGGGCGGCGCCGAAGGTCAGCCGGTCGGCAAAACCGTTGCCCGTACCGGCGACGGCAGCCGCAATCGTCTGGCCGGGAGCCAGGTGAAGCGCGATGTCGCCGCCATTGTTGACATAGGCCCGGTCGAGCGCCCGCCCCTCGACCATGGCGGCGAGCACTTCGTCGGCGACGCTGCCGGCCACCGCCGCCATGGGCGTGACAAACAGGGGAAAATGCGGCCGCACCGCCCGCTCCATGCGCCGGGCGGTGGAACCACGGAACGCGTGCGGCCGTGTGTCGACGGGACTGCGCAAGGCGGGAAGCTCCGCCACCAGCTCCTCGAGGATCGTCCGGAAGCGCGCGACGGCCTGCCGATAGGCGGCGCGGCGCTCGTCGTCCGGACCATAGGCCTCGACGATCAGGTCGATCGGCCCGTGATTGAGATGCAGGCGGCGCCCATCGGGGAGCCAGGAGGCGACAGGGCCTGTCATCGGCCGGGCTCGCGGCGCAATTGCTGCAACGGCGGCCAAGGATTGGCGGGAGCCGCCTTTCGCATCTGACGCGCGTTGAAATAGTCTCCGCCCTTTTCCAGCACGTCCGCAACGCTGCGGATCTCGTCGGCATAGCCGCCGAGGCGGATGTAGTCGTCGCGGCGCAGGGTGAATTCGATCGGCGCGACCAGCGCCGGCGTCGGCACGTAGCCGAAGGCGTTGTCGGGCGTCCGCGTGACATCGACCATGATGGTGATGCCGCCGCCGGGCCACACATAGACCGGAGCGCCACCGACGGTGACATAGGTCCTGAGGCCTTGCACCGAGCGCGTCAGATTGACCGGGTTCTCCGTCACGCCGGCCCGCAGGGAGCCGCCTGCCCCGCCCATGAACAGGACGGTGCACAGCGCCGGCTCGCAATTCTCCTCGATCAGCTCGACCGATTTGCGCAGGCGCTCGGGGAAGGGCTTCTTGACCGGCTTCAGCGCCGCGTCGAGCTCGTAATAGGCGAACTGCTCGCCGGTGGTGGAGACCATCAGCAGCGACAGGCCGGGCCGCGCACCCTTCTTCTCGTTGAACTCGCCGAGGATCTGCAGCGGATCGTCGATCGTCGTGCCGCCCCAGCCGAGGCCCGGCTCGGAAACCTTGAAGTAGCGCCCCGGCGTGGAGCGCCGGCCGACGATCTTGATGCCGGTATCGGCCCAGCCGATGACCTTGCCGGCCTGATGCTCGGAGACGACGCCGGTGATGTGGTCGTCGACCACCACCACCTCGTCCACCAGCCCCTTCCATTGGGTGGCGAACATGCCGATGGTCGCCGAGCCGCAGCCGACCCGCATGCGCTCCTCGCGCTTGCCGTCGATGACCGGCGGCCGGCCGGCCTCCACGATGACGGTCGCGCCGCCGTCGATCGTGAGTTCCACCGGCTTCTTGTTGCACAGGTCCATCAGCGCCTGGCAGGTGAGCCGCCCCTCGGCCTTGGAGCCGCCGGTGAGGTGGTGCACGCCGCCGAGCGACAGCATCTGGCTGCCGTATTCGGCAGTCGTGACATGGCCGATCGCCTCGCCGCCGGCACGAACCGCCGCCGCCTCCGGCCCGAGGAAGCGGTCGGTGTCGATCTTCACCTTGACGCCGCAATAGGAGAAGATGCCCTCGGTGACCACGGTGACGAGATCGACGCCCTCCACCTCCTGCGAGACGATGAAGGGGGCGGGCTTGTAGTCCGGATAGGTGGTGCCGGCGCCGACGGCGCTGACGAAGCGGCGCTTCGTGTTGACGAGTTCGCCGTCCCACGGCTCCTCGCCCTCGAACGGCACCAGGGTCCCGCCCTCATCCGCCGCGTGCTCGAGCACCGTCACCGGGTCGCAGCGCGTGATCCTGCCGCCGAAATTGCCGTAGCGGTCGCAGGCGCCGGTGCGGCCCTCGGCGATGTAGCACATCACCGGGCAGGCGTCGCAGCGCAGCTTTTCGCCCGTTTCCCCCTTGCCGGCCGGCTTTTCGGGCGGCGCCACCTCGAAACGTTCGGTCAGTTCGTTCATGCCCGTCGCTCCTCCCTCGCCCGGATTGCCTCGAGAATGCGGCTCGGGGTTGCCGGCACGCGCGTGATCTCGGCGCCGGAGGCATGGCGTATGGCATTGAGGATCGCCGGCGCCGTGGGGATCAGGACATGCTCGCCGAGCCCCTTGGCGCCGAACGGCCCTTCGGCATCCGGCACCTCGATCAGGATGGTCTCGATGGGCGGCACGTCGCCGATCGTCGGGATCAGATAGTCGTGCAGGTTCTCGGTCCGCCCCGGCACATATTCCTCCATCAGCGCCAGGCCGATGCCCTGGGCGATGCCGCCCTCGATCTGCCCTTCGACCAGAAGCGGGTTGATGGCGCGGCCCACATCGTGCGCGGCGGTGATCCGGAGGAGGCGCACGGTGCCGAGTGTCGTGTCGACCTCCAGTTCGACAAGCTGCGCACCGTAGCCATAGACGGCATAGGGCGTGCCCTGCCCCTTTTCGTCCAGCGCCGTGGTCGGCGGATCATAGGTCTCCTCGGCCGAGAAGACATAGCCGCGCGCATCGGGCTCGAGCTCGGCAAGGACGATGCGACGCCGCACCTCGCCCTCACGAACGATGAGAGCGCCGCTTTCGACACTGATGTCGGCCGTGGCCGAGACATTGGCGAAGCGCAGGATGCTCTCGCGCAAGCTCCTGCCCGCCTTTTGCGCCGCCTTGCCGGAAATGAAGGTCTGGCGCGAGGCCGAGGTCTTTCCCGCGTCCGGCGTCAGGGTCGTGTCGCCGCCGATGAGGGTGAAGACGGACAGCGGCAGGCCCGCCGCATCGGCGCAAATCTGCGCGATCACCGTGTTGGAGCCCTGGCCGATATCCACCGCCCCCTGATGCAGCATCACCTTGCCCGATGCCCTGATGCCGACACGGATGGTGGAGGGATTGGGCAGCGCGGTGTTGCCGCAGCCATACCAGCAGGAGGCGATGCCGATGCCGCGCCGGATCTTGCCGTCACGCGCGTTGAACGCCTCGGCTTCGGCCCCGGCGCGCGCCCAGTGGGGCCTGAGGGCCTCGAGGCACTGACGGATGCCGACACCGGAGAGCACCTGGCCGCACGTGGTGCGGTCGCCGTCGACGAGCGCGTTGTCGATGCGGAACGCGAGCCGGTCGCGGCCGAGCTTTTCGGCCAGCCGGTCGTAGAGCACCTCCTGCATGATGGTCGCCTGCGGCACGCCGAAGCCGCGGAAGGCGCCCGAAACCGGCCCGTTGGTGTGGATCGCCCGGCCCGTGGCGCGGTAATGCGGCGTGCGATACGGCCCGGAGGCGTGCACCGGCACGCGGTTCGCCACCGTGGGGCCCCAGCTGGCGTAAGCGCCGGTGTTGAAATCGCCCTCGAACACCATGCCGGTGACACGGCCGTCTGCGTCCGCGCCGATCGTCGCCCGCATGGCGGCCGGATGGCGCTTGGTGGTGGAGCGCATGGAGTCGCCGCGCGTGTAGACGATCGCCGCCGGACGCCCGGTCTTGAGCGCCACGAGGCCGACCAGCGGCTGCAGCGAGACGTCGAGCTTGGAGCCGAAGCCGCCGCCTGTCGCCAGCGGAACGATGCGCACCTTGTCGGGCGGCAGGCCGAGAACCTTGGCCGTGTCGTCGCGGTCCATATAGGGTGCCTGGGTGCATGCCTTGATGACCAGCGTATCGCCCTCCATGGCGGCAAAACCCGCCTCGGGCTCGATATAGGCGTGCTCCACATAGGAGGTCTCGATGTCGCCCGCGACTGTGACATGGGCGTCCCGGATGGCCGCCTCCGGGTCGCCGCACTCGACGAAGCCCCGGGTGAGCTGATTGTTCGCCCGCCCTTCATGCAGGTCGGGGAAACCGTCCCGCCGCGCCTCCGCCGGTGTAAGGGCATGGGGCAGCTCGTGCCAGGCGATGGGGAATTCGGCAAGGTCCAGCGCCTCGATCGCCGTGCGTTCTCCGGCGACGAGCGCCACCGCCTCGCCGCGGAAGCGCACCCTTTCCTCGGCCAGCGCCGGCTGGTCGGCGAAGGGTGGAATGACGCCGAAGCGGTTTTCGCCCGGAATATCGGCCGCCGTGAAGACGGCGACGATGCCGGGATGAGCGGCGACAAAGGTCTGCGTATCGCCGATCTCGAACGTCGCGTGCCAGTGCGGCGAGCGGACCACGGCCACAGAAAGGGCCTCGGCCGGTCGCTCGTCGGCACCGAAGACCTCGCTGCCCGTCACCTTGCGACGCCCGTCGAGCCGGATCGGCGATGCACCGACCGCCGCCCCCTGCCCGACCAGCGCCGCATCGACGGCGACCGAGCGGTTGGCGTTCATCACCGCGTCGATGATCTTGCGGTAGCCGGTGCAGCGGCAGAGCACGCCGCCCAGCGCATCGCGCACCTCCTGCTCGGACGGAGCGGGATTGCGTTCAAGAAGGGCCGTCGCGCTGATCAGGAGACCCGGCGTGCAGATGCCGCACTGGGCCGCGCCGTGACGCAGGAACGATTCCTGCAGGGCGGACAGGCTGCCCTTCGAAAGCCCCTCCACCGTGCGCACCCGGCGGCCCGAAAGGTTTGCCGCCGGCACCAGGCAGGCGCAGACCACCTCACCGTCGACGAGCACGGAACAGGCACCGCAATCGCCCGCATCGCACCCGACCTTGGTGCCCTTGAAGCCCAGCTCGTCGCGCAGCACGGAAGAAAGCCGCTGCAGGGGCGCGACCTCCGCCTCGACCGGATTGCCGTTGACCTCGAAGGACAGTTTGAGGCGCGCGCCGCTCATGCCGCAAGCCCTCCCCGTTCCGCTTCGCCGAGCAGACCGGCGACGGCCCGTTTGACGATCTCGCGCGCCGCCTCGCGCCGATAGGCAGCGCTGCCGCGCACGTCGTCGATGGGGGTGAGTTCGGGAAACCCGTAGGCATCGATCAGCGGCATGAGCGCAGCCGCATCGCCGCCCCGCAGCCGGTCTTCGAGCGCCGAGAGGCGCTGTGCCACGGCGGAGCAGGAACCGACGGCGATGGCGGCCTCGGCGACCCGCCCGCCCTCGAGCACCAGACGCGCTGCCGCCATGGCGATGGAGATCACCAGATAGCGCCGGGCACCGAGCTTGACGAAGCCCGAGCGGCCCGCGGCAGAGGTCTTCGGCACACGGATCGCGGTGACCATCTCATGGGGCTCGCGCGCCGTCTTGCGGTTGCCGAGAACGAAGGATGCCAGCGGCAGGTGGCGGCGGCCGTCGGACGAAGCGAGCTCGACCTCGGCATCGAGCGCCAGGAGCGGCGGCACGCCGTCGGCGGCAGGCGAAGCGTTGCACAGATTGCCGGCCACGGTGCCGGTGTTCTGGATCTGCACGGAGCCGACCTCACGCGCAGCCTCCTTCAGCATGTCGAAGGCGGGTGGCAGCGGCGTGCGGATGACGGTGCTCCAGCTCGTTCGCGCACCAATGAGGATATGCGCGTCGGTCTCGGCGATTCCCTCCAGCATCGAAAGCCCGTTGATGTCCAGCACGTCGTCCTTCAGCGGTCCCGCGCCGAGCGCCGGATAAAAATCCGTGCCGCCGGCAAGTATCGTCCAGCGTTTCGAGCATAAGAGCCCTAACGCCTCCTCCAGTTCGGTCGGTCTGGCATAGTCCATGCTGCGCCTGCCTGCCCTTGATAGCCGTATCGTTCCCTGGGCCCTTCTTGTGCTTGTTCGTCGAGGCCCAAATTCATTCGTGTACAAATGATACGCCGCTTGCGCCGCTTGTCAAAGGGGAACATTCGGTCCACCTTCGCCGCGAGCTTTCAGCAAGGCGAGGAGCAGGCATGGCGGACGAAGCGCTGATCGTCATCGATGTGCAGAACGACTTTTGCCCCGGCGGCGCGCTGGCCGTTGCGGAGGGCGACGAGGTGGTGCCGGTGGTGAACGGCCTGATCCGGCGCTTCGAGCATGTGGTGCTGACGCAGGACTGGCATCCGGCCGGCCATTCGAGCTTCGCCTCCTCGCATCCCGGCAAGGCGCCGTTCGAGACGGTCGACATGCCCTATGGCGAGCAGACGCTGTGGCCCGACCATTGCGTGCAGGGGACCAGGGGAGCGGATTTTCACCCCGGGCTCGACTGGACCCGGGCGGAGCTGGTGATCCGCAAGGGCTTCCGGTCGACCATCGACAGCTATTCGGCCTTTTTCGAGAACGACCGCGAAACGCCGACCGGGCTTGCCGGCTACCTGCGCGAGCGGGGCATTTCGAGGGTCACCCTGGCCGGGCTGGCGACGGATTTCTGCGTCGCCTACTCGGCCCTCGACGCCCGCCGTCAGGGCTTTGCGGCAAGCGTGGTGCTGGAAGGCTGCCGGGCGATCGACCTCGGCGGCTCACTGGCCGCGATGACGGCCAGGATGAAGGACGCCGGGGTGGAGCTGCTGTGAGGTGGCGGGGCGAGGTTGGGACAGTTGGCGCCGAGCACCCTCGTGGTTCGACAAGCTCACCATGAGGGTTATTGAATCGTCGACGATGCATGCCGGGAAACATCAGCAATTCGAACTGCTCCGCGCTGAGGCCGGTATCGTGGCGAGGGCCTCTCAGTAACCCTCATGGTGAGCTTGTCGAACCACGAGGGTGCTTGGCACCACAAGACTTCAAAACAACCGAAGCGTGTTCTATTCTGCATGGTTTCTACCAGTATTGGAGAAGAGCATGGAGGTCACCGTCTACATCCTGCGCTGCTCGGACGGCTCCTATTACACCGGCCTGACGAAACAGACCGTGGAGAGCCGCCTCTGGGAACACAATGAAGGCATCTGTGACGGCTTCACCAAGCGCCGCCGGCCGGTCGAACTTGTGTTCACGGAAACCTATGACCGCATTCTCGATGCGATCGCCCGCGAAAGGCAGATCAAGGGCTGGTCGCGTGCGAAGAAGGAGGCTCTGATCGCACTCGATTACGAGGCACTGCCCGGATTGGCACGCAACAGGCAAGAAAAGGCCGATGCCAAGCGCCCTCGTGGTTCGACAAGCTCACCATGAGGGCTACTGCTTAGAGAGCGCTTGACTGCTATTCGGCGCAGGCTTCTCAACAGCCCTCATGGTGAGCTTGTCGAACCACGAGGGCGCCCGGCGCCAATCTCCAGCGACAGGCCGAACCTGCTCACCCCACGCCCACATAGCGGTGCACCATGTCCGGGTCGGCGCGCAGGCGCTCGACGGGGACGGTTTCGCGGTTGCGGCCGTTCTCGATGAAGGCGACGCGGTCGGCCACCGGCAGCACCGCATCGACGCGCTGTTCGACCAGGATGGTCGAGACGCCGCGCTCGCGCAAACCGGCCACCGTCTCGCGGATGCGGGCGATCATCGATGGCATCAGCCCCTCGGTCGGCTCGTCGAGCAGCAGAACCTGCGGCTCCAGACACAGCGCGCGGGCCATGGCGAGCATCTGCTGCTCGCCGCCCGACAGCGTGCCCGAGCGCTGCTTCAGCCGCTCGCGCAGGACCGGGAAGAGATCGAGCACGGCCTCGCGGGTCGCCGCCCCCTTGCCGCGCGTCATCAGGCCGACCTCTATGTTCTCGGCGACCGTCAGCTCCGAGAACAGCCGGCGGCCCTGCGGCACGTAGGCGACGCCGGCCTTCGGCACCTCGTGCGGCGGCAGCTTCGTCAGGTCCGCATCGCCGAGCAGGATGCGGCCGGCCGTCGCCGGCACCAGGCCCATGATGGTTTTCAGCGCCGTCGTCTTGCCGGCACCGTTGCGGCCGAGCAGGCACAGCACCTCGCCTGACTTCAGCTCCAGATCGAAGCCGCGCAGCACCTGCACATGCCCGTAGAAGCTGTCGACGCCTTCCATTCTCAATGCGGCCATTCCCGATGCGGCTGTCATCTCACCCTCCGAGATAGGCTTGCTGGACGGCCTCGTTGGCGCGGATCTCGGCCGGCGCCCCCTGCGCCAGGATGCGGCCCTGCTCCATCACCGTGATGCGCTCGGCGAGCGCCATGACCACATCCATGTTGTGCTCGATCAGCAGCACCGTCGCCTCCTCGCCGATCTGCCGGACAAGCCCGATGAAATTGTCGATCTCGCCGTCGGAGAGCCCCTGTGTCGGCTCGTCGAGGATCAGCAGGCGCGGCTTGAGGGCAAGGCCCATCGCCACTTCCAGAAGGCGCTGGTGGCCATAGGAGAGGTTGCCGGCGATCTTGTCGGCATGGCCGGCGAGGCCGACCTTGTCGAGCGCCTCCATGCCATGCTCGGCGAGAGCATGGGCGGTGCGGCCGCCCGCCCGCGCGTCGATCAGCTGCCGCTGGACGGCCAGTGCGACATTGTCGAAGGCCGTCAGATTGGCGAAGACGCTTGTGATCTGGAACGTGTAGGCGATGCCGGCGCGCACCCGCCTGTGGGCCGGCATCCGCGACACCTCGCGCCCGTCGAAGACGACGCTGCCGGAGGTGGGGGTGATGCGGCCGCAAATGAGGCTGACGAAGGTGGTCTTGCCGGCCCCGTTGGGCCCGATGATGGCATGCGTCTCCCCCTCCGGCAGGGAAAAATCGACGCCGTCGACGGCGCGCAGGCCGCCGAAGGCGCGGCAGAGGTCGCGGGTAACGAGGAGCGGGCTCACGGCAGCCATGGCAACCACCTTTCGCGCACCGTGCCGGCGATGCCTTTCGGGAAGAACAGGATGACGCCGATCAGCACCAGGCCGACCACCAGGAGGTGCGCCGTGGTATAGCTCGACGCGGTGTCGATGACATAGAACATGAACAGCGTGCCGATGAGAGGTCCGAGCGTGGTTGCCGCGCCGCCGACCAGCACCCACAGGAGCGGCAGGATCGAATACTGAATCGCCGCGAAGCCCGATCCGACATAGCCGAAGAGCACCGCATAGGCAGCGCCGGCCGCGGCGCAGACGAGCCCCGACAGGACCACCGAGGCCAGCTTGTTGGCAAACACGTCGTAGCCCAGCATGCGCATGCGCTCCTCGTTCTCGCGGATGGCGACGAGGGAACGGCCGAAGGGCGCCCGCGCCAGGAACAGGGTCACCGCCAGCACCAGCGCGAACAGCGCCAGCGCGACGAGGTAGCGGGTCGACGGATCGGACAGGTTGAGCACGCCGCCCGGAAAGGCGAGCACGCGCGCGGCCTGCGGCAGCACCAGCCCTTCCTCGCCGCGCGTGTAGGTCGTGAAATAGAGCGTCGTCAGATAGAAGACCTGCGCGAACATCAGCGTGACGATCATGAAGGCGACGCCGGTGGTCCTGAGCGCCAGGAAGCCGACGACGAGCGCCAGCGCCGTGCCGGCGACGAGCCCCGTCGCGAAGGCCGGCCAGACGCTCCATTCCAGGTGATAGACGGTGAGGCCCGCGCCATAGAGGCCGGCGGCGAAGAACATGGCGTGGCCGAGGCTGAGCAGCCCCGTATAGCCGAAGGCCAGGTTGTAGCCCATGGCGAAGACGGCGAGCACCAGCACGCGGGCGAGGACGCCGCGATGATACTCCGGCAGCAGGACGTTGAGCGCCAGGAGCAGGAGGACGACGCCGACATGCAGCGCGATGCTCTTTGCGGAAGGAGACAGCCTCGTCATCGCGCCGGCGCTCCGAACAGGCCCTGCGGGCGGAACACCAGCACCATGGCGACGATCAGCGTCGCCAGCATCTTGGCGAGCGTCGGCGAGAAGAACATCGAGATGATGCCATCGGATAGCCCGATCAGCACCGCTGCGACGACGGTGCCGCGCAGCGAGCCGAGGCCGCCGATGATGACGACGATGAAGGACAGCAGAAGCGGGTCGAGACCCATCAGGTAGTGCGCCTGCTGGATCGGCACGATGAGCACGGCGGCGACCGCCGCCAGCCCCGCTCCCAGCGCGAACACGCCGGCATAGACGCGGCCGACGGGAATGCCGAAGGCCTGCGCCGTCTCGCGGTCGAACTGGGTGGCGCGCATGACAAGGCCGATCTTCGTGCGCGTCAGGAGAACCCACGTGGCGAGCATCATCAGGATGGAGAAGCCGATGACGGACAGCTTGTAGGCGGAGTAGCCGAACCAGGGCAGGCTGATGCGGTGGTTGAAGGGCGCCTCGACCGGCCGCGCCTCGGGGCCGTAGAAGGTGAGCGCGAGCTGCTGGATGATGTAGAGCAGGCCGATGGTGGCGACGATGGTCGCCTCCGGCTCGTAATTGAGCCGGCTCAGCACCAGCCGCTCGGCGACGAAGGCGATCGCCGCCACCACCAGCGGGCTGAGCACCAGCGCCAGGAGAAAGCCGACGGCCGGATGCCCGCCGACGAGCGAGGAAAACCACCAGGCCAGCAC
Source organism: Nitratireductor sp. ZSWI3 (assembly GCF_024655565.1). GTDB lineage: Bacteria > Pseudomonadota > Alphaproteobacteria > Rhizobiales > Rhizobiaceae > Nitratireductor. The sequence continues at coordinate 33,693 of NZ_JANKOF010000008.1, read as the reverse complement.
CGCGCCCAGCATGTAGAACTCGCCATGGGCGACATTGACGACCCGCATGACGCCGAAGACGAGCGACAGGCCGAGCGCCATCAGCGACAGGACGGCCGCCGTCACCAGCCCTTCGAGCGTGGCGAGGAGGAAATAGGGTCCGAAGGCCATTCAGGAATGTACTTTCATGAACGAGGCGGAGGAGATGCGGTGGATTGTCCTGATCATCTGCCGGCGTCCGCCCCTCATCCGCCCGGCATTTTCTCTCTCAACGGGGAGGACGAGGATGGCCGCGACGTTGATGGCCCCTCTCCCCACTTGCGGGGAGAGGATAAAGGTGAGGGGCGGCAAACCCGACGGCCTCAGAACGACATCGTGGTGTAGTCGGCCTCCGGCTCGTAGGCGCCGTCCTCGATGGAGGTGCGGTGCACCACCTTGAGCTTGCCTTCGGCCACCTGGCTGATGTTCTGCTCGCCGAAGACCTGGTGGATCTTGCCGTTGAACAGCTTCTTGCCCTGCGGGTGGTCGGGGCCGGCCTCCATGTCGGTCATCGCCTCGGTCGCCTCGATCATCGCGGCGCGGTCGTCCACGCCCTTGTAGTCGCAGGCTTCCATGGCGGCCTTGATGACGTTGAGGGTTTCCCAGCAGCCGAACATGTGGGCCGCCGTCGAGATGTCCTTCGCGTCCTTTGCGCTGGCGCCATTGTCATCGATGCCGACGGCCTCGCGATAGGCGGTGACGTAATCGGGTTGATCGGGCTGTGCGTAGCGCGGCATGCCTTCCCAGAAATGGCTGCCCTCGAGGAACCCGAGTCCCGGGCTCGCGATGTCGACCGCCTCCAGCGAATCGATGAAGCCGAAAAGCTGTGGCCCGCCGGAGCCGAAAAACTCGCCCATCTCCTTGACGAAGGTGAGCACCGCCGGCCCGACCATCACGTGGTAGATCACGTCGGTATCGGAGGGGATCTGCGGGAAATAGCGGGTGAAGGAGGATTCCGTCGGCGGGATCGGCACCTTCGCGACCACCTCGCCGCCCTGCGCCTTGATGGCCGGCTCGAAGAAATCGCGGTGGTCGTGGCCGAAGGCATAGTCCGGATAGACCAGCGTGACCTTCTTGCCAAGGTTGCTGGCGATCCACGGCGCCACCGAGCGCACCTGCGCCTTCACGTCGGTGATGCCGGGCTGCACGCAGTAGCGGTTTAATTTGCCGGAAGCGACGTGATAGCCCTCGCTGACGACGTAATAGGGAATCTTCAGCTCGCCGGCGGCCGGTGCGGACCCGACCACCACATGGCTGAACAGCGTGCCGTAGACGAGGTCCACCTTGTGCTGGTTGGCGAACTTCTCGACCACTTCGGCGCCGCGCTTCGGGTCGGTGCCGTCGTCCTCGATGACGATCTCGAGCGGCCGTCCGTTGATGCCGCCCGCATCGTTGATGCGCTTTACGGCAGCCGTCGTCACGCGCTCGTACCAGCGGCCATAGGCAGCGCCGATGCCTGTTCGGTGACACTGGAAGCCGATCCGGATGGGTGCCGAAGATTGCGCCTGGCCATAGCGCACGAAACCCGGCGCGGCGACGAGGCTGGCGGCCGCGCCAAGACCTTTCAGCGCCGTTCGGCGGCTCAGGCCGCTCGTTGAACTGATCAGAGATTTGCGATTTTCACTCATGCCGGTTCCCCATTGTTGTGATCGTTTGACCGAGCGTTTCCAACGTCTGGAGCTTTTTCCAGCATTGGAAAAATCACTTGTGTACAAACTAAATCACCAATCCACCCCCTTGGCAACAGGAACTGCCCCGAGGGAAACGCAGAGATTTTTTTAGCCCGCCGTCGGCGCCGAGAGAAGCCACAGGCCGAAGACGGTGTAGCCGATCATCAGCACCACCAGCGGAAGCTGGCTGAGGCTCGCCCGCCGCGTGGTCCCGAAGAGCCGGTGGGCCATCAGGTGGGCGATCACCACGGCGAGCACGTGGCCGCCGATGATTGCCAGCGCCTGCGCGTTCCAGATGATCCATGCCGATTGCGCGCCGAGCGTCACCCCCGCCTGCACGTAAAGACCCGCCGTTCCGAAAAGGTCCCAGCCGCGGACCAGCGGATCGGACAGGGCCGACAGCGCATACTGCCCGTTGATGGCGAAGGCGACGAGGTAGTGCGAGAAATGATAGGCGAGCGCGATGGGAATGATCGACCAGACGAGGAAGCCGCCCGCATGGGCCGGCGGCGCGTCGCCGGCAAGCCTCGATCCGAAACGGACCGCCAGCAGAAACGCCGCGCACAGGAGAAGGAACATCGCCGCCAGGCCCAGCGTGTTCGGCACCAGAAGGGCCGAACGGCCCGGATATTCGAGCGGGTTCACGCCGATCAGACCGAACCAGAAGAAGGTGCGCATGAAACCGTCGAACGACACGGAGCTGAGCGCCAGGAGCAGGAAGGCGAGGCCGGACGGCGGCAGCGGAGCGGCTTCGCGCAGCCTGTGCCCCGGCACGCCGAGAAAGAGCGCCGGCCTGCCCCGCGAGCCGCGCCGGAGCGAGAACAGCGACAGGCGCGCGATCATGGCGAAGAACACCGACAGGAACTCGGCCCGCCGGACCCAGTGACGGTAGCCGAACAGCACCGCACCCGCCATCGCGAAGCACCAATAGGCCGAGACGGCGAGCGCCAGGCGCGCCGGATCGTCGGGCGCCGGATAGACGAGCTCGAACCAGGCGAAGGCAAACAGGAGGAGAAAGGCCGGCATCAGCCCCAGCGCAGCCGGCAGGCGCAGGTAGCCAGCCGGCGGAACGCCGGCGCGCACCGCCAGCCGCCAGGGGCCGTACCACGGGTTGAGCCATGCCCAAAGATTGCCGAGCACCCCCTGGACGAGGGTGAGCCCCACCCATAGCAGCGTCCAGACGGTAAGCGGCAGCGGATTGGACAGGGGATCGCGGCTGCCGAGGGCGCCGGCGACGACCAGTCCGGCCAGGAACACAAACGACACGAGGCTGACGGCCGCGCGCCCCTCGAAGGGCAGCGTCAAGAGGCGCAGGCGCCGCGCTGCCAGACGATCGATGCCGCTCGCCGGCAGGAAGGCGAGCACCAGGAAGCTCAGGGCAACGGCGAGCACGCCGCCGAACAGGTAGTAATGCGTGGGCAGAAGGAGCACATGCGCACGGTCGGCGGCATGGGCGAAGGCTGCACCGCAGGAGATCGGAACCATCGATGCCGCCGCGGCGCAGATGACGGCCGCGCGGCGCCGGCCGGCGGTCACACCGATGATCCGCCGCCAGTCACGGGCATGCCGCTGCCCGCATCGGCCAGGGTGAAAACGTCGACGGTCAGTCCGACATGTTTCCTCATCAGCGCCAGGGCTCCCTCGATATCGCGATCGAGCGCACGTTCCATGAGGCTCGTGTGCTGGTCAAGGGACATCGCGTCGCGAAGCGCGGCAACCGCCGCCTCATGCCCGGCCTCGGCACCGGCGGCGGCCCGCAAGGCGGGCGTGACGGTCAGGAAGATGTGATGCCGGCAAAGCTGGCCCCAGATCTGCTTGTAGAAATGCTTGAGCCAGTCCGCATCGGCGGCGGCAAGAAGCGCCTCATGGAATTCCTGGTGCTTCTGCACCCAGTCCTGCAGCGCCGCCTCGGACAGATCGGCTGCCGGAACGCCGCAGCGGGCCAGGCGGTAATGGGCGGTCACGACCCCCGCTTCCCAGTCGCTGCCGCCCTTGCGGATCGATTCCTCGAGCAGCGTGGTCTCGACCGCCAGCCGCGCCTTCGACAGGTCCTCGAGCTCGCTGCGCGAAACCGGCGCGACCGCGAAGCCGCGGTTGCTGACGGCGGTGACCAGACGCTCGGCCTCGAGCCGCGACAGCGCCTCGCGCAGCGGGGTCCAGCCCAGCCCATAGGCCTCGCGCAGCGCGCCGATGCGCAACGGTGCGCCGGGCATCAGGCGCGTTGCCAGAATGTCCCGCCGCAACGCGTGATAGGCCGCCTCCGTCTTGGTCAGCGGCTCCTGCTCGTCGATGACGCCATGCTGCACAACAACGCTCCTCCTCGAAACAAAAGTATATATAATCCAGGCGTCAGACAACAATTATATATAGTATTTGACAGCCCCTCCCCTGACGATATGATGGCCTCCGCTTGGGACGGAGAGGGCGAATGCGATGGCGCTTGCCATATCCGCCCGGCGGAGGAAAGGGCGGGCCCCGAAATCCTTCGATCTGTTGCCAGACGTGACGCGCGTTGCCAAGTGTTCCGGCCGCTCATCATGTCCTCGACCCGACGGGAGGAATGTCATGACAGGAAAAATCAGCTTATGGCTGCGTGGCGTGGCTGCCGCCGGCGCGCTGGCGATTGGCCTCGGCGCGGCTGCGGCCGACCCGATCCGCATCGGCATCGCCAATTTCGGCGAGCACCCGCAGCTCAACACGGCCATTGCCGGTTTCAAGCAGGCGCTGGCCGAGGGCGGCTACGTGGAAGGCAAGGACGTCGTCTATTCGGAAAGCCACACCAATTTCGACGCCTCGCTGGTCCCGCAGATGATCGCCAAGCTGCAGGCCGAGCGACCCGCGCTGGTCTACACGGTGACGACGCCGGTCTCGCAGATCGCCAAGAAGGCACTCGCCGGCTCCGGCATCCCGATCGTCTTCTCCGCCGTCACCGACCCGGTGGCCGCCAAGCTCGTTCCCTCCTGGGAAGCGGGCGATGAGGGCATGACCGGCGCCACAGATCTGCAGGACGTCGCCGCCGTCATGGAGTTCGCCGGAAAGCTGGTGCCCGGCGCCAAGCGCTGGGGCCAGCCCTACAACCCGGGCGAAGCCAACGATGTGGCGCTTCTCGACAAGGTCAAGGAAGCCGCTCCCGGCGCCGGGTTCGAGGTCGTCGAGGTGGGCGTCGACAACGTCAACGACATCCAGCAGCGCATCGCTTCGCTCGCCGGCAAGGCCGACGTGATCTACACGCCCGCCTCCAACCTGCTGCAGCCGGCGATCGCCGCGGTCTCCGCCGCCGCCCGCCAGGCCGGCATCCCGATCATCAATTCCGATGACGGCGCGGTGTCCGACGGCGTCGTGCCCGCCAGCTTCGCGGTGAACTACCAGCAGGTCGGCATCAATGCCGGTAAGATCGCCGTCGAGATCCTGAAGGGCGCGGACCCGAAGAGCATTCCGCCTTTCAGGCCGGCATACGAGGATCACGCGCCGCGCATCTCGAAAAAGGGTATGGCGGCATTCGGCCTGGAGATTCCGGAAGAGTTCGCCGATTGCGGCTGCATCGTCGAATAGTCCGGCGCAATACTGTGCGGCGCCTGCCCAAGGGCGGGGCGCCGCAAGCATTTGAGGGAGGTGCCGGTGCTGCAAATCCGTGCCGCGCGTAAAGTTTTCTATAAGGGACAACCCGACGAGAAGGTTGCCCTGAACGGACTGGACCTGACGCTCGCCAATGGCGACTTCGCCGTGGTGATCGGCTCCAACGGCGCCGGCAAGAGCAGCATGCTCAATGCTATCTCGGGCGCGCTGAGGCTCGATTCCGGCAGCATCGTCATCAACGGCGACGACATCACGGCCCGGCCCGTGCACAAGCGCGCCGCACACATCGCCCGCGTCTTCCAGGACCCGATGCTCGGCACCGCCGCCAGCATGACAGTGGCGGAGAACATGCTTCTGGCCGAGCTGCGCGGCAGGAGGCGCTCGCTGCGCCACGGCCTCAACGCGAAGCGCCTCGCCGATTATCGCGAGCGGCTGTCGATCCTCGGCCTCGGGCTCGAGGACCGGCTCGACACGCGCGTCGAGCTCTTGTCCGGCGGCCAGCGCCAGTCGCTGTCGCTGATCATGGCCGTCGGCGGCTCGCCCGACCTGCTCCTGCTCGACGAGCACACCGCGGCGCTCGACCCGCGCACGGCCGACATCGTGATGAACGCCACGGTGCGCGCCGTGGAGGCCCTGAAGCTCACCACGCTGATGGTGACGCACAACATGCAGCACGCGGTCGATTTCGGAAACCGCGTCATCATGCTGGACGCGGGCCGCATCCGCCTCGAAATCGGCGGCGAGGACAAAGCCAATGTGACGGTGGCCGACCTGATCGGACATTTCGCCACCAAGACCGACCGCATGATGCTGGCGAGCTGACGACCATGGATTTCCTGCAGATCACTCTTTCGAGCTTCGTCTCGCTGATCCCCGTGACGCTGGCGCAAAGCCTGATCCTCGGCTTCGTCGTCGCCGGCATCATGATCCCCTTCCGCATGCTGAGCTTTCCCGACCTGACCAGCGAGGGCGCCTTCCCGCTCGGCGGCTGCGTGTGCGGCGTGGCGCTGGCGGCCGGCTTCTCGCCGCTGGCGGCGATCGGCATGGCACTGGTGACGGGCTTCATCGCCGGCTGCTCGACGGCCTTCATTCACCTGCGATTCCGCATCCACACGCTGCTTGCCGGCATCCTGGTGATGACCATGCTCTACAGCGTCAACCTGCGCATCATGGGCCGTTCCAACCTCTCCGTGTTCGGTTCCGAGACGATCTTCGACTGGGTGCCCTTCGCCCAGCCCGGCTTCCCGATCGCCAAGATCATCGCCGTCGGCATCATCTCCATCGCCATCTTCGCCCTCCTGAACTTCTTCTTCACGACCGAGAAGGGCACCGCGGTGCGCGCCGTGGGCGCCAATCCGGTGATGGCCGAGGCGCAGGGCATCAACGTCTGGGCGGCGACCATCGGCGGCATCGGGCTCGCCGGCTCCTTCTCCGCCTTGAGCGGTGCCCTGATGGTGCAGTCGCAGGGCTTTGCCGACGTCAACATGGGTCTCGGCATCCTGATCAACGGCCTGGCGGCGCTGATGATCGGCGAGGCGATCGTCGGCAAGGACAAGGTCTGGCGCCAGCTCCTGGCACCCTTCGCCGGCGCGATCGTCTATTACCAACTCGTCTCGCTGTGCCTGGCGGCCGGCATGCCACCCCCCGACCTGAAGCTCGCCACCGGCGCTTTCGTGCTGCTCATGCTGGCACTGCCCAGCCTGCGCGGCGGACGGCAGGCGGCGGCGGCCAAGGAAAGCTTTCGCGAATAGGGCTGCCGGCGCAGCGGCGCCACCGAGCCAAGACACAACCGTCAAAACAGGAGCCGGTCTAGATATGATCGGGATCGAGCGGCCTGGCCTCGGACGGCAGCATGATCGGCACGCCGTCCCGCACCGGATAGGCAAGGCGCGCCTTCTTGGAGATCAGCTCCCTCGTCTCGGCGTGCCAGATGAGCGGCCCCTTGGTCAGCGGGCAGACCAGAAGCTCGAGCAGCTTGCGGTCGATCCGCGGTTCGTCGTCTCCAGCCATGCCCTGCCCGCTCCCTTTCGTCACTGCAGATGCCGGCCGGACTCCTGGCGTTCCTGCGCCAGGACGATCTCGGTGATGGCGATCAGTGTTTCGGCCCGCGTCTTGAGGTCCGGCGCCTCCAGCAGCGCCTGCTTCTCGGCCGCTCCATAGGGCACCATCATCGACAGCGCATTGACCAGGCTGGCATTCTCTGCCTGGTTGACGCTGTCCCAGTCGGCTTCCAGATTGTTGGCGTCGAGATAGGCGCGGAAGGCGCGCAGCAGCCCCTGACGGTCGACCTGCTCCTCGTCCACATCCTCGTGCAGGTCGCTCTCGAAGGGCACGATGCGGCACTGCCGGAACGGCGTCCTCACCCGCAGCTCCTCGGCGACGCGGAACCGGCAGATGCCGTTCAGCGTGATCAGGTAGCGGCCGTCGCCCGTTTCGGCGACGGAGGCGAGGCGCCCGACGCAGCCCACCCGGCACAGTTCCGGCTCGCCGTCGGCACGCATGGCGCCGTCCAGGCGCGGCTGGATCATGCCGATCAGCCGCGGTCCCGACAGGGCATGATCCGTCATCGCCAGATAGCGGGGCTCGAAAATGTTGAGAGGCAGGTGCCCGCCGGGCAGAAGAAGGGCCGCGGACAGCGGGAACACGGGAATCACACTATCGATGTCACGCGCATGGCGGTAGGAGAGGTTTCCTGCCTTCACTCGATTTCTCCCGGTGTTTCCCCCTTATCTGGAGCGCTTTCACCAATAGGCAAATAACGATCGCACCGCCAGATCGCGACGATTTTGGATTGAATCAAGCCAAAATCATAAACGCGATCGCTTGCAATCAGTCGGAGCGGGACGGCCGATGCGCCAGTGGTCTGACCGAAACAGATGGTACCCATCTGTTGGGAGCGCACCACTAGAGCATTTTGCAGTCAGGTGGAATCACCTGCCGACCGCATAAATGCGGAAAAACAAAGAGATAGAACGGGACAACGTTTCCATGAAACGATGAACCGGTCTAGACTTCCATCATCCATAGGCCGGGATAGCTTTGGACGAATCCGTTCGGCGCCATTTCCAGCACCGCCTCATAGGGAACGGACGGCGCCGAATATTCGTAGGTCGTCTCGCTTTTGCGGTCATAGAACTGCGGCAGTGCCGTGATCCGGGTTTCGCCGATGTCGAACCAGGCCACGGTCAATTCCGCGCTGCGCCCAGGTTCCGGCCCGGCGCGCCGCAGTTGAAGCAGGTTGGTGGCGGGCGTGAAGCCGAGATCGAGATCTCGCAGCGATGCCACATCGGGCATCTTCAGGCCGTCCAGCCGCCAACCGTCACTGTCGCGCACGATTTCGTGCCGGACTGTGCGCCCGGCCACGAAACCTGCGATATGCCCGTCGGTCGTGTTCCAGTCGCAGTCGACGCGGACCCGGTAGTCGATACGCGCCGGCCCATCGGCATGCAGGAATATTGCGGTTCCTGTCAGGAGATGTCCTGTACCGGATCGCACAAGGAGCGCCGCGTCGTGTCCCGGCGTGTCCAGTCGCCGCCACATCGCCCAGGCGACGTGTTCTCCCGCATTTCCGGCGAAGTGGTTCTTCTCCATCTGCAGTCATCCAAGTGCTGGTTCAGTTTCGTTAAAGCTGGTGGTCTGACCGAAACAGATGGTGTTCATCTGCCAGGATCGCACTCCTAGGAAAACAGCAGCGAGGAGAGCTTGCGCCGAGCCGCCAGCGTCGCCGGATCCGTCGGCCCCCAGGCCTCGAAGAACTTGAGGAGCTGCGCACGCGCCCCGTCCTCGCGCCAGTCGCGGTCGGCACGCACGATGGCGAGCAGACTGTCGGCCGCCGCCGCCCGGTCGCCCATCGCGTTTTGCAGGAGCGCCAGATCGAAGCGCGCCTCGTGATCGGCCGGATCCGCCTGGAGCCGCCTCTCCAGCGCGGCCGCATCGCCGAGGCCGGCCACCTGCTCGGCAAGCGCCATCTTCGCCTTCACGGCGGCGATGGGCGCAGCGCCCGCCTTGTCGTCGGGAAGCTGGCCGAGCAGCTCCTCGGCCTGCGCGCTCTGGCCCGCCTCGAACAGAAGGTCGGCAAGGCCGGCGACCGCCTCCACATTGTCCGGCTCGCGCTGCAGCACGGCCGAGTAGATCTGCGCGGCCATCTGCTGATCGCCCGCCGCGCGGGCCTCGCCGGCCGCAGCCAGCGCCTCCTCGATCTCGGCACCGGGACCGGTCCCGGCGGCGAGCTTGTCGATGAAGGCCTTGACCTGGCTTTCCGGCAACGCGCCCATGAACCCGTCGAAGGGACGGCCGTCCTTGAAGGCGAAGACCGCCGGGATCGACTGGACGCCGAGCTGGCCGGCGATCGCCGGGTGCTCGTCGATGTTCATCTTGACGAGCTTCACCTTGCCGCGTGCCGCGCGCACGACCTTCTCGAGAACCGGCGTCAGCTGGCGGCACGGGCCGCACCAGGGGGCCCAGAAGTCGACCAGGACCGGCTGGCGGCGCGATTCCTCGATGACGTCGGCGGCAAATCCGGCGGTCGTGGTGTCCTTGATCAATTCGCCTGCCGCGGGCGGCGCATCGCCGAGGGTGAAGACCGGGGCCGCCGAGGACGCGCCTTCGCGCGCCTCGCCCGAGCCGACACTGGTGGTGTACGAGCCGGCAGCGCCGTAGGCACCCTTCTCGTATGGATTGTCATTGCTCGACATGGTTGCCCCTTCCTCGCTCTCGGCTGCGCCGTGCTGCGGCTGACCGCCCGGCGCGTTCATCGCATATTTCGCTCACAATGTGGCGATCACTCGGCCACTTTCAAGACGAGGGGCTCGTGCTTGGTCGCCTCGAGAAAGCGCAGGAGATCGTCGCGCCCGATGGATGTGGTCGCCTCGTTGGTCAGCGGATGCGCGTTGATGGTCTCGTGCTCCATCAACCCCGCATCGAGCACGACCTTCACCCGCCCCTCGGCGTCATTGAGCACGCCGAACACCGTGACCGATCCGGGCGCCACGCCGAGCAGCTCCAGCAGGGCGCCCGGCTTGCCGAACGAGACGCGTCCCGAGGCGCCGATCTTGCTGTGGATCGATTTCAGGTCCACCACCGCGTCCTCTTCCACCGTGACGAGGAAGAACGCGCCCTTCTTGTCCTTGAGGAACAGGTTCTTGGTGTGCCCGCCCTCGATCGTCCCGCGCAGGGACTGCGAATCGGAAACGGTGAAGAGCGGCGCGTGACGATGCGTCACCGTCTCGATGCCGAGGGCGTTGAGATGGTCCAGAAGCTCTTCGGGTGTTTTCGGCATGAACTCGGTCCGGTTCCGTTTGCGGCTTGTCCCGGAAGGCTGTAGCGAACCGGCGCCACAAGATGCAAGCCCCCCGGCGCAAACGCCGCAAACCGGGCCGCCGCCTTGGGTTTCCCACAGACCTCGATGCTTTTGAAAAAAGCGTATTTGTCGCAGTCGATTTCCTGTTGCAATTGCCGGCGAGATCAGACTATAAGCGCGCCGTCGGAAGCGACACAGCGAGCGGGCGTAGCTCAGGGGTAGAGCACAACCTTGCCAAGGTTGGGGTCGTGAGTTCGAATCTCATCGCCCGCTCCAGTTTTCTTCGGATTATCAAAGGCTTGATACGGCGACCTTCGGGTCGCCGCCTTTGTTTTTGCCGCAGGATGCCGTCGAGATACCACCGGGCCGGCTTGCGGTTCGACACTGCCCCGGCTGCAAGAAACGCGTCGCGCTACAGGTCCGCCCCGTCGAAGACCGTGGCGACCCAATCGAGGAAAACCCGCACGCGCGGCGACAATTGGCGGTTCTGCGGATAGTAGGCCGCGAGCGGCAAGGGCGGCGGCGGATGATCCGGCAAAACCTCGACAAGGGCACCGCGCGCCAGGTCTTCCCGGAACCGGTAGCGAGGCGCCTGAATCAGCCCGTAACCCATCCGCGCGAGATGATGCGCCGTCTCCGCCTCGTTGGCGGTCACAAGGCACGGAAGCGTTATCTCTCTCGTCCCTTCGGCGGTCTGGAATTCCAGCGGCATCATCCGGCCGGTGCGCGACGAGACAAAGCCGATCATCCGGTGTCCGTCGAGGCCGTCGGGTGACGTCGGCATCCCGTGGCAGCTCAGATAATCGGGGCTGGCGCAGGTTTGCTCAGGAATGTCGGGAAGCCTGCGCATGATCATGCCGCTGTCATCCGGCTCGCCCGCCCGGATCACGCAATCCACCCCTTCGCGCACCAGGTCGACCAGCCTGTCTCCCTGGCCGATCTGCAACCTGATCTGCGGATAGGCCTCCAGGAACTCCGGCAGGCGCGGCAGCAGGAAGGCCCGCGTCAGGGCCCCATGGGCGTCAAACCGCAAGACGCCGGCCGGTTCTCCGCCACGCACGGCACCTTCCGCCTCGTCGATATCGGCAAGGATCGACAGGCACCGCCGGTAATAGGCCTCTCCATCGAGGGTCGGCGCCACGTGCCGCGTGGTGCGCTCCAGCAGCCGGCAGCCAAGATCACGCTCGAGCCGCCTGATCGCCTCGGTCGCCGTCGAACGTGGCATGCCCAGATCGGCCGCAGCAGCCGTGAAGCTGCGACGCTCGATGACCCGGACAAGAAGGCGCATTGCGTCGAGACGATCCATGATTGTTCGGTATACCCGAATATTATTGCCTCATAAAGGATGATTATCCGGACGGCACAATCCTCTATCTCCTTGCCGTGCAATGGAGGTCAAAATGACACTGGAAAACAAAACCGCGATCGTGACCGGCGCCGGCAAAGGCATCGGAGCCGCGATTGCGCGCAAGCTGGCTCGCGAGGGCTGTGCCGTTGTCGTGAACTACGCGCGCGACAAGACGGCCGCCGATCGGGTCGTGCAAGAGATCGAGCGGTCGGGTGGCCGGGCGGTTGCGGTGCAGGCCGATGTCGCAGACCCCGCCGCCATGCCTGCATTGTTCGATGCGGCGGCCGCCGCCTTCGGTGCGGTCGACATTCTGGTCAACAATGCCGGCATGATGCGGCTGTCGCCGGTGGCGGAAGCAGCCGACGCGGATTTCGACGACCACTGTGCCGTCAATCTTGGCGGCACCTTCCGCGGCATGCGCGAAGGTGCCAGGCGGCTGCGCGACGGCGGACGGATCATCAGCCTGTCCTCGAGCGTCGTCGGCTTCTACCAGCCCGGATACGGACTGTATGCCGCCACGAAAGCCGCCATCGAAGCGCTCACACATGTGCTCGCCAAGGAGCTGGGGCCGCGCCGGATCACGGTGAACGCGATCGCGCCCGGCCCGGTCGAGACCGAATTCTTCATGCGCGGCAAGTCCGAGGAACTGGTCGCCGGCATCACGCGGATGATCCCGCTCGGCCGCCTCGGCACTCCCGACGACATCGCCGATGCGGTGGCTTTCCTGGCCGGGCCGCAGAGCGGCTGGATAAACGGGCAGACCATCCGCGCCAACGGCGGCGCGGTGTAACCGAAACCCCGGAACCTGAGGAAAAAACCATGCCTTTCGCAAATTACAAACTGCCCCAGGCATCGCTCTCGAGGGCACAGAAGGAAGACCTGATCCACAAGACGACGGAGCTCATGGTGAGCTGCTTCGGCGAGGTCGTGCGTCCGACCACGATGGTTTTGATCGAGGAGGTGCCCGACGGCGGATACGGACGCGCGGACGAGGTCTTCGTCATGCCGGAAGAGTACCGGGCAAAGGATTGATCCCGCGGGGAGCCGTGCCGGCACGATCCGCAACGCCTTCGGGATCGCGCCCCCTTCAGCACCGCTTCTTGCCCGAACCCCAAAAGCTGAATACGCTTGCCCGTCTACCCATTCGCAAGGTGTCGTAAGGGGCGACACGGCAGGGGAGGAATGGCGATGCCGTTTCACGAGACCCACGGTCTTGTGTCGCTGGACGCGTTTCAGGCCGGCGTGCGCGATGTTTGCGGAAACTTTCTGGTCCTGCCGCCGGCGGGCGGCAGGGACATGCGCGGCCGCATCACGCTGAACCGACGGCACGCCCTGTCGGTCGCGGTCGTCGACAACAGTGCCGCCGAGATCGATCGTGACTGGCGCTGCATCCGGCAGGATTCGGCGGAGCATCTCTTTCTCGTGCTGCAGAAGACGGGACATGCGGTGATGCGTCAGGGCGATGCCGAGGTGCGCCTTAAGCCCGGCGACTTCATGATGATCGATTCGGCCTATCCGTCGCATTTCGTCTATGGCGACGGCGGCAGCCGGCAATATTCGGTGCATCTGAACCGCGCCGACTTCGCCCACCGCTTCGGCACCTGTGCGCTCGGCGGCTGCTCAATCCCCGGCGCCTCGGCCATCGGCAGAGCCATGCGCGCCACGATCGACCGCATCCTGGCGGCCGAGGGTATCGCGCCGCGGCAGCGCGTCGTCAGCGAAGCCTTCTTCGACCTGATGGGCTCCTATCTGTGCAGCCTCGAAGAGGGCGAACTACCGTCGGCGGCAACCAGCGGCGACCTGCTCCTCGCCCGCACCCGGGCCTATATCAAACACCGCTTTCGCGATCCCGACTGCACGCCCGCCGCCGTGGCCGAGGCCATGGGCGTGAGCCTCAGGGCGCTGCAGCGCCGCTTCCAGGCGGAGGGGTCCTCGCTTTCGGAATGCCTGATCCGTGCCCGGCTCGACTATGCGCGCCAGAGGCTCCTGTGTCAGGACGCTTCCGGCGGCGAGCGCATCTCCACCATCGCGTTCGATTCGGGCTTCAACGACCTGTCTTATTTCAACCGGCGGTTCCGCGCCCGGTTTCAGGCATCCCCCGGAGAATACCGGCTGCGCACGGTGTCGCCTTCGCCCAAGAGCCTGACGCAATAGTCCAAGACGCAGCGCCGTCCTTCCCTCCACTATGATCGTCAAGGCTGCCCGCAAGGCGGCGCCACCGGAGGAGAAGCGATGAAAAGACACTTGACCACAACCTGCGCCGCCATGGCCCTGACAGTCTTATGCAACGGCGCGACCGCACACCCGCTGGACGGCCTGTCACAGGAAGAAATCGCTCGGGTCGTCACCATCATGAAAGCAGACGATCGGATCACCGACGACGCACGCTTTCCGCTGATCGAGCTGAAGGAGCCCGAAAAGGCCGACGTGCTGGCCTGGAAGGAGGGCGAGGAAGGGCCGCGCGTCGCCACGGTCCATGCGATTTCCGGTGACCGTGGATACAAGGCCGAGGTCGACCTGGTCTCGGGTGAGATCAGCGAGATCGGCGACATCGGCGGCCAGTCGATGGTGCTTCTGGAAGAGTTCATCGGCGCGATGGACCTTGCCCTTTCCGACGAGGCTTTCGTGACGGCGCTGAGGAAGCGCGACCTCGGCCCCGACGACGTCTTCTGCCTCCCCCTGACGGCCGGCTCCTTCGATGCACAGGCCGAGGCCGACCAGCGGCTGATGAAGGTGCCCTGCTACGTCAATCCGACCGGTTCCAACTTCTACGCCAAGCCCATCGAAGGCCTCTATGCGGTCGTCGATCTCACCGGCAGGAAGGTTGTCGAGGTCATCGACACGGGCGTCCTGCCGGTGCCGCAGGATGCTTGGGGCTACATGGAGGACGAGGTCCGGGAGCGGACCGGGGAGCTGCGCCCGCAGAGCGATCCCGCCCATCTTGTCCAGGAGGGGGAAGCGAACGTCACCATCGACGGCAGCGTGGTCAACTGGGACATGTGGCGCTTCCGCTGGCGCGTCGACAAGCGGCCGGGCGTCGTGCTCTCCAACATCGAGGTGAACGACGGCAACGACTGGCGCTCGGTTCTCTACCAGGCCCATCTTTCGGAAGTGTTCGTGCCCTATATGGACCCGGACGAGGGCTGGTACTGGCGCACCTATATGGACAGCGGCGAATACGGGTTCGGCATCTTCCTGAGCCCGCTGCGCGCCGGCGTCGACTGCCCGTCCTACGCCCGTTTCCTGCCGGCCACCGTGCACGACGACCGCGGCGAGCCGGTCGACATTCCGAACGCTCTTTGCATCTTCGAGCGCAACATCGGCGATCCGGTCTGGCGGCACTACGAGATCTTCGCCCAGAGCGAGGATCAGTCGGTGCCGGCCGAGGGACGCCCGGCAAGCGAGCTCGTCGTGCGCTCCGCTTCCCAGGTCGGCAATTACGACTATCTGATCGACTACGTGTTCGAACAGAACGGCCGCATCCGGGTGATGGTCGGCGCCACCGGGCTCGATGCGGTGAAAGGTGCCGCCTCGACCTCGATGGACGATGCGACGGCGGCGCAGGAAACGCGCTACGGCACGCTGATCGTGCCCAATCTCGTGGCCCCCAACCACGACCATTTCTTCAACTTCCGGCTCGACTTCGACATCGATGGCCAGGACAACGTCTTCATGCGGACCGGCCTGGTGAAGGGCGAGGTGGCCGAAGACCTGCCGCGCCGCTCGCTGTGGGTGACAAAGGCCGAGATGCCGAAGACGGAACTTGCGGCGCGCTACCGCGTCAACCCGGCCACGCCCGCCATGTACCATGTGATGAACATGAGCCGGAAAGTGGGCGTGGGGCACGCCCCGGGTTACATGATCCTGCCGCAGAACAGCGTCGCCTACAGCCCGCTGGACACGGAGAACGACCCTCCGGCCAGGCGCAACGCCTACATCGAATACACGTTCTGGAACACGCCCTACAAGGCCGCCGAACGCTACGCCGGCGGTGAATATGCCTTCCAGAGCGACGGCTCGGACACGCTGGCCGAATGGGTGAAGCAGGACCGCAGCATCGACAACACCGACATCGTGACCTGGTACACGATGGGCTTTCACCACGTGCCGCAGATGGAGGATTGGCCGGTGATGTCGACCATGTGGAAGGGCATCACCCTGAAGCCCTATAACTTCTTCCCGCACAATCCGGCGCTAACGGTGAGGTTGCCGAAATAGAGGTTTTCAACTCCTTGAAGCGTCGGCGCCGCATTGCATTTTGCAGTCAGGTGGAACGACCTGACGTCCGTATAAACGCGGAAGACAAAAAGACCGCGCGCCGACGCTGCCGGGCCGAACCACGTGATCGCTCAACGGCCGAGGGCTTCGATCTGCGCCAGAAGGGCATCGTCGACGGCGATCCCGTCGCGCATCAGCTCGGCCTTCAGCTGCTGCCGTCGGCGGCCGGGCAGTCGCGCGCCCTGCATGGTGTCGATCTCGCCGGCGAGCACCGCGAAGCGCTGCAGGGCGCCGGGCCCGAAGGCTTCCGGATCCATCGCGACGATGAGCTGCCCCGTGCCGGGTGCGGCGCCCTCTGCGTCGAAGAACGAGGTCGCGTCATAGGCGTAGCTGGCACCGGTGAGGCCGGCGCTGAGCATTTCGACCATCAGGGCGAGCGCCGTGCCCTTCGCATCCCCCATGGGAACCATCGTGCCGGCCAGCGCGCGATCGGGATCGGTGGTCGGGTTTCCGTCGGCATCGAGGGCCCAGCCTTCGGGGATAGGCTGTCCCTGCTGTTGCGCCGCCATGATCTTGCCCCGCGCGACCTTCGAGAGAGAGATGTCGACGACCACCGGATCGGCCCCGTCGAGCGGAGCGGCAAAGGCGATCGGATCGGTGCCGAACACGGCCCGCCGGCCGCCCCATGGCGCCATGGCGGCAGGTGTGTTGGCCATCAGGACGGCGACGAGGCCGCTTTCGGCAAGGCGCTCGACGACGAGCCCCGCCACGCCGCAGTGATGGGAGCGATGAATGCCGGCCATGGCGATGCCCTGGCTGCGCGCCGCGTCGGGAAGCCAGTCGAGCGCGAGATCGATGGCCGGATAGGCGAAACCATGGGCCGCGTCGACCGTCAACGCGCCGGGCCGGTGGGCGTGAGAGCGCGGCCGCGCCATGCCGTCGACCTTGCCCGAGAGAGCCTGCGCACAATAGGAGGGCATCCTGCGCAGTCCATGCCCCGCCTGCCCCGCGAGCTCGGCGCCGACGAGCGCCCTGGCGACGGAGGCTGCGTTTTCCGCCTCGGTGCGGCAGCGCTTGAGCGTCTCGCCGACGAGGATCAGGGCTTCATCGACGGTCAGGCGCCTGCTCATCGGATTCCTCTCAGATGCGTCAGAACCGCTTCCGCCGTCACACCGCTGACGCGAATATTGGACTCTTCCGTGACGCCGGCAATATGCGGCGTGAGAACGAGGTTGGCGATGCCGGCAAACCGGGCGCCGCTCGCGGCGTCGAGCGGCTCCTGCTCGAACACGTCGAGGGCGGCTCCGCCGAGCTTTCCCGATTTCAGGGCGTCGCACAAGGCCGCCTCGTTCACCACGCCGCCGCGTGCGGCGTTGATCAAGACCGCATCCGGCTTCATCCGCGCCAGAGCCGCACCGTCGATCATGTGACGGGTCTCTTCGGTGAGCGGCGTATGGAGGCTGACGACATCGGCGCTGGCGAGCAGCCCGTCGAGCGTCAGATTGTCGACGCCCGCCCAGGCCGGATGATCGGCCGGCAGGAAGGGATCGAAGGCCGCGACGCGCATGCCGAGCGCCGCGGCACGCCGCGCCACCTCGCGGGCGATCGCCCCGAAGCCGACGAGCCCCATCATCCTGCCCGACATCTCGCGGCCGATCAGCGCGCCGCGCGGCCAGCCGCCGGCGGCCACCGTGCCCGTAGCCAGATACGCCCCGCGCAACAGCATCATCGCGGTGGTGATGACGTATTCGGCAACCGGGAGGTCGTTGGCGCCGGTCGCCGGGTAGACGGTGATGCCGCGGGCCTTGCAGGCTTCCAGATCGATATTGTCCAGGCCGACGCCGAGCCGGCCGACACATTCCAGCTTCGCAGCCGCCTCCAGAAGCGCAGCGCGCACCTGGGTCCGGTTGCGGACGATCAACGCCCGCGCCGAGGCGGCACGCATGCGTAACTCCTCCGGCCGATCGACGAGCGCCGGATCGTGGAACGTCGCGAACTCCCGCTCGATCCGGGCGACCGCCGCCTCGTCCATGAACTCGGTGATGATGATGTCGTGCATGATGCCCCGTTGGTTTTGGATCAGAAGAGCAGGCCGCGCGGCAGCGGAATGTTGAGCACGGTGCCCATGAGCAGATGGAAAAAGATCACCATCGCCAGCACCACAGCCAGATAGAGCGCCAGCCGGCGGGGCGAGATGCGCCCGAAAAGCCCGGTGAACATCAGGACGATGCATGCCGCAAGGCTGGTGACGAAAATCCCCACGACCGGGAAGAGAAGCGCCCAGGCGACCATGGTGGCGAGCAGGACCAGGCGGCGGCCCCGGCTTTCGGCCTGCCCATCGGCATCGGCCTCCACGGCGGCGCCGCTGCCTTCTCCCGCCGCGTCCTGCCGAGGGACCATGCGTTCCCGATTGCGAAGCCGGGGCGCCAGCGCGGTGACGATCTGCACCAGGGCGAGCAGCGCGAGGGCCGCTCCCACCGTGCGGGGAAACATCGCCGCCATCGGCGACATGCCGAGGCTCGCCACGAAGACATAGGCGCCGGCGGAGGCGAAGAACAGCGAGCCGAGGATCCCGGCAATGTCTGTGCGGCCGTTCATGACCGGACCTCGCTGCCGGCTTCGCGGGACCTGCGCAACCGGCGCAGGACCGGGAAAGCGAGCGTGACGAGGATAAGCGCCACGATGGCCCAGCTTATCGGCCGGTCGAACAGAAGCTGTCCGCCGAAATTGCCGCGCGCACCGCCGATCATATAGGCCCGCATGAAGCCCTGCTCGGCGATCTGGCCGAGGACCAGGCCAAGCACGATGGGCGAAGGGCCGAAGCCGGCCAGGCCGAGAAGCCAGCCGAGCACGCCCATCGCCACCATCACCACCACGTCATGCGGATTGGAGTGGATGGCGAAGCTGCCGACCACGGTCATGAAGGCGATCAGCGGCACGAGCAGCGCCTTCGGCGTGTTGACGATGAACCGATAGGCATAGCGCCCGATGAACAGGCCGATCGGCAGCATCATCAGCGTGGCGATCAGGAGGCCGAACATGAAGATGTAGGCAATGCCGTTCTGCTGGGTGAAGAGCTCGGGCCCCGTGCGGATGCCCTGCACGAGCAGTGCGCCGAGGATGACGGCATCGGGCGGCGTTCCTGGGATGCCGAGCACCAGCGTCGGGATGAAACCGCCACCGACAGTCGCATTGTTGGCGCTCTCGGTGGCAAGAAGGCCGCCCGGCTCACCCCTGCCGAAGCGCTCCGGGTTGCGGCTCGCCCGGCGTGCCTCCGAATAGGATACCAGCGATGCGATGGAGCCGCCGGCGCCCGGCAGAATGCCGACCAGCGTTCCGATGACGGAGGAGCGCAGAAGATTGACGCCGTTGCCGACGCAAAGGCCGACGGCCTCGAACAGACGGAAGCCGCGCCCCAGCGGCGCCGGCTCCAGATGCCTGTCGGGGCGGGCGACGAGATCGATCAGAACGGGGATGCAGTAGAGGCCTATCAGCGCCGAGACGATGTCGATGCCGCCGAGCAGGGCCGAGGACCCGAAGGTGAAGCGCGTGTCGCCGCCGATGACGGCGACGCCGATCATCGACAGGATCAGGCCGAAGGCGCCGCCGATCAACCCCTTCAGAACGTTGCCGGAAGAAAGGCTGGCGATCAGCGTGAGCCCGAGGATCGCCAGCCAGAAATATTCGCTCGACTGGAAGGCGAGCGCGATGTTGGCGAGCAGCGGCGACAGCGTGATCAGAGAGAGAGCGCCGACGACACCGCCGACCACGCTGGCGAGCGTCGCCAGCGTCATGGCCAGATCGCCATCGCCGCGCTTCGCCATCGGATAGCCGTCGAAGGTGGTGGCGATCGCCGAGGGCGTGCCCGGCGTGTTGACGAGGATCGCCGCATAGGCGCCGCCGTAGATCGCCCCCGTGTAGATGGCGCCGAGCATGATCAGGCCCGAGGCGGGATCCATGGCGAAGGTGAAGGGGACGAGCACCGCGATCGCCATCGTAGCCGAAAGTCCGGGCAGCGCGCCGATGACCGTGCCGAGCACGACACCGATGACGGCCAGAAGCAGGTTGAAGGGGCTGAAGGCCTGGGCCAGGACGAACCCGAAGTCGACGGCCATGGCAAGCTCCTCGAATGCGTCAGGGATCGATCGGTTGGCGCCCGCCCCAGGGGTGGGCACCGACCGGTGAGGCTATTTCAGCGAGCCGAGCTGGCGCGCGATCTCTTCGTAGAGCTTTTTGCGCTCCGCCATGAACGCGTCCATTTCCTCATAGGGAATGTCGAGCATGGCGAAGCCCGCCTGCTCCATCTGCGCGATGAAATCGGGATCGGCGTTGATCTTGCCAATGATGCCCGACAATTCCTTGCGCACCTCTTCCGGCGTCGAGCTCGGAACGGCGATGCCCCGATAGGCGCCGCCCACCATGTCGATGCCCAGTTCCTTGAACGTGGGAACGTCGGGGAAGAGCGGATGCCGCTTGTCCTGTGCGACGGCCAGCATGCGCACCTTGTCGCCCTGGCCGGCGGCGACCGTCGTATAGCCCCAGAGCAGCTCGACCTCCCCGCCGAGCAGCGCCGGAATGGTGGCGCCCGTGCCCGTGTAGGGGATGTAGGTCATCTCGGCGCCGGTCAGATCGGCAAGGCGCTGGTTGGCGAGGTGATTGGCGGTGTTGGTCGCCGTGCCGCCGACCGTCAGGGCGCCCGGCGCCGCCTTGGCCGCGTCGATCACCTGCTGCAGCGTCTCATATTCGCTGTCCGCCCGCACGATCAGCGCGTCCGGCGTGAAATGGAACATGTAGATGTTGACCAGGTCCTCGGTCTTGTAGCCGGGATCCTGCAGCATCGGCTGCATGATGATGTGCGGCAGGTTGGTGCCCATCATCGTGTATCCGTCGCCGGGCTGGTCGTTCAGCACGGACCAGGCCTGCGCGCCGCCGGCGCCCGCCTGATACTGGATGATGAGATCCTGCCCGGTGAGCTTCTTGAAATAGGGCTGCTGCAGACGGGCGGAGATGTCGCTTTCGCCGCCGGCATTGAAAGGGATGATGTAGTTGATGGGCTTGTCGGGAAAGGCCATCGCCGCACCGGTGACTGCGGTAAAGGCGATCATGGCGGCGAAAAGGCCGAGTTTCTTCAGCATTTGCATTCCTCCCTGGTAATGGGTGATGCCTGTCTCCTCAGAACGACACCTGCATGGACCCGGCCTTCACCGGATCCATCTCATGCGCCAGGCCCCGCACCAGGGCGGGGCCTGGAAATCAATATCAGGCGCTTCGGTAAAGCTTGGTCATCACGAACTCGCGATGGCCGAGCGCCTCGGCGGCCGTGTTGCGGCCGTTGGACGTGCGCACGATCATGTCGATCAGCGCATCGCCCGCCTCGTCGATGGTCATCTCCCGGCGCAGGATGCCGGACACGTCGAGGTCGACGTGCTCTCCCATCGTGCGCACCGTGCGCGGGTTTGCCGTGATCTTGATGACCGGCACGATCGGGTTGCCGATGACGTTGCCCTGACCGGTGGGGAAGGTGTGTACCACATAGCCCCCGGCAGCCATCAGAGTCACGCACTCCGCCGCCGCCGACGAGGAGTCCATGAAGTACAGGCCCCTGCCCGACTTCGGCGCCTCGGCCGGCTCGAGAATGTCGATGTAGCGCGACGTGCGGCCGATCTTCTCCAGATTGCCCAGCGCCTTCTCCTCGATGGTGGTCAGGCCGCCCTCGATGTTGCCCTTGGTCGGCTGGCTTTCCGACAGGTCGTCCGTCTGGTGGGCGAAGATGACGTCGTCCTGATAGGCCTTCCACATCCTGTACCAGCGCTCGCCGACCTCGGGATCGATGGCGCGCGCCTTGCAGATATGCTCCGCGCCTGTGATCTCCGACGTCTCGCCGAAGCAGCCGTAAATCCCCTCGGGAAGCAGCTTGTCGTACATGTTGCCCACCGTCGGGCAGGAGCCCAGGCCGGTGGTGGTGTCGCTCTCGCCGCATTTGGTGGACACCCAGAGTTCGGAAATCGAGCACTCCTCGCGCTGCAGCTCGGAGGCGTAATGCACGAACTCCTTGGCCTTGCGGGATGCGTCCATGATGGTCTTCAGGTCGCCGTTCTGCTCGATCGAGAAGCCGGCGACCGGCTTGCCGGTCTCGGCGATGCCGTCGACGATGCGCTTGGTCCAGCCCGGCTCGATGCCGATGACCACGACGGCTGCGACATTGGGATTGGCGCCCGTGCCGATCATGGTGCGGAAATGCAGGTCGAGATCCTCGCCGAACTGCAGGCGGCCATAGGCGTGCGGCAGGGCGAGCGCGCCCTTGATGTTGTTGGCGACCGCCTCGCAGGCGGCATTGGAGATGTCGTCCACGGGCAGGATGACCACGTGGTTGCGGACGCCGACGCGTCCATTGTCGCGGCGGTAGCCCTTGAATGTCAGATTCGCGTATTTCGACGCCATTGATGCTCTCCCCGGCCTACCAGCGCTTGGTCTTGAGATTGTGCACGTGAACGTGGCCGCCCTTCTTCACGTCGGCCACGAACTTGCCGATGTCCTCGCCGTATTTCAGGGCTGTGTCGCCGGCCTTCAGATCCGTCAGCGCCACCTTGTGGCCGATGGGCACATCGTCGTGCACCTGCATTTCGAAGCTCGAATTGTCGTGCGTCACCACGCACAGCATGTTGGTCCCTGCCTTCAGGTTCTCGACGACGACGACGCCGACATTGTCCTTTCTTTCATGGACGAGCAGCTGGGGGATGGTCACGGATGTCCTCCTCTTGAGCGGTGGGCGCGGCGAATTTCCTCGCCCCAAGTCTTATATAAGATATAAGATACAAGAGAGTGGATTTGTCAACAGGCGTGCGCTAGAGCGGGATGAGGAAAAGTGTGAAGCGGTTTTCCGCCCGCATCGCGATCGAAGGATTCTGCGGTTGCGCGCAACGGAAAGGCGGCCGGAACGGTGACGGACGAGAACAAGGTCATGGAATACAAGCCACTTTACGCGCATATCCGCGACGAACTGGTTCGTCATCTGGTCGATGGAAGCTGGGCGCCGGGCATGCTCATTCCCAGCGAGATGGAGCTTGCGCGGCGGATGAAGGTCAGCCAGGGAACCGTGCGCAAGGCGCTCGACACCATGACGGCGGACAATCTTCTGGTGCGCAAGCAGGGCAAGGGAACCTTCGTCGCCGAGCCGGAGGATTCGCGCATCCTCTTCCAGTTCTTCCGGCTGGTGCCGGACGACGGACCGTCGGTGTTCCCGCAATCGACCGTGATCGACAGCGAGACGGGAGCGGCGAGCGCCGAAGAAGCCTCCGCTCTGGAACTGACGGCGGGAGACCCGGTCAGGCGCATCCTGCGCATCCGCCGGCTGGCAGAGCGGTGCGTGCTGTCGGAAACGCTATGCCTGCCGGCAGGACGTTTTTGCGATTTTCCCGCTCACGACCAGATCCCCAACAACATCTACCAGCTCTTTTCGACCCGCTGGGGCATCACCATCGCCCAGGCCGAGGAACGGCTGAAAGCGATCCCCGCCGGAGAAGAGGACGCGCGGCTCTTGTCCTGCCCCGTCGGCACACCGCTGCTGCGCATCCACCGGATCGCGCGCGACCTGGAGGGCAAGGCCGTGGAACTGCGCGTGTCGCATTGCCTGACGGAGAGCATCCACTACGCAGTGAATCTGCGCTGATCGCTCCGGCCCGTCGGAAAACCGCCCCGCGCCGGCCGGACGCGGGGCGGCGCTCTTTGTCAGATCGCTCCGGTCGCCATCTCCTGCGCGATGTAGTCGGCCTGGCGGATCGCCAGCGAGACGATCGTCAGGGTCGGGTTTTCCGCGCCGCCCGTGGTGAACTGGCTGCCGTCCGACACGAACAGGTTCTTGATGTCATGCGTCTGGCCGTGCTTGTTGACGACGCCGTCCGACGCCTTCTCGCTCATCCGGTTGGTGCCCAGATTGTGCGTCGACGGATAGGGCGGCGTCGGGAAGGTGCGGATCGCCCCGACGGCCTCGTAAAGGGCCCTGCCCTGCGCATAGGCGTGGTTGCGCATGGCGGCGTCGTTCGGATGGTCGTCGAAGTGGACGTCCGGGATGGGCAGGCCGTGCTCGTCCTTCATCTCGGCATGAAGCGTGATGCGGTTCTGCTCCTGCGGCATGTCTTCGCCGACGATCCACAGTCCCGCCATGCTGGCATAATTGTCGAGCGCCGAGGTGAAGGAGCGCCCCCAGCCGCCCGGATCGAGGAAGGCCGCCATGAAGGGCAGGCCCAGCGACAGGGTCTCGAGCTCATAGCCGCCGACGAAGCCGCGCGAGGGATCGTGCCGCGCCTCGTCGCGGATGATGCCGGCCATGGTGGTGCCGCGATACATGTGCACCGGCTTGTCGAACACCGCATAGACCGAGCCGGTCGTGTGGCGCATGTAGTTGCGCCCCACCTGGCCCGACGAATTGGCAAGCCCGTCCGGGAACATGGCCGATGCCGAGTTGAGGAGCAGGCGCGGGCTTTCGATGGAGTTGCAGGCCACGCAGACGAGCCGCGCCTTTTGCAAATGCCGGTTGCCGTCCTTGTCGGCGTAGAGCACGCCCGTCACCTTGCCGCTGGCGTCATGCTCGATCTTCAGCGCCATGGATTGCGGCCGCACCTCCAGCTTGCCGGTTGCCTCGCCCTTGGGGATTTCCGTGTAGAGCGTCGACCATTTGGCGCCCCATTTGCAGCCCTGGAAGCAGAAGCCGGTCTGCTGGCAAGCCATCCGATCGTCGCGGAAATCCGAATTGATGGCCATGTTGCCGGTGTGGCACTCCTTGTAGCCGAGCTTGTCGGCACCGGCCTTCAGCACCTTGAAATTGTTGTTGCCCGGCAGGCCCGCAATGCCGTTGGTGCGGGTGACGCCCATCTTGTCCTCGGCCTTCGCATAATAGGGCTCGAGCTCGGCCAGCGTGAGCGGCCAATCGAGAAGATTGGCCCCGTCCACCTTGCCGTAGTGACTGAGCGTGCGGAACTCGTGCTCCTGGAAGCGCAGCGAGGCGCCCGCCCAATGGGTGGTCGTGCCACCCACCGCCTTGACGATCCAGGCCGGCAGGTTCGGGAAATCCCGCGCCACCCGCCAGTCGCCCGACGTGGTGCGCTTGTCGCCCCAGGCGAGCTGGCCGAAACTCTCCCATTCGTCGTTGATGAAATCCTCGTACTCGATGCGCGCGCCGGCCTCGAGGATCACCACGTCGACGCCCTTCTGCGCCAGCTCGTTGCCCAGCGTCCCGCCGCCCGCGCCGGAACCGATGATGACGACGACGCCGTCGTCGTTAAGGTCGTAAGGTGCAGCCATAATATCCTCCCGGTTCGCTCACAGCCACTCGATGTCGTCGAAGCCGCGATTGATGTAGCCGCCCTTCGAGTAGGATTCGCCCTCGTAGCCGAACAGCGGCCAGAGCTCCTTCTGGTTATAGAGGCCGGTGACGAGGCCGCCGCGCACCGTCTGGAAGAAGGATGTCGTCTCCACCTGCCGCAGGATGTCGACCCGCTCGTCTTCCCAGCCAAGACCGCGATAGCCGCCCGCGCCGGCGCGCCGGTCGAGATCGGCCACGCCCGCCTCGATCATCTCCTTGAAGGCAGCCTCCTTGCCGGCCCGCTCGTCGTAGGACTTGACGGCGATGGCATAGAAGCGGTCTTCGATATGATCGTGTGGGTAGATGTCGCGCGCCATCTGGATGAGCGTCGCGACGGCTTCCGGCGCGAGCCCGCTGGTTTCGAGCCCCCAGGCGAATTGCGGGCTGATGACGGCGCTGCCGCTGATCACCAGCATGGCCCCGATGCCCACCTTGCCGCCGCGCCTCAGGACGTCGCGGCGCGACAGGCCGCGCCGCTTGCCTTCGTAAACTGTGGTCATTCTTTCCTCCCTTGCTCGCTGAGGCGTCTTGCGACGCCCGTTGCTGGCTGCCCGCGTCCTCCTCCTCCGGGCAGGACGCGGACAGATCCCTCTCCCGCTACCGGTAGCGGCCGTGTTTTTGCAGAACCTCGATCTTGTAGCCGTCGGGATCGGCGACGAAGAAGAACCGGGCAAGCAACACACCCTCGCGCTCGAAGGCGACGATGTCGCGCGGCTGAAACCCGGCCTCCCGGAAGCGGGCGTGCTCGGCTTCGAGATCGTCCACGGCGACCGCCAGATGGCCGTAGCCGTCGCCGAGCTCGTAGGGCTCCGTGCGGCCCTTGTTGATCGTCAGCTCGACCTCGAAATCGGCTTCGGCATTGCGCAGATAGACGAGCGTGAAGCTGTCGAAGTCGAAGCGATCCGCGACCTTCAGGCCGAACGCCCGCTCATAGAAGGAAACCGACCTCTCCTCGTCCAGAACGCGGATCATGGTGTGAATGCACTTGGCCAAAACGCCTCCGTATGGTTTCCGACCGGTGCCGCCCTATGGCCCGGCGCCGGCTTGCCGTTCTCGATGATGTCGGTGATTATGACCGCTGATGCGGACTTGTGGTGGCAACGGGCTACCACGCATCGAAGCGAACGGGCCTGACGCTGCGCAGGGCCACAGTGTCGCCTGCGGTGTCCGTCCGGCAGAGGAGGTCGAAAGATGTGCAAGGTGTTCGCCGAACAGGATCCACAGGGCTACAAGCAGATCAACCGCTCGGTGCGGATCGGCGGCCACTCCACCAGCATTCAGCTCGAGGCCGCCTTCTGGGAGCTTCTGGACGAGATCGCCGCCTCGCAGAACATGACCACGCCGCGCTTCATCTCGACGCTTTACGACGAGGCGCTCGAGGCGAACGGCGTGATCCCCAACTTCGCCTCCATGCTGCGCACGACCTGTGCGCTCTATCTGCGCGGCCATCAGCCCGAGCCCGATGCCGCGGATGCGGCGGCGCGGACGGCCTCGCTGCCGCCCGTCGGCCTGCAGGCCGCTTCGGCCTGACGCCTGCACGGCCCGCCGGGGAAGACACATGCCGTCCCGGACGATATGGATTCTCCCTTGTCTGAAGGATCGATTCGGGAAGGAGGGCAGGTGACCGACAGCGCGCCGGCAAAACCGCGCACACCGCGTGGCGTCCAATCCATCGAGACGGGCGGGGCCATTCTCATGGCGCTGGCACGCGCCGGCGGGCCGCTGAAACTGCGCGACCTCGCCGAGACGCTCGGCATGGCGGCGGCGCAGCTCCACCCCTATCTGGTCAGCTTCCGCAACATCAACATGGTCGAGCAGACGGAGACCGGCCAGTACCAGCTCGGCCCCTTCGCGCTGCATCTTGGCCTGACGCGCCTGCGCAACCAGAACGCCTATCGCGAAACCATCCGCCGCGTGCCCGAGCTCGCCGAGGATCTGGGCCTGATGGTGACCATCAGCGTCTGGGGCCTGCACGGGCCGACCATCGTCTACCTGCAGGAATCGGAGGCCCGCATCCATTCCAACGTCGCGGTCGGCGGCACCTTCATGGTGACGATGACGGCCACCGGCAAGGCCTTCGCCGCCTTCCTGCCGGGCAAGATGACGGAGCCGCTGATCCGCACCGAGCTCGAAGGCAAGGAACCCTCGCTCTATGCCATTCCCGGCGTCAGCGAGGAGACGTTCCGCCGCGAGGTCTCGGCGGTGGCGCGCCAGGGCTATTCCGTCACGCGGGACGCCCCCATTCCCGGCGTCAGCGCCATCGCCGCCCCGGTCTTCGACCATACGGGAACGGTGCAGCTCGTCGTCACCGTGATCGGCCCGACCAACTTCATCGACCTGTCCGAGCGGGGCCCGTGCCTGACGCGACTGATGGGCTTCACCGAGGCGCTGTCACGCGATCTCGGCCATATCGAAGGCGCCTGACGGCTTCACCGGCAGCGGCGCTCTCACGAATTGGCGCCGGACATGTGGCGCGCGGCGATGTAGCCGAAGGTGATCGCCGGCCCGAGCGTGATGCCGCCGCCGGGATAATTGCCGCCCATGATGGAAGCGGCATCGTTGCCGGCGGCATAAAGCCCCTGAATGGGCTTGCCGGCCTCGTCGAGAACGCGGGCGTTCTCGTCGCATTTGAGACCCGCGAAGGTGCCGAGGTCGCCGACCACCAGCTTGACCGCATAGAACGGGCCGTGTTCGACCGGCGCGACGCAGGGGTTCGGCTTGTGCTCGGGATCGCCGAGCGAGCGGTTGTAGGCAGTCGAACCCTTGTGGAACTCCGGATCCTCGCCCCGGCGCGCATGCTCGTTGAAGCGGGTCACGGTGCGTTCGAGCGCGTCGGGATCGGCGCCGATCCGGTCGGCGAGCTCGGCGAGCGTCGCTCCCTCCAGCAGATAGCCGGAGCGGATGTGCTGCCGGAACGGCACCGGCGCCGGCTTGACGTAGCCGAGCCCGTATTTGCGCAGCGTCCTGTGGTCGGCGATGAAGAAGGCACAGATCTCCTCGCCTTTCTCGCGGCAAGCCTTGACCATCGCCTGGCAGAAGTCGTGATAGGAGTTCGCCTCGTTGACGAAGCGCTTGCCCGAGCGGGTGACGGCGATGACGCCGGGCTTCGACCGGTCGACGAAATGCGGGAAGACGCCGAGCGTGCCGTCGCGGCGCGGCGGGCGCGATACCGGCACCCAGGCGGCGCTGTTGGGCAGCGTGTCGTCGACGCCGGCGCCCACCGCCTCGCCGAGGCGCAGGCCGTCACCGGTGTTGCCGGGCGGCGCCGGCGAGACATGCTCATAACCGGCCGGCGCGTGCGGGAAGAGCGCCTTGCGCCGCACCGGATCCTGGGGGAAGCCGCCGGCGGCGAGCACGACGCCCTTGTTGGCGGTGATCTGGACGGCGCCCTCCGCGGTGTCGACGATGGCGCCGGTGACCCGGCCGCGCGCATCGCGCAGCAACTCGCGGACGGGGGCGCTGGTCCAGATCGGCACGTTCTTGTCGAAGCAGGATCGCGCGAGACGGGCCACCAGCGCGTTGCCGTTCATCAGCCGCATCGGTCGGCCGTGAAAGGCCATGTCGCGCAGGAACTTGAGGAACAGCTTGCCGACATAGAAGGCCGAGATCGGCGAACGGGTGACGTTGAAGAAGTGCAGCAGCTCCTTGCCGGAGCCGATCATCATGCCGAGGAAGGTGATCTCCGACAGCGGCGGGCGCAGGCGGCGGATCTCGTCCTTCAGCTCGCGCCCGTCGAAGGGGCGGGCAACGATGGAGCGGCCGCCCGGCATGCCGCCCGGCGCGTCGGGATGATAATCGGCAAAGGTCGGACCGAGGTCGAACTGCAGCGCCGTGTTCTTCTCGAAGAACTCGACGGCCTTCGGCCCGGCCTCGAGAAAGGCATCGACGCGTGCGGCGTCGAAATGCGCGCCCGCCTCGTGCTGCAGATAGAGGCGGGCCTTTTCCGGGCTGTCCTCGACGCCGGCGCGGCGCGCCGGACCGTTGCAGGGGATCCACATCCAGCCGCCGGAACGCGCCGACGTGCCACCGAAGACAGGCTCCTTCTCGACCACCAGAACATCGAGGCCACGGTGCGCGGCCGCCACGGCGCTCGACAGGCCGCCGGCGCCCGAACCGACAACCAAAACGTCGCAAACATGCTTCTTCATTTCGGAAAATCCTAAAAAATCGTCATGAAAGATCAGGCGGCCAGATAGCCGCCGTCGACCGGCAGGATGGCGCCGGTGACGTAGCTCGACATGCCCGAGACGAGGAAAAGAACCGGGCCGACCAGCTCCTCCGGCCGGCCGGTTCGGCCCAGCGGCGTGTGCGCCATGAAGCGGCTGATGGCCGCCTCGTTGCCGCGCGTCGCTTCGGTCATCGGTGTGTCGATGACGCCTGGCGCGATCGCGTTGACGCGGATGCCGCGTGGAGCAAGCTCATGCGCCAGCGCCTTGGTGAACTGGGCCACCGCCCCCTTGCTGGCGACATAGGCGGGAATGCCGGGGCCGGCGACATGCGACATGATGGAGGCGAGGTTGACGATGCGCCCGCCCGTCTTCTCGAGCTGCGGTACGAAGGCCCGCACCATGTTCTTCGTGCCATGGACGTTGACCTGGAAGGTGGCGTCCCAATGGCTGTCGAAATCCGGATCGTCGAGGCCGTGGCGGCGAATGATGCCGGCATTGTTGACGAGGATGGCGGCGTCGCCCAGCTCCAGCCGAACCCTGGCCGCGAAGTTTCGGCAGGCCGCGGGATCGGCAACGTCGACCATCGCAGCCAGCGCCCTGCCGCCTTCTGCCTGGATCGTCGCCGCCGTTTCCCCGGCCTTCTCGCCGTTAACGTCGCACAGCGCCACGAGGGCGCCCGCCCGTGCCAGACCGAGCGCGAGGGCGCGGCCGTTGCCCTGCCCGGCGCCGGTCACCACGGCGACACATCCTTCGATGTCGATCATCCTCCGCTCCAAAAAATTAGGTTATTGCTAATTCGTTTGATTATAATTAATGTTCGCGATGAGCAAGCGGGCAATCGATATTTCTGCCAGGCTTGCACGGGCTGGCGCGGCAGCGCGTCGGGAGGAAGAATTGCGCCCGTTGACGGGCACATCAGGGAGGATCTCATGAAGAAACGGCTCGTTGCCGCAGCCCTTGCGGCGACCATGCTTTCCAGCGCTCCGGCTTTGGCCGAGAGCTTCGACCTGCAGAGCGTCTTCGGCCTGCAGGTGCCGTCGATCGGGCCGAGCCCCTCCAAATGGGCCGAGCGCGTCAAGCTGATGACCGGTGGCAAGGTCGAGATCAATGTCCATGGCGCAGGCGACTTCGTGCCGCCCTTCGAGGTGTTCGGCGCCGTCTCCTCGGGCGCCATCCCGATGGGCTTCGACTGGATCGGCTATTGGGCCGAGACCATTCCCGTCGCCAATCTGATCGGCTCCATGCCGTTCGGCCCAAGCCCCGACGTGGCCCTCGCCTGGATGTTCGAGGGCGGCGGCCTGGAGATCATCCAGAAGGCCTACGACCCGCACGGCGTGAAGGTGATTCCCTGCCACCTGGTGGTGCCGGAGGCCGGCGGCTGGTTCAACAAGGAGATCAACACGGTCGAGGATTTCAAGGGCCTCAACATGCGCATCGCCGGCCTCGGCGGCAAAGCGCTGGCCAAGCTCGGCGCCAACACGCAGCTCGTGCCGGCCGGCGAGATCTTCGTCTCGCTGGAGACGGGCCGCATCGACGCGACCGAGTTCTCCGCCCCGCAGCTCGACCTCGGTTTCGGCTTCCAGAAGGTGGTGAAGAACTACTACTTCCCCGGCTGGCATCAGCCCTCGAGCTGGGACTCCATCATCATCAACATGGATGTGTGGAACGGCTTCGACGAGGCCACACAGACCATCATGGTCGAGGCCTGCAAGGCCAACATCGCCTACAATCTCGGCGACCAGCTCAACGCCCAGGCCGAGGCCATCGCGACGATCCGCGAGGCGGGCGTGACCGTGCGCCGCTTCCCCGACGAGGTGCTGATGGCGATCCGCGAGCAGGCCGACGCCGTGCTCACGGAAGAGGCCGAGAAGGACCCGATCTTCAAGGAAGCCTATGAATCACTGACCGCCTACATGGACCGCGTCGGCGAATGGGAGCGCCTGCAGGCCATCCCGCACGAGTAGCAGCGATACCCCCAGGGGCTCGGGGGTTTACGCGGCGCGTCCCGGCCGATAAGGCCGGGGCGCGCTTTCGCCCTTTGACAAACGGTGCGGAAGACCATCCATGAAAGTGCGCTCATGACCCGTTTCCTCGATCGGCTGCAATCCTTGTGCACATGGCCCGGGCGGATCGTCGGCTGGCTGATCGTGCCGCTCATCCTCAGCGTCTGCCTGACGGTGCTGGCGGCGCAGCTGGGCATCAACCGGCTCGCCGGATGGGAAACCGCGGTGCCGCTGTTCGGCAAGGCGCTCACCGTCAACACCCTGCTCGACCTGCAGTGGCACATCTTCGCCCTGATCGTCCTGTTCGGCGGCGTCTACGCCTTCCGCGACAACAGCCATGTCGCCGTCGACGTCTTTTCCTCCGGCCTGCCGGAGCGGGCGCGGCTCGTCATCCGCATCTTCGGCGATCTCGTCTTCCTCCTGCCCTTCTGCGCGATCATCGCCTGGTACGGCTACGGGTTTGCGCAAAAAGCCCTCACCTCGGGCGAGGCCTCGACCTATGGCGGCATGATCGACCGCTGGGTCATCAAGGCGGCGATCCCCGCGGCCTTCTCCCTTCTCGGGCTCTGCGCCCTCCTGCGCGCCGTCGCGACGGCGCTCCGTCTCGCAAGCCCCACTTCCAAGACCGACGGCACATCTCGATGACCGACTATTTCTGGCCCATCCTGATGCTGGTCGGCCTGATGGCCGGCATCTTCACCGGCTATCCCGTGGCCTTCGTGCTGGCCGGCATCGGCCTGATCTTCGCCTTTTTCGCCGATGTGCCGATGCTGTTCCTGTCGCTCGGCGTCTCGCGCATCTATTCGGGCATTCTCACCAACTGGCTCCTGATCGCCATCCCGCTCTTCGTCTTCATGGGCCTGATGCTGGAGCGCTCGGGCGTCGCCCAGCGCCTGCTGCGCTCGCTCGCCTCCGTCTTCCGCGGGCTGCCGGGCGGCTATGCCTTCGCCGTCGCCATCATCGGCGTGGTGATGGCCGCCTCGACCGGCATCATCGGCGCCTCGGTGGTGCTGATGGGCATGATGGCGCTGCCCACCATGCTGAAGAACGGCTACGACGCAAAGATCTCCACCGGCCTGATCGCCTCCAGCGGCACGCTCGGCATCCTCATTCCGCCGAGCGTGATGCTGATCGTGCTCGGCGACCAGATGCGCGTTTCGGTCGGCGACCTGTTCATGGGCGCGGTCGGCCCCGGCCTGCTGCTCGGCGGGCTGTACCTTGCCTATCTGATCGTCATCGCCGTGGTCCAGCCGCACCGGATGCCGGCGGCCAGGCTCGAGAACGGCAGCGCCCCCTCATGGCACGTCGTTCTGGAGCTGACCCGCGATCTCCTGGCGCCGGTGGCGCTGATCGCGGCCGTGCTCGGCACCATCGTCACCGGCATCGCCACGCCGACGGAATCGGCGGCGATCGGCGCCGCCGGCGCCACGCTGCTGGCGCTGATGTCCGGCAATCTCAACCTCCCGGTCCTGGCCGACGCGCTGCGCGACGCCACCAAGACGACCGCCATGATCATCTTCGTGATGATCGGCGCGACCATCTTCAGCGTCATCTTCCGCAAGCTCGGCGGCGACCAGATGATCGTCGACGCCTTCGCGCTGCATGGCGACAATCCCCATGCCGTGCTGTTGACCATCATGCTCCTGGTGTTCGTGCTCGGCTTCTTCCTCGAATGGGTCGAGATCACGCTCGTGGTGGTGCCGATCGTCGCCCCCATCGTCGCCGGCCTGGATTTCGGCCTGTCCTCGGAGCAGACCCTGATCTGGTTCGCCATCGCGCTGTCGGTCAACCTGCAGACGTCGTTCCTGACGCCGCCCTTCGGCTACGCGCTGTTCTATCTGCGCGGCATCGCACCGGAAGGCGTGTCGATCTCGACCATCTATCGCGGCATCATCCCCTTCGTCGTCCTGCAGCTTGCCGCGCTGACCATGGTCATCCTGTGGCCGCAGATCACGCTGTGGCTGCCGGCCTATCTGGCAAAGTGACGCTAGTGGTGCGATCCCAACAGATGGTACCCATCTGTTGGGATCG
>NZ_JANKOF010000007.1 GCF_024655565.1 Nitratireductor sp. ZSWI3 | reverse complement strand
GTGGCGGTTGCGCCGGCGCACAGGAGCGCGGCGACGGCGGCCGCCGAGCCGCCGGAGGAGCCGCCGGGCACGAGATCGGCGTTCGAACCCTCGGCGCGCCAAGGATTGATCACCGGCCCGTAATAGGAGGTCTCGTTGGAGGAGCCCATGGCGAACTCGTCCATGTTGAGCTTGCCGAGCATCACCGCGCCGTCGGCCCACAGATTGGCCGTCACGGTCGATTCATAGCGCGGCTTGAAGCCGTCTAGGATATGGCTCGCCGCCTGCGTGTGCACGCCCTCGGTGGCGAACAGGTCCTTGATGCCGAGCGGAATGCCTTCCAGCGCCCCGCCCTCGCCCCTGACCAGGCGCGCGTCGCTGTCCCGCGCCATGGCGCGGGCCTTGTCGTGCGTCACCGCGACATAGGCGTTGAGCTTGTCGTTCGCCGCGTCGATCGCCGCCAGATAGGCATCGGTCAGTTCCAGGGCGGAAAAGGCCTTTGCGGCCAGCTTCTGGCGCGCTTCGGCGATGGTCAGTTGCGTGAGCTCGGTCATGGAGATTCCGTTGAGGCCTGGGGCGTATTGTGCGGTGCTTGGGACTGCGGCTCTATTCGACCACTTTCGGCACGACGAAGAAATTGTCTTCCGAGACCGGCGCATTGGCGACGACGTCGTCGGCCTTGCTGCCGTCGGTCACCTGATCGACGCGCTTCTTCATCGCCATCGGAATGACCGAGGTCATCGGCTCGATCCCCGCGACGTCGACCTCGTCCAGTTGCTCGACAAAGCCGAGAATGGCGTTCAGTTCGCCCGTCATGCGCTCTGCGTCGCTTTCGTCGACGGCGATGCGGGCAAGCCGCGCGACGCGCTTCACGGTATCGATGTCCACGGACATGGTGCTCTCCGGCGCTCTGTCTTCTGTCGTTGCGCATTGCGGGGGCCGACCAACAGGATGCCCCGGCGAATGCAATGCTGTTGCGCCACGGCTATAATCGGCAGGCGGGCAGCGCGCAACCGCCAACCCCGCACGCCCTCCCGAATTGCCATGGCATTTTGCAGTCGCAAATGCGGGAAAGCGAGTTGCTAGATCTCGAACGCCTCGCCGATCTTCGGCAGCAGCACCTCGGTCTTCGAGCCCTCGAGCCCGTCGACGAATTTGTCCGCCGTCCGGTCGATCATCGGGAAGGTGCCGAAATGGCAGGGCACGACCTTCTCGAAATGGAAATAGCGCTGGCAGGCAAGGGCCGCCACCGCGCCGCCCATGGTGAAGCGGTCGCCGATGGGCACCAGGCCGACCGCCGGCTGGTGCAATTCGTCGATCAGCGCCATGTCGCCGAAAATGTCCGTATCGCCCATGTGATAGAGCGTCTTGTCCTCGGGGAAATGCAGGACGAGGCCGGCCGGATTGCCGAGATAGGTGTTCCCCCCGCCGCTTGCCGCCGAAGAAGAGGAATGCAGCGCGTTGACGAAGGTGGTGGTGAACCCGCCGCAATCGACCGTGCCGCCGTGGTTACCGGGGTTGATCTTGCCCTCATCGACGCCCTTACCCACCAGGAAGCGGCAGACCTCGAAATTGCCGACCAGCATCGCGCCGGTCTTTTTCAGGATCTCGGCGGCATCGCCGATATGGTCGTCGTGCCCATGGGTCAGGAGTACATGGGTGATGCCCTCTGCCGGCCCTTCCCAGCTTTGGCCCCACGACGGATTGCCGCTCAGGAACGGATCGATCAGGATGCGCGCCGCGCCAGCCTCGACCCGAAAGGCGGAATGGCCGTACCATGTCAGTCTCATGAGAAATCCTCCTGTCTCTTGCGGCTTTTTCCGGACGCACCGAATCCTGGCGGATGTTCGTGCTTTTCCTGTGACCGCGTCACGGATAGAACACCTTTCCTATACTTAAAAGGAGCAGCACGTCTTGTCCGTGATCGATCTGGCGGAACTCCCGGCCCTTCTCGAAGAAGGCCAGACGCTTGCCGGGCTCGACCTCGGCACGAAGACGATCGGGCTGGCAGTCTCCGACCGCGGCCTGTCGCTTGCCAATCCACGGCCGGTGATCCTGAGGCGCAAATTCACTCAGGACGTCGAGGCGCTGTTGGCCTCGTTCGAGCGCGACAATGTCGGCGCGATCGTCATCGGCCTGCCGGTGAACATGGATGGCAGCGAGGGCCCCCGCGCCCAGTCCACCCGTGCGTTCGTGCGCAATCTCGAACGGCTGACGCCGCTGCCGGTCGCCTTCTGGGACGAGCGCATGTCGACGATCGCCGCCGAACGCGCGCTGCTGGAGATGGACGTGTCACGCAGAAAGCGCGCCGAACGCATCGATTCGGCGGCGGCGGCCTTCATTCTTCAGGGCGCGCTCGACAGGTTGCGCGCGCTGGGCGGCGGCACCGCGTCTTCGCCCGCATAGGCGGCGCGCTTCTCCTTCAGCCAGGCCCATAGCGCCTTGCGCCGGCGGAAGGCGACGAGCCCCATCAGCAGGAAGGAATCGAACACGCAGGCCCGCGCCGCGAGCCCGGGAATCGTCTTCGGATCGATCCCCAGGATTTCGCCGTAGAGATTGAAGAACAGGTCGTTCATGTCGCGGCTGAGGAAAGCCAGGCCGAAGTTCATGTCGTGATAGGACAGGCCGTACCAGCCCCAGAACAACCCCATCGGCAGCGCCCAGAAGATCAGGAGGTAGCGCATCAGCGGCCCCTATCGTCGGTTGCCGGAAGGCTCCGGGCCAAGCTCCAGGGAACGACAAGCCGGCCGATCAGCGATCCATGCATGGCATTGCGCGCGCTGGATGTTGCCGGCTGATCGGAAAGCTGGACCACCCGCGTCTCCTGCAGTTTCCAGTCGCGCGTCTCCAGATGAATCACCAGATGACTGACAAGGATTGCCAGGAGCGCCGCCGATTCGGCCTGCCCCGTCAGGTCGCGGCCATGCAGCAACGCGCCTTCGAGGGCCGTTGCGAGCAGGACCACCACTGCGCCGCCGCAAGCCAGCCGCGTCACCTGCTCCGTCTCGACCCGATTGGCCTCGCACTCCAGAAGAGCGGCGATCAGGCTCCAGGCGAACAGCACGGCGACGAGCGCATTGGCGAGGACGAGGCCGAACGCCCCGGCCAGCCACCACGGCGTGCCGACCGCCACCCCGTCCGCAGGCAACGCCGCCCAGGCGGCCGTCGCAAAGGACGTCCCCCAGTAGAGCGACAGTAGAATCGTGAAAATGCGGCTCATCGGCTTCTTTCTCCGAGCGCACACTGGACTTCAACAAAACCCGCCGCAACGCTTACCATTCGTTAAGGTTAATTTTCACAGCGGCGCAATGCAGCGGCATGGGTTTACAGCGATGGGGATGCCGATTACGCACGGGGACCCTTCCCTGCCCGGATACTCCCGATGATCGCCATTTTCGAAAGCATCCTGCCGATCTTCCTCCTGATCGTCGCCGGCAACGCGCTGCGGCATCTGCCGATTGTCGACGACGGGACCTGGCCGGGCCTGGAACAGCTCTGCTACTGGTTCCTCTATCCGGCCCTTCTGTTCATCACGATCCTGAACGCCGATTTCACCAGCCTTCGGCTCGACGCCATGCTGGCCGCGCTGATGATCGCCGTTCTGGCCATGATCGCCTTCGTGCTGGCGCTCTGGCCTGTCCTGAAAACGTCCGGGCTCGTCTCCCACGGCCAGTATTCTTCCGTCTTTCAGACGGCGATCCGCTGGAACGGCTTCATGGCGCTCGCCGTCGCGCAAAAGCTGTTTCCGCCGGAGGGTGCGGCCGTGGTGGCGCTGGTGATGGCGGCGATCATCATACCCGTCAACATCGCCTCGGTGTTCGTCGTCACGCGGTTCGCCGACAGTGCCGCCCCGTGGTCCAGGGTGCTGCGCGACGTGGCGCGCAACCCGCTGATCATCGCGGCCGCCGGCGCCATCGTCCTGCGGCTCACGCCCTTCGGCCTCTATGCGCCGCTCAACCAGACGCTCGATCTGGTGGGGCGGGCCGCCCTCGGCATGGGCCTTTTGACCATCGGCGCCGGGCTCAGGCCGGGCGACCTCGTCAGCGCCGACGGCGCGCTGTGGATCGCGGTTCTGCTGAAGCTCGTCTTCTTTCCGGTGCTGCTGATCTCGATCGCGCTCGCCTTCGGCATCTCAGGTCCGGCGCTCGGATATCTGGCGCTGTGCGCGGCGGTGCCGACGGCGATGAACGGCTACCTGCTCGCCCGCCAGCTCGGCGGCGATGCGCCGCTCTACGCGTCGGCCACCACGATGCAGACGATCCTTGCCTTCTTCACCATCCCGATCGTGCTTCTGATCGTCGGTCAGCTCGCTTCCGGATAGAGCACGTCGATGATGGCCGAGGCGTCGTGGCGGGCATCGAGCATGCCGTAGGTGCCGCGCCACTGGCCGGCAAGGCGCGTCTCGATGAAGGCGTCCGCGACACGGCCCGCCCCCATGCGCCGCAACTCGGCGGCCGCGGCCGCCAGCGCCAGCTGCTCGGTCAGGATGCGCGCCGAGCCCTCGTCGCTCTCGCACACACGGGCCGCTGCGGCGAGCACCTCCAGCGTGGCGTTGCCCTTGTCGCCGAGATCCTTGCCGATCAGGCCGAGCACGTCGTTGAAGAGGCTGGCATTGCGCCCCAGCACGCGCAGCACGTCGAGCGCCATGACGTTGCCTGATCCTTCCCAGATCGCGTTGACGGGCGCCTCGCGATAATGGCGCGCCATGGGCGCCTCCTCCACGTAGCCGTTGCCGCCCAGGCATTCCATCGCCTCGTAGGTGATGGCCGGCGCGAGCTTGCACACCCAGTATTTGACGACCGGTGTCATGACGCGCGCGAACGCGGCCTCGGCGCGGCTGTCGGCGGCCTCGTCGAAGGCGCGCGCAAGGCGCAGCGACAAGGCCGTCGCAGCCGCCACGTCGAGCGCCATGTCGGCCAGCACGCGCTGCATCAGAGGCTGCCCGAACAGCGGCTTGCCGAAGACCTGCCGGTAGCGGGCGTGATGCACGGCCTCGGCCAGGCTGGCGCGCATGATGCCGGCCGAGCCCAGCGCGCAGTCGAGCCGCGTCAGCGTCACCATGTCCATGATCGTGCGGATGCCGGCCCCCGGCTCGCCGACCATTTCGCCCATCGTGCCGTGCAGCTCCACTTCCGAGGAGGCGTTGGAGCGGTTGCCGAGCTTGTCCTTCAGGCGCTGGAACTGCAGGCCGTTGTGGCGGCCGTCCTCCAGAAGACGCGGCACGAGGAAGCAGGACAGGCCGGCCTCCACCTGGGCGAGCACCAGGAAGGCGTCAGACATCGGCGCCGAGAGAAACCATTTGTGGCCGGTCAGCCGGTAGATGCTGCCTTCGACGCGCTCGGCGCGCGTCGTGTTGGCGCGCACGTCGGTGCCGCCCTGCTTTTCGGTCATGCCCATGCCGATGGTGATGCCGGCCTTCTGCGCCAGCGGCTTGTTGGCATGGTCGTATTTGCGGGTCGCCACGCGCGGCGCCCAGCGCCGGAACATGTTGGAATCGGCCATCAGCGCAGCGAGCGCGGCACTGGTCATGGTGAGCGGGCACAAATGCCCGCATTCGAGCTGCGCGGTCAGATAGAAGCGCGCCGCGCGCGCCTGGTGGCGCATGCCGCTTTCGGCCTCGCCCGTCTCCCAGATCGAGGAATGCAGACCGTTCGCCGCCGAGCGGCGCATGAGCGCGTGATAGGCCGGGTGATATTCGACGAAGTCAGCGCGTCGGCCGTATCGGTCATGGGTCTTGAGCTGCGGCGTCTCGGTGTTGGCGAGCCGCGCCAGATCCAGCGCCTCGCCGGTCCGAACGAAACGGCCGAACGCATCGAGTTCCTTGCGGACCGTTTCCGAAAGGCGTTCGCCGGCCTGCATCAGCAACGGATCGCTGCGCCAGGCATTGGTGCCGGTGATGGGCGGCGGCTGGTTGGTCACTTCATGCGTCACGGCTTCACTCTACCACTCGATCGGGGATGCGTCAGGAATCAACACAGCCTTTTGCCCTTCATACTGGCAAGTCAGACATTGCCAATCCATGAAAATCAATCTGCGGCGGCGAGGGGCGCTATAGCATTTTGCAGTCAGGTGGAATCACCTGACGTCCGCATAAATGCGGAAAAACAAAAAGATAGAGCGTCCTTTGTGCGTCCGAAAGGACGCACGGCGCTCTAGGACGAATCCACATTCAGCGGAGCCATAGAGCGATAGCTGCGATGTGGACGAAAGCGAGGTAGTACTCGGCGCGCCGGTCGTATCGGGTTGCGAAGCGGCGGAAGTGCTTGAGCCTGTTGAAGCATCGTTCGATGCGGTTGCGCAGCCTGTAGACGGTTTGGTCGTGCGGGATCGGAGCCTTGCGGGAGCGTGTGGAAGGGATGACCGCTTCGGCGTTCATGTTGGCGATGGCTTGGCGCAAGTCATTGTTGTCGTAGGCTCTGTCGGCCAGCACGGCTTCGGCCTTGAAGCCTTCGAGCAGGGCCTTTGCGGTGAGATTGTCGTGCCGCTGGCCGGCGGTGAGCATGAAGCGCAGCGGCCGGCCGAATGTGTCGCAGACCATATGGACCTTGGTGGTCAGTCCGCCTCGGGAACGCCCCAGCGCCTGAGTTTTGGCCCCCCTTTTCCGCTTGCTGCCTGCTGGTGGACGCGCACCAGGGTGGTATCGAGCATCAGATATTTGTTATCGCGATCCTTGATCAGTTCGGCGAAAACCTTCTCCCACACCCCGGCCTTGGCCCAGCGGGTGAAACGGGCATGTACGCTCTTCCACTTGCCGTAGCGTTCCGGCAGGTGCTGCCAGTAGGCGCCGGAGCGCAGAACCCACAAAACGCCGTTCACGAACAGACGGTTATCAGTGCCGCTGCGACCCGGATCGCCAACCTTGCCGGGTAGCAAAGGCGCTATCCGAGCCCACTGCGCCTCGCTCAGTTCATAGCGCTTCACGCCCATCAATCCGCTCCGAATCATCAAATCCGGAACGCATTGATTCAGCCAAACCCTTCAAAGGGAATCCTGAATGTGGATTGGTCCTAGTTTGCGGGGGATGAGCCGGCGCATCGCGAAAGGCCGCTTGCAGGCGGCCCCTGCCCGGCCTATAGCAGCCTCTTGATATGACAGACGCGCCCTTTCCGCTTTATCCGCACCGCCACCTGCTCGGCATCAAGGGTCTTTCGCCCGTGGACATCGAGACGCTGCTCGACCGGGCCGATGCCGCCGTCGCCATTTCCAGGCAACAGGAAAAAAAGACGGCGACGCTGCGTGGCCGCACGCAGATCAACCTCTTCTACGAAGCCTCGACACGCACCCAGTCCTCCTTCGAGCTCGCCGGTAAGAGGCTCGGCGCGGACGTGATGAACATGTCGGTCGCCAGCTCTTCCACCAAGAAGGGCGAAACGCTGCTCGACACGGCGATCACGCTCAACGCCATGCGGCCCGACATCCTGGTCATTCGCCATTCGGCCGCCGGCGCCGCCGCGCTGCTGGCGCAGAAAGTGTCCTGCTCGGTGGTCAATGCCGGCGACGGCGCGCATGAGCATCCGACCCAGGCGCTGCTCGACGCGCTCACCATCCGCCGCGCCAAGGGCCGCATCGGCGGGCTGGTCGTGGCGATCTGCGGCGACATCCTGCATTCGCGCGTGGCGCGCTCCAACATCGTGCTGCTCAATGCGCTCGGAGCGCAGGTGCGCGTCGTCGCGCCGTCGACGCTCCTGCCCTCCGGCATCGGCCAGATGGGCGTCGAACCGTTCACGCGCATGGACGAGGGATTGAAGGGCGCCGACATCGTCATGATGCTGCGCCTGCAGCGCGAGCGCATGGCCGGCTCGCTCGTTCCCTCGGTGCGCGAATATTTCCGTCTCTACGGACTCGATTCGGAAAAGCTGAAGGTCGCCAGGGACGACGTGCTGGTCATGCATCCCGGCCCGATGAACCGCGGGGTCGAGATTTCCTCCGAAATCGCCGACGGTCCGCAAAGCCTGATCCAGGAGCAGGTGGAGATGGGCGTCGCCGTGCGCATGGCGGTGATGGAGGCGCTGCTCGACCCACGCCGCAACGCCGAGGGAGGCGCGGCATGAGCGCGACCGTCTTCCAGAACGCCCGCATCGTCGACCCTTCGCGCGGGCTGGACGAGCGCGGCACGGTGATCGTCAAGGCCGGCAGGATCCTCGCCGCCGGCGCCGATGCCGACAACCAGGGCGCGCCGGAGGGGGCGGCCGTGGTGGATTGCGGCGGACATGCGCTCCTGCCGGGCCTGATCGACGCCCGCGTCTTCATCGGCGAGCCCGGCGCCGAGCATCGCGAGACCATCGCCTCGGCGGGCCGCGCAGCGGCGGCCGGCGGCGTCACCTCGCTGGTCATGATGCCCGACACGAACCCGGTCATCGACGATGTCGCGCTGGTGGAGTTCGTGCTGCGCACGGCGCGCGAGACGGCGAGCGTCAACGTCTTCCCCTCGGCGGCCGTCACCAAGGGCTTCGCAGGCCGCGAGCTCAGCGAGTTCGGCCTGCTGCAGGACGCCGGCGCGGTGATGCTGACGGAGGGCCGGCACACGATCGCCAGCCCGCTCACCATGCGCCGCGCGCTCACCTATGCGCGCGACCTCGGCATCGCCATCGCCCATGAGACGCAGGATCCGGACCTTGCCTCCTCCGGCGTCATGAACGAGGGCCTGTTCGCGAGCTGGCTCGGCCTGCCGGGCATCCCGCGCGAGGCCGAGGCCATTCCGCTCGCCCGCGACCTGATGCTGGCGAAGCTGACGGGCGGGCGCTACCACGCGGCCAAGATCTCGACCGCCATGTCGGCCGAGGCGGTCGCCCGCGCCAAGAACGACGGCGCCAGCGTCAGCGCCGGCGTCTCGATCAACCACCTTTCGCTGAACGAGAACGACATCGGCGACTACCGCACCTTCTTCCGCCTGTCGCCGCCGCTGCGCGCCGAGGAGGACCGGCTCGCCATGGTCGAGGCGCTGAGGACCGGCGCCGTCGACATCATCGTCTCCTCGCACGATCCCCAGGACGTCGACACCAAGCGGCTGCCATTCGCCGAAGCGGAGGCCGGCGCCATCGGCCTCGAGACGCTGCTGGCGGCGGCACTGCGCCTCCATCACAATGGCGACGTGCCCCTTCTGCGCCTGATCGAATGCCTGTCGACGGCTCCGGCGCGGCTGTTCGGCCTGCCCGGCGGCACGCTGAAGCCCGGGGCTCCCGCGGACCTCGTTCTGGTCGACCTCGACGCGCCCTGGCTGGTGCGCGAGGCCGATATCCGCTCCTTGTCCAAGAACACCTGTTTCGAAGGCGCGCGCATGCAGGGACGGGTCTTGCAAACCGTGGTTGCCGGCCGCACAGTGTTTTCCGGTTGATACGCTGAAAGCCAGGGGGAGAGCTGGATGCCAGATCCCATCAGTTGGCAGCTTGCCCTGCCCTATCTCATCGCTGCGCTGCTCTTCGGCTATCTTCTCGGGTCGATCCCGTTCGGGCTGATCATCACGCGCGCGGCCGGCCTCGGCGACGTGCGCAAGATCGGCTCCGGCAATATCGGCGCTACCAACGTGCTGCGCACCGGCAACAAGGGGCTTGCGGCGCTGACCCTCCTGCTCGACGCGCTGAAGGGCACGGCGGCCGTCCTGCTGGCCGGGCTCTACGGTCCCGACCAGGCAGTGGCCGCCGGCCTCGGCGCCTTTCTCGGCCACCTGTTCCCGGTCTGGCTCGGCTTTCGCGGCGGCAAGGGCGTCGCCACCTATCTCGGCGTCCTGATCGGCCTCGCCTGGCCCGGAGCGCTGATCTTCGCCCTCACCTGGCTCGCCGTCGCATTTGCCACGCGCTACTCATCTCTGTCGGCGCTCGTCGCCGCCGTCGTCGTGCCGATCGGCCTCTACTGGCTCGGCCATGTGCAAGCGGCCGAGCTCTTTGTCCTGATGAGCCTCATCGTCTTCATCAAGCACCGGGCCAATATCGCCCGGCTCCTGGCCGGCACCGAGACGCGCATCGGGAGCAAGGGGTGAGCACGCCCCAGGCCGGCGAGCGGCGCCTCAGCGACCGCCAGCGCCTCGCCTGGCTCAGGCTGCTGCGCAGCGAGAATGTCGGCCCGGCGACGTTCCGCGACCTGATCAATCATTTCGGCTCGGCCGAGACGGCGCTCGAAATGCTGCCTGAGCTCGCCCTGCGCGG
Organism: Nitratireductor sp. ZSWI3; assembly: GCF_024655565.1. Classification (GTDB taxonomy): domain Bacteria; phylum Pseudomonadota; class Alphaproteobacteria; order Rhizobiales; family Rhizobiaceae; genus Nitratireductor. The sequence goes on along the minus strand of NZ_JANKOF010000007.1, from coordinate 91,939 downwards.
CGGCGCGAAGCGGCGCCTCGTGGCCGCCTCGCAGGACGATGCCGAGCGCGAGATGGCGCAGGCGGCTCGTTTCGGCGCCCGTTTCGTCGCCGTCGGAGAACCCGACTATCCCCCCCTGATGCGGCAGATGGACCAGCCGCCGCCCCTGATCGCCATGAAGGGCCGGCTGGAGGTCGCACAGCAGCCCGTCATCGCCATCGTCGGGGCCCGCAACGCCTCGCTCGCCGGCATCAAGATGGCACGCCTGCTCGCCGGCGAGCTCGGCCGTGCCGGCTATGCGGTCGCCTCGGGCCTGGCGCGCGGCATCGACGCGGCAGCCCATACGGGCAGTCTGGAGACCGGCACCATCGCCGCCCTGGCCGGCGGCCTCGACAGGCCTTATCCGCCGGAGAATGACGGGCTCTACGCGCAGATCGCCGAGCGCGGCGTGCTCGTCAGCGAAATGCCCTTCGGCTGGACGCCGCGGGCGCGCGATTTTCCGCGGCGCAACCGGCTGGTCGCCGGCCTGTGTTACGGGCTCGTGGTGGTCGAGGCGGCGCGGCGCTCCGGCTCGCTGATCAGCGCCCGGCTCGCCACCGAGATGGGCCGCCTGGTGTTCGCCGTTCCCGGCTCGCCGCTCGATCCGCGCGCCGCCGGCACCAACGGGCTGTTGAAGGATGGAGCCACGCTGGTCACCGAGACGGCGGACATCCTGTCGGAAGTGGCGCCGCTGATCGGAGCGCTGCCACAGCCCGCCCGGCGCTTCGATGAACCCGAGAGCCTGTCCGGCGCCCCGCCGCCGAGCGACGCCGACCGCGACCGCGTGGTCGAGGCTCTCGGGCCGACGCCCGTGACGGTGGACGAGATTATCCGCCACACCGGCCTGCACGCTGCACAGGCCCTTACCATTCTTCTGGAGCTCGACCTCGCCGGTCGCCTCGAGCGCCATTCAGGAGGCGCGGTTTCCCTTGTTGCCGGTGATCGCTGACGCGTGCCGCTCCTCGTCCAGGCGATGGGAACGCTGGCCGCGAATGATGTCGCTGGCCTCCACATAGGCCATCTCGACGAGATAGGCGAGCATGTCGCAACGTTCCGCCAGCGCCATGGTTCGCAATTGACCGAGCATCGCCTGCATATAATCAAGCGTGTCGGTCCGCCTCCTGCCGTAATGCTCGCCCATCCGCCGGCACTCCCTTCAGCGCGCGGTTCCCCTGGCTGTTGCCCTGCTCCCCAGCATTCTCCTTTATGGACCCATTGACAGTATACATACCATTATAAACAAATAAACCGCGAATTTGCGCTAAACACAGCGGAGTCGGGAAATCAGGCCTGGAGAAGACGAAATTCCCATTGGCCCTTGACCGAACGGTAAAGCACGGCCATGTGACGAGGCTGGATTCGTCAATAATGCGTGGCGTCTGACTGGTCAGGCACATGCGGGGATATTTTAGAGCTAATGGATCTCGTTATCGTCGAGTCGCCGGCCAAGGCGAAAACCATCAACAAATATCTGGGTGGGAACTACAAGGTGCTCGCCTCGTTCGGACATGTGCGCGACCTGCCGGCAAAGGACGGCTCGGTGCGCCCCGACGAGGATTTCGCCATGTCCTGGGCCGTGGATACGCCTTCGTCCAAGCGTTTGAGCGACATCGCCAAGGCGATGAAGGATGCCGACGCCCTGATCCTTGCGACCGACCCCGACCGTGAAGGCGAGGCGATTTCCTGGCATGTGCTGGAGGTCTTGAAGCAAAAGCGCGCGCTGAAGGACAAGCCGGTGCGCCGCGTCGTCTTCAATGCCATCACCAAGAAGGCGGTGCTCGACGCGATGGCCAAGCCGCGCGAGGTCGATGCGCCGCTGGTCGATGCCTATCTCGCCCGCCGCGCGCTCGACTATCTGGTCGGCTTCACCCTGTCGCCCGTGCTCTGGCGCAAGCTGCCCGGCGCCCGTTCGGCCGGCCGCGTGCAATCGGTGGCGCTGCGCCTGGTCTGCGACCGCGAGGCTGAGATCGAGCGCTTCGTCCGCGAAGAATACTGGCAGATCGCCGCCCAGCTCGCCACGCCGCGCCAGGAGGCTTTCGAGGCGCGCCTGACGGCGCTCGACGGCAGGAAGCTGCAGAAGCTCGACATCAAGACCCGGGACGAGGCCGAAGGCATCAAGGCGATGCTCGAGGGCGCCAGCTTCAAGACCCTGTCGGTGGAGGCCAAGCCGACACGGCGCAATCCGGCGCCGCCCTTCACCACCTCGACGCTGCAGCAGGCCGCCTCCTCGCGCCTCGGCTTCGGTGCCTCGCGCACCATGCAGGTGGCGCAGAAGCTCTATGAAGGCGTCGACATCGGCGGCGAGACGGCCGGTCTCATCACCTACATGCGTACCGACGGCGTGCAGATGGCGCCCGAAGCGCTCGACCAGGCCCGCGCGGCGATCGGCGCCGAGTTCGGCGACCGGTTCCTGCCGGAGAAGCCGCGTTTCTACTCCGTCAAGGCCAAGAACGCCCAGGAGGCGCATGAGGCGATCCGGCCAACCGATTTCTCGCGCACGCCCGACAAGGTGCGCAGATATCTCGACCCCGACCAGGCCCGCCTCTACGAGATCATCTGGAAGCGCGCCATCGCCAGCCAGATGGAGGCGGCTGAGATCGAGCGCACGACGGTGGAGATCGAGGCCGTCAACGGCGCCCGCCACGCGAATCTGCGCGCCGTCGGCTCGGTGATCCGCTTCGAAGGCTTCCTGGCCGCCTATGGCGTCGACAAGGACGAGAATTCCGAGGACGAGGAAAGCCGCCGCCTGCCGCAGATTCTCGAAGGCGAGACGCAGAGCTGCCAGGCGATCGAGGCCACCCAGCATTCGACGGAGCCGCCGCCGCGCTATTCGGAAGCCTCGCTGATCAAGAAGATGGAAGAGCTCGGCATCGGCCGCCCCTCCACCTATGCGGCGACGCTGAAGACGCTCGAGGACCGCGACTATGTGACGATCGACAAGCGCCGTCTGGTGCCGCAGGCCAAGGGCCGGCTCGTCACGGCGTTTCTCGAAAACTTCTTCGAGCGCTACGTCGAATACGATTTCACCGCCGATCTCGAAGAGAAGCTCGACAAGATCTCCGACGGCCAGCTCTCCTGGAAGGACGTGCTGCGCGACTTCTGGGCCGATTTCTCCGGCCATGTGGACGAGATCAAGGAGCTGCGCGTCACGGACGTGCTCAACGCGCTCAACGAGGAACTTGCGCCGCTCGCCTTCCCCGCCCGCGAGGACGGTAGCGATCCGCGCGTCTGCCCGCGCTGCGGCACCGGCCGGCTGTCGCTGAAGCTCGGTCGGCACGGCGCCTTCGTCGGCTGCTCGAACTATCCCGAATGCGGCTACACCCGCCAGTTCGGCGAAGGCAACGGCGAAGACGGCGAGAACGGGCTCGACGGCGACAAGGTGCTCGGCAAGGATCCGCATACCGGCGAGGAGATCACGCTGCGCTCCGGCCGCTTCGGCCCCTATGTGCAGCGCGGCGAAGGCAAGGAGGCCAAGCGCGCCAGCCTGCCCAAGGGCTGGACGCCCGAGACGACGGACATCGAGAAGGCGCTGGCGCTTCTGTCGCTGCCGCGCGCCATCGGCCAGCATCCCGAGACCGGCAAGATGATCTCCGCCGGCATCGGGCGCTACGGGCCGTTCCTGCTGCACGACGGCGGCTACGCCAATCTGGAGACGGTCGAGGACGTGTTCTCGATCGGCCTCAACCGCGCGGTGACGGTGATCGCCGAGAAGAAGGCCAAGGGCGCCAACGGCCGCGGCAGGTCGACGCCTGCGGCGCTCAACGAACTGGGCGACCATCCCGACGGCGGCAAGGTGACGGTGCGCGACGGGCGCTACGGCCCCTATGTCAATCACGGAAAGGTCAACGCCACGCTGCCCAAGGGCAAGGATCCCATGCAGGTCACGCTCGAGGAGGCCCTGGAGCTGATCGCGGCGAAGGCGGGCAAGGGCGGCAAGAAGTCGGCCAAGGCGAAGAAACCCGCTACGACCAAGAAAAAAGCACCGGCCAAGAAGAAGGAATAACGCCTTGGCGCGCAGGATATCCGGCAGCAAGTCACCCCGCTCCGCCAAGGCATCCGGCGCGAAAGCTTCAAACGAGGCGGGCTTGCCCTCGCGCGAGGCGGTCCTTCAGTTCATCCGGGAAAATCCCGACCGGACCGCGAAGCGGGACATCGCCAAGGCGTTCGGCCTGAAGGGCGGCGACCGCATCTGGCTGAAGGACATGCTGCGCGCGCTGCAGGAAGAAGGGCTTTTGAAGAAGAGCCGCAAGCGGCTGATGCGGCCGGGACAGCTTCCTCACGTGGTCGTGCTAGACATCTTCTCGCGCGATGCCGGCGGCGCGCTGATCGCGCGGCCAGCCGAAAAGGACGATCAAGACGAGGGCGAAGGCCCCCTGCCCCTGGTCGAGATTCGCAGCCAGAAGAGCGGCCGCGCCGCCGGCATCGGCGATCGGGTGCTGGCCCGCGTCTTCCCCAATGAGGGCGATGCCGGACCGGCCTATACGGGCCGCGTCATGAAGGTCTTCGAGAAGCGCCGGCAGAGCGTGCTCGGCGTCTTCCGCAAGGCGAAGGACGGCACCTTCCGCATCGAGCCCATCGAGCGCACGCAACGCGAGCTGACGATCGGGGCGGAGGCGCGCGGCGACGCTCAGGACGGCGATCTGGTCGAGGTCGAACCGGTCTCCGCCGGCCGTTACGGCCCGGCGCGCGGCAAGGTCGTCTCCGTGATCGGTTCGCTGGCCAGCGAGAAGGCGGTCTCGATGATCGCCATCCATGCCCACGAGATTCCGCACATCTTTCCCGCCGCCGTCCTCGAAGAGGCCGAAGCGGCAACACCCGTGGACCTGTCGGGCCGCGAGGACTGGCGGGACTGGCCGCTGATCACCATCGATCCGGCCGACGCCAAGGATCACGACGATGCCGTCATGGCCGAGCCCGATCCGGACGAGAAGAACCCGGGCGGCTTCATCGCAACGGTCGCCATCGCCGACGTGGCCCATTATGTGCGCGCCGGCTCCGCGCTCGACCGGGAAGCGCTGAAGCGCGGCAACTCGGTCTACTTCCCCGACCGGGTCGTGCCGATGCTGCCCGAGCGCATCTCCAACGACCTGTGCTCGCTGCGTGAGGGTGAGGCGCGCCCGGCGCTTGCCGTGCGGATGCGCTTCACCGCCGATGGCCGCAAGCTCGGCCACAGCTTCCACCGCGTCATGATGCGCTCGGTCGCAAAGCTCTCCTACCAGCAGGCGCAGGCGGCCATAAACGGCAATCCGGACGACAAGACCGGGCCGTTGCTCGAACCGGTCTTGCAACCGCTATGGGATGCCTATGCGGCGCTCAGGCGCGGCCGCGAAGCGCGTCAGCCGCTCGAGCTCGACCTGCCGGAACGCAAGATCCTGCTCAAGGAGGACGGCACCGTCGACCGGGTCGTCGTGCCGCCCCGGCTCGACGCGCACAAGCTGATCGAGGAGTTCATGGTGCAGGCCAACGTGGCCGCCGCCGAGACGCTGGAGACCAAGCGCCAGCCGCTCGTCTACCGCGTACACGACGCCCCGTCGCTGGCCAAGCAGGAGGCGCTGCGCGAGTTCCTGCGCAGCTTCGAGATCTCGCTGGCGCGCGGTGCGCAGCTGAAGCCTTCGCAGTTCAACGCCATCCTTGCCCGGGTGCGCGACACCGAGCATGAGCAACTGGTCAACGAGGTGGTCCTGCGCTCCCAGAGCCAGGCCGTCTACGCGCCGGAGAATCTTGGCCATTTCGGCCTCAACCTGCGCCGTTACGCCCATTTCACCTCGCCGATCCGCCGCTATGCCGACCTGATCGTCCATCGCGCGCTGATCGCCGCCCTCGGTTTCGGCAAGGACGGGTTGAGACCCGACGAGGAGGCGCGGCTCGAGGAGATCTCGGCTCTCATCTCGGCCACGGAGCGGCGCGCCATGGCCGCCGAGCGCGACACGATCGACAGGCTCGTCGCCGAGCATCTGTCAGGCCGTGTCGACGAGGACTTCGAGGCGCGCATCTCCGGTGTCGCCAAGGCGGGGCTTTTTGTCCAATTGCCCGACTACGGCGCCGATGGCTTTATCCCCATATCCACGGTGGGAGACGAGTACTATATCTACGACGAGGCTCGCCACGCGCTGGTCGGTGAGCGCAGCGGCAAGGGCTTTCAACTCGGCGACAGCGTTTCGGTGCGACTCGTCGAGGTCGCACCGCTGGCCGGCGCCATGCACTTCGAAATGTTGAGTGAACCCGATCGGCTTCCCGGATCGATGAAGTCGTTTCACAAGGTCAAGGGCGCACGCGGGCGCGGCCGATCGAACGGTCAGCGCCCGGCGGGCCGCAGGAGAAGGTGATGGAAGAACAGATTTTCGGCGGAGCGAGCGCCGCAAAGCGTCCCGAGCGTCCGGTTATCGAGGCGATGAAGCGCGGCTTTCTCGGCCGCTGCCCGCATTGCGGCCAAGGCCGGTTGTTTCGCGCCTTCCTGAAGACCGCCGACCAGTGCCAGGTCTGCGGCGAGGAATTCCATCATCACCGCGCCGACGACCTGCCGGCCTATCTCGTCGTGTTCATCGTCGGCCATATCGTGGTCGGCGGCTTCATGGGGATGGAGGCCATGACCGACTGGCCTGGCTGGCTGCATCTGGCGATCTGGGTGCCCATCACGCTGATCATGGCGCTCGCCCTGATCGGGCCGATCAAGGGAGCGGTGGTGGGCCTGCAATGGGCCTACTACATGCACGGCTTCGGCGGCGAAGACGATGCGCTCGAAACCCATCCCGAGGCATAGGAACGGCCGATGAACGACAGCCCCAACCGGATGGACGGCCTGGACCGCGCGGCGGTCGACAAGGCGGAATCCAAGGATTTCGCCCTCGGCGGCAAGCCGATGCGGCCGCGCGACGCGGCGACGCTGATCCTGCTCGATCGCGCCGGCGGCCATGTTCGCGTCCTGATGGGGCGCCGCCATCGCGGCCACGCTTTCATGCCCGGCCGCTTCGTCTTTCCGGGCGGGCGCACCGATCCGGCCGATAGCCGCGTGCCGGTGGCCAGCGCGCTGCATCCGGACGAGGAGAGGAAGCTGATCGGCACCGGCACGCGGGCGACGGCCGCCCGTGCCCGCGCGATCGCCATGTCGGCGATCCGCGAGACCTACGAGGAAGCGGGACTGTTGATCGGCGAGAAGGGCGATTTCTCGACCCGCGCCAGGGATTGGCAAGGGTTTGCCGAACATGGCGTGCGGCCGTCGCTGGCCTGTCTCCGCTTCATCGCCCGCGCCATCACCCCACCCGGCCGCGTGCGCCGTTTCGACACGCGTTTTCTCGCCGCCTGGCGCGACGACGTGGCCGTCGAACTTGCCGATGGCGGTCCGACGAACGAGCTCGAGGAGCTGGTCTGGCTGTCGATCGACGAGGCCAGGGAGACCGAAGTTCCACTCATCACCCGCACGGTGCTGGACGATCTGCAGCAGCGCCTTGCGAGTGACCCGGAGCTTTCGCCCGGCGCTCCGGTTCCCTTTTACGCGATGCGCCGCGACCGCTTCGAGCGCCAGCTAATATAGGCTCCAGGCAAAGCGCACCGCCACGAGGATCAGGAAAAGGCCGAAGGCGAGTTCGAGCTTGCGCTTGTCGAGCGCGTGCGCGAGCTGGACGCCGTAAGGGGCGACGAGGAGCGTGATCGGCACGATCAGCAGCACGGCGATCCAGTTGATGTAGCCGCTCGAGGCGATCGGCAGCAGCGGGTCGCCCCAGCCCGCCCAGATATAGCCGATCAGCCCGGGAACGGAGATCAGCACGCCGACGCCCGACGAGGTCGCCACGGCCTGATGCATGGGACGGCCGTAGAGGGTCATGAAGGTGTTGTTCATGACGCCGCCGCCGATGCCCATCAGCGTCGAGAAGAAGCCGATCAGCACGCCGACGACGGAGCGCACCGGATTGGCCGGCACGACGGTCCCGAGCCGCCAGCGGTCGCGGTTGAACAGCAGCCGCAGGCTGACGAGGAAGGCGATCCCGGCAAAGATCGCCCGCAGGCCCTCGCTCGACACATGGGCCGCCACCAGCGCGGCGAGGACGACGCCTGCAGGCACGGCGAGAACGAAGCTGCGCAGAATGTCCATATCGACTGCGCCGCGCAGATAATGGGCGCGGAACGAGCGCAACGAGGTGGGCACGATGATCGCCAGCGACGTGCCGACGGACAGATGCATGCGCACCGCCTCGTCGACGCCGAAAAGGCCGAAGACCTGGTAGAAGACCGGCACCAGAACGGCGCCGCCGCCGATGCCGAACAGTCCGGCCATGAACCCGGCCACGATACCTGCCCCCGCCAGTGCGAGAGCGAACAGGGCGATCTCCCCCATCGGTAGGTCCATCAAGATCCCCTCGCCGCCGTCGCGGCCGGCCCATCAAACGAGACAGGCTTGGATGCTGCGAATCGCTCGCGCAGACATGACGCGCCAGCGATGGTCCCTTACCGCGCCCCCCGCCGGCGAGGCAAACGGCCACGGCGGCCGGGCGGATGGCCCAGCTTCACGCCGCGTCGCGCGAAAGCGAGAGATCGACCGCCGCGAAGGCGGCCAGCAGCACTTCAGGCCCCGCATCCCTGCGGGTCGCGTCGCTGGAGAGGATCTGCCGGTAGCGGCGGGCGCCGGCAAAGCCGTGGAACAGGCCGACCATGTGGCGCGTGACCTGCGCGAGCCTGCCGCCGGCGGCGATGTGGCGTTCGGCGTAAGCGGCCATCGTGTCGATCAGCGCCGTATAATCGATAGGCTCGGCGGCCGCGCCCGTCACCAGCCCGTCGGCCTCGGCGAGGATTGCGGGCGTGTGGTAGGCCGCCCGCCCGAGCATCACGCCATCCATGTGCCGCAGATGTGCCGCCGCCTCCAGGATCGAACCGATCCCGCCATTGATGCCGATGAAGCGATCGGGATTGCCGGCCTTGAGCCGATAGACGCGATCGTAGTCCAGCGGCGGGATGTCGCGGTTCTCCTTGGGGCTCAGCCCCTGCAGCCAGGCCTTGCGCGCATGCACCCACAGCCCATCCGCACCGGCTTTCCAGACGGCGTCGGCCAGGGCATCGAGCGCTTGTTCGGCATCCTGATCGTCGACGCCGATGCGGCACTTGACCGTGACGGGCACCGACACGCTTTCCTTCATGGCGGCGACGCAGGCCCCCACCCGTTCCGGCTCCTTCATCAGGCAGGCGCCGAACGCGCCGGACTGCACGCGGTCCGAGGGGCAGCCGACATTGAGGTTGATCTCGTCATACCCGAAGGCCGCGCCGATGGCTGCCGCCTGCGCGAGCTTTGCCGGGTCCGACCCGCCAAGCTGCAGCGCGACCGGGTGCTCCGTGCCGTCATAGCCGAGCAGGCGCTCGCGATCGCCATGGATGACCGCATCCGCCACGACCATCTCCGTGTAGAGCAGCGCCTCACGCGTCAACTGGCGGTGAAAGAACCGGCAATGCCTGTCCGTCCAGTCCATCATCGGGGCGACGGAGAAGATTTTTCTCTTATTTTTCAGTTCATTATACTGCATATCTACCAGATGAGGTCACAACGCCATGCCCTCAAATACGATCAAATTGCATGGATTGGAAGGACTGCGCAGGCATGTCCCCGATTGTGCCGGCCAAGGAAGGCGGGTGGCGGGTATCACTCAACCAACATTATTGGCTGTCTCAGTCCGGCAGGAAATCGACGCGAAGCCGGCCGGTCGATGGGTCTTGGCTGACGGTTGCCGCGATCTCGAAGACGGATCGGATCAGGTCGGCGGTAATCACGTCGACGGGTCTTCCCTGCGCCACCAGCGCGCCTTCCTTGATCACGGCGATCTCGTCGCAGAACGCGACCGCGTGGTTGAGGTCGTGAAGGGCGGCGATGCAGCTCGTGCCGAGGCCGCGGAGCAGCTTCAGGAGGTCGAGCTGATGGCGGATATCGAGATGATTCGTGGGCTCGTCCAGGAGCAGCTCGCGGGGCATCTGCGCGAGGGCGCGGGCAATCTGGACGCGCTGCCTCTCGCCGCCCGAAAGGGTCGACCAAAGCTGGTCCGCCCGGTCCGTCATGCCGGTTCGCTTGAGCGCCGCAGCGACGGCTGCGTGATCCGCCGCGCTCCAGGTCTCCCACGCGCCGCGGTGCGGCGTGCGGCCGAGGGCCACGACTTCGCGCGCGGTCAGCGCGACCTCGGTCGCCGTCTGCTGTTCCACCAGCGCGAGCCTGCACGCAACCTCCCGACGGGAAATGGTCGAGAGGGGCCGGTTGTCGAGGAGGACCGCACCGCCCTGGCCGCGCCGCAGCCCGGCGAGCAGGCGCAGAAGGCTCGACTTGCCCGAGCCGTTCGGCCCGACCAGGCCGAGGAACCGGCCTTCGGGAACACGCAAGGTCACGCCCTTGACGATGGGCTGGCCGCCCGTCTCCCAGGCGAGGTCGCGCGCTTGCAGCGTCATGCCCGCCGCCTCGACCGCCAAAGGATGAAGGCGAAGGCCGGCGCACCGAAGAGCGCTGTCACCACTCCGATCGGCAGGACCTGTCCAGGCACGACAATGCGCGACAGAACGTCTGCTGCGACCATGAAGACGCCGCCCGCCAGCGCCGCTGCCGGGATGAGCCGCCCGTGCGACGGCCCGACGAGGAAGCGGGTGGCGTGCGGAACGACGAGACCCACGAAGCCGACCGCACCGACCAGGCTGACGATCCCCGCCGTCAGCAGCGCCGTCACACCGAAGAGCTCCATGCGCACGCGCGCGGTCTCGATCCCAAGGGAGGCGGCAGCGTCCTCGCCGAATGCGAACGCGTCGAGTGCGCGTGCCCGGTAGAGGGCTACCAGCAACCCGATGGCGAGCATCGGCAAGGCAAGACCGATGTCGGGCCAGCGCGCGCCGCCAAGGCTGCCGAGGAGCCAGAACATGATGCCGCGCGTCTGCTCGGCATTGGCCGAGGTCGTCACGATGAAGGATGTCGCGGCATTGAAGAGCTGCGAGCCGGCGATGCCGGCGAGGATGATCCGCTCGGTGCCGCCGCCCGATCCACGCGCCAGAGCCGCCACGAAGACGAAGGCCAGGCCGGCGCCGAGAAAGGCGCCGCCCGACAGGGTGACGGCGCCCGCGCCGATGCCGAGCACCATGACGAGGACAGCTCCGGTCGAAGCGCCGGCGGAGATGCCGAGCAGATACGGCTCTGCCAGCGGGTTGCGCAGCAGGGCCTGCAGAACGGTTCCGCAGACCGCCAGACCGGCTCCCGCCGAGGCGGCCACGGCGGCGCGGCTGAGGCGATAATGCCAGACGATCCCCTCGCGGATCGGATCAACGGCCAAATCCATCCCGAAGAGCCGGTTGCCCAGCACCTTGACGACCTCGGCTGGCGGCACCGCTACCTCGCCGATCGACACCGCGCCTGCCGCCGCAACGAGGAGTGCGACAAGGGCGATCAGGCCGAACGCCGGCAGGCCCAGCCTGTGGAAAGGACGGGGCGCGACCCCGGCATGCAGGGTCATTGCGTCAGGCCAAGCGCGCGCAGGCCCTGCGCGAGCGTTTCCACGCCGTCGACGGCGCGCAGGGTCGGGTTCATGGAGCGGGCATCCATTCCGATCAAACGCCCTTCGCGCACAGCCGTCATCTGGCTGGTGACAGGATCGCTCTGGAGGAATTGGCGCTTTGCGGCGATATCGTCCGCCGGATAGCGGCGCCGATCCATCGTGGCCAGCACGATGACGGCGGGATCGAGTTCGGCGATCGTCTCCCATCCGACAAGCGGCCATTCTTCGTCCGAGGTGATGACGTTGCGCACGCCGACCACATCCGAGATCCACGCCGGCGCGCCGAAGCGCCCGGCCACATATGCCTCGCCGTCGATCTCGAGCGAGGAGAACCAGTAAAGAACCGAAACGTCGTCGGCACGGAGTGCCGCCGCGTTTGCCGCGGCCGCAGCGATCCGCGCGTCATTCTTGGCGCTCAGCGCATCGCCCGCCGAGCCGGCATCGAAGATCGCGGCAAGCTCCCCGATCTCCCGGCGCAGCAGGTCGGCTGTCCAGGGCTTCGAGCGCGCGCCGTCGCCGCTGCCGTCGCTGTAGGCGCTCTTGGCGCATTCGGCGGGCGAGACATAGACCGGGATCGCGAAATCCCCGAACTGCGCGAAGGTTCCCACCCGGCCGCCATCGGGGCCGATATCGCTGATCCACTCGTTGGTGACGAGGTCGGGCCGCGTCTTCAGAACCGCCTCGAGGCTCGGTGAATTGTCGGCAAGGCGCGGCAGGGCGGCCCCCTCCTCGGCAAGCTCCTCCGGCAGCGGCGCGAGCCAGACCGCGGTTCCGACGATGCGGCTGCCGAGACCGAGCGACAGCAGGATCTCGGTCGAGCCCTGCCCGACCGACACCACGCGCTCGGGCGCCGCGGCAAATGACAGCACGCGCCCGCAATTCTCGATTTCGAGCGGATAGCCCGTGGCCTGCGCCGAAGCGGAAGCGACGGATGCGACAAGAATGCCTGCAAGAAGACAGGAAAAGCGGCTCGCGCCGCCGGTGACGGTAAACATTATTGTTCCTTTCCCGGGCGCCCCGCCCGGTTTCATGTGGATGAGAAGCCACGCTGCTCGCGACTCCGGAACGGCAGGTCTCCTGACTTGCGACCCTGGTTCCGTTCCTGGCCTTCCCATGCGCATGCGCACAGTGGCTCCGACCCTGGGGCCGGCGGAACGGAACGGTCACCTACAGTTGCGGGGGCAGTTCCGGAATTCGCAGGACAGGCCTGCGGCACCGGATTCCCTTTCAAGCCCATCTGGGCACCGTTTCCGACGACAAATTATCTCGGCATCGCGTGCTGTCAACAGACGATCAATGCGCCATCATCTCGCCGGCGATCTGTTCTCCGCTCAGCGACGAGGGATAGTAGGTCGGCCAGTTGGTCACTTCCTTCAGCAAGGCCGCGCGGTCGCTCCCCCAATAGAGATGGTAGTGATCGGCCTGCGCTGGCGCGATGCGGTGATCGCTGAACTGGATGAACCGCGGAGCCTCGCCGTCGCCTCCGGTCTTCTCGAAGATATAGCGCACGCCTCGATTGCCCTTCTCATAGGTCAGGATCTCGTATCCATCCGAAGCGTAACGGCCTTCGACGGCCTTACCGTCCTCATGGAACGTGACGCTGTCGCCGCTGATGACGATGCGATCGACATCGGTCTTGTATCCCGTCTCGTAATAGGCGCGGTATTCCGCAGCGCTCTTGTCGCCCTGCTCCGACTTATGCGCCATAACCGGGTCCAGCGTGCCATCCTGCAGATAGGGATAGACGGACTGCCAATCGCCCTCCCAGTCCGAGAGCATGCGAGCGGCGATCTGGCCGTCTTCGAAATACCCTTTGTAGATGGCGTCGTCGGCACCGTGGGAGTGGTCATGCGCATTGTCGTGAGCGTGCGTCGGAGCGTTGCCGCTCCGGCTCTCCTGCGCGCCTGCCTGCGCGAGAAAAAGCAGCATCGAACCCATCGCCAGTGCGCCGGCGCACCTCGTGAACATCGTTTGCATTTGGAACCCTCTACTGGTTGCTGACGGAGACGATCAGCGTTCATGAAATGTTATGTTATCATATAACGCATCTCGGATAGCCGAACGCCCTCGCCTTGGCAAGGGGGCTTTCGAAAAGGCCCATCACAGCAACCAGCGCGATTACACGCTCCCGTCGGCAACCAATTCTGCGAATATGTCGCTGTCGTCAAAATGCTTCACAGCCTTGCGACCGACGAGGAAGCGTGCACGAAGTGGCAGGAAAAGCGTGCCGAGACGCTTGGCCGAACTTTGAATTCCCAAGGAAGATCAGGACCGGATTTCCCGTCCTGCCGACGTTCGTGCCCGGTCGCTACCAGCGCGGCACGCGGCGTTCGTAAGCCGGATCGAATTGCTTCATATAGGCGGTATCGTCCCGCTCCTTCGTGCCCGCCTGCTCGTAAAGGGCGGCGAGTTGGGCGAGCCTGCCCCGGTCGAGCGTGACGCCGAGGCCTGGTCCGCTCGGCACGGCCAGGGCTCCATTGCGGAAAGAGAACGGCTGACCTTCGATCACATCGACGCCGGTCCAGGGATAATGCGTGTCACAGTCGAAACTCAGATTCGGCGTTGCTGCCGCCGTGTGAAGCATCGCTGCAAGCGTGATCCCGAGATGGGAGTTCGAGTGCATCGACACACCGAGCCCCAAAACCTCGCATATTTTGCCAAGCTGCACGGAAGCTCGCAGGCCACCCCAATAATGATGGTCGGAAAGCACGATCTGCACCGCCCTTTTTCGGACGGCTTCGGCGATCTGATCGAACTCCAGCACGATCATGTTGGTGGCGAGCGGGATCGAGGTCGCCGCGGCGACTTCAGCCATCCGATCCATGCCGATCACCGGATCCTCCAGATATTCGAGGACGTTTTCCAGCTTCCGGGCGACATGGATGGCGGTCTCGACGGTCCAGCCGCCGTTCGGGTCGATGCGCAGCGGATGGCCGGGGAAGGCCTCGCGCAGCTTCAGCATCGTCTCGATCTCGAGATCGGGATGCAGCACTCCGCCCTTGAGCTTGAGGGAACGGAAGCCATGGGCTTCGACCATGCCCCGCGCTTCCTCAACCATCTGGTCGGGTGTGAGCACCTCGCCCCACTCGTCCTGTGCCTGGCCGATATGGGCGCCGAACTTGAAGAAGAGATAGGCACCGAAGGAGACGCTGGCGCGCACCGGGCCTCCGAGCAGATCGACCACGGGTCGTCCTAGCGACTTTCCCTGGATATCGAGGCAGGCAACCTCATAGGCCGAGGCCACCACATCCGTCAGCTTGTGATCTGCGACGGCAGATTTTGCATTGATGCCGCCGCCTTCGGGCAGCGCGGCAACGACGCGGGACTTCAGCGCGTGGAGATGAAACGGATCGAGCCCGATCAAAGCGCCTGCCGCGCGCCTCAAGCCCTCCAGGGCCTTGATGCTTCCATAGGTTTCCCCCAGTCCGACAGTCCCGTCATCGCAAACGACCTCGATGACGGTGCGCAAGGCGTGAGGCTGGTGGACCCCCTTGCAGTTCAGGAGAGGCCTGTCGGGAATCGCGACGGGCGTGAGGTGGATCTCGGCTATGCGCATCGGAAATCTTCCTGTCCCCACCAGGCACGTGCGGCCGTCAGCGCCTCCTCCAGAGGCGAAAGTTCCGGATGCCAGTGGCGCTCCCATTCCAGGCTGAGGGGAATCCGGCGCCCGCTTGACCGGAGAAGCGCAAGCAGGCTTGGCATCGGGAAATCCCCCCGGCCCGGCAACACGTATCGTCGGTGGCCATCGCCGTCAGGCTTGCTGTCCTTGACGTGCACATGAACGACGCTTTTCGCGATGCGGTGCCAAAGGGCTTCCATGTCGGCGCCCCTCGCCCAGGTGTGATGCGAGTCCCAGAGGATCCGCGCCGCCGGCACGCGTTCGACGAACGCAACAAGCTGCCCGTAATCCGCCAGTGCGTCATGGGTCTCGATCATCAGATCGACCTTCAGACCGCGCGACCGCCGATCGGCCTGCCAGGCTTCCAGCCAATCTGCGGCTCGGTCCAGAGCGGCTCGGCTCAGCCGACCGCCGCCATCGAAGACACGCAGATGGTCGGCACCGGCCGCCTCGGCCCAGGCGACAAATGGCTCGATCGCAGAAAGATCGGCTCCGTCGAACAGCCGGACGGACGTGTTCAGCGCGGCGACCCGCAGCTTGCGCTGGGTCAGAAAAGCCGCCAGCCCGTCAGGGGCTCCGAACTCAGCAGCGAGCGCGGCCGGCAGATCGAGCGTTCCCGACAGGGCACGCAGTTCCACGGTCTCGATACCGTTCCGCCCCGCGAGATCGGCGACCTGGTGAAGGCTCAGTTCCGAGCAGCCGAGCGTCGAGAAGCAATGGTCGAATCCGCTCATGCCATACGATCCAGATCGTCTTCGCGCACCGGATGCAGCGGTGCAAGACCGCCGACAAACCGTTCGATCTCCGTGATGGCCAGATCGGAAAGCGCCTTCAGTTCATTCCCCAACGCTCCGGCGATGTGCGGAGTCAGGACGACATTGGGAAGATCGTAGAACGGACTGTCCGTCGGCAAGGGCTCGGGGTCGGGCGTATCGATCAGAACACGCAAGCGTCCCGATCGGGCTTCGGCCAGCAACGCATCATGATCGACGAGCCAGCCGCGCGCCGTGTTGATGAGAACCGCGTGATCCGCCATCAGCGACAATTCGCGCGCGCCGATCATATGGTGGGTCTCGGGCAGGATCGGCGCATGCAGCGAGACCGTGTCGGCCCATGCGAGAAGATCATGCAGATCCATCTTCACCGCCCCCAGCGCGACGGCCTCTCGCGCGTCCAGGAACGGATCGTAGACGGCGATCTCGAATTTGCTGCGGGCGAGCATTTCGATGACCCGGCGGCCGATCCGCGAAGCACCGACGATGCCGACCCGACGGGCGTGATTGCCGAGATGGGGCAGGTTCAGGCCGCGCCGGCTGCCGAAACCGCCCGCCCCGCGCTCTTTGCGGTGGTCGTCGCGCAACCGGAAGACATCCTTGCCGCACATGATGATCGCCGCAAAGGTGAACTCGGCGACCGGAACGGCCATGGCGGATGCGGCGGTGGTAACCAGGATATCGGATGCCTCCCAGAATTCGGCCGGTGCCACAGTGCGCACGGACGCCGCCGCATAGGCAACCATTCTGAGGCGGGGCGCACGGCTGAGGCGCTCCCTCGTCAATGACGGCGCGCCCCAGGCACCCAGGAGGATATCCGCCTCCGCGAGAGCTGCAGCGCCCGAAGGATCATCGACATTCGCATAGGGAAAGCCGGGAATGATATCGGTCACGGCCTTCAATCTCGCCCATTCAGGCGGCCCGAAAAACCCTTCGGGAAGCTCCTTCCGCATGGCTATGAGGAGCCTGGGTTTACGCCGGCTTCCCATCATGCGCGCACCGGGCTCGGAACGGGACGGACATCGATCCGGGCGAGCGCGATCTCGATCGGCATCGCATTCTGGCGCAGGATGACGTGGAGATGAAGCTCGGGCGCTCTTTGCCCCGGCTTCAGTTTCAGGGGCGGTGTCCTCAGCGTCCCACGCCAGGCCGTGCTCGGAAATGGAAACGGCCGTCCGTCATCGCCGTGGAACGGCGCCAGCGCAATCACCTCCTGCCCGTCCTCCGCGCCATCCTTCAGGCGAAGCGATATGCCAAGGACGCCCTCGTGGGCAGGCACGTCCACGTCGCAGGTCGCCTCCACCCAGACACCGACGCCGGGATGGGCGATCTCGCCACCGAGAGAGTGGCTTGCCTCCCCGCTCGCGGTGATCGCCCGGGCATCGAGCTCCGAAGCCAGATTGCCGAGCGGATTGTTCACGGGGTCGAAACGATCGTCTCTCGCGAGAACGCGATCGGGCGCCCACGGCACGATGCTTTGCAGATAGCGCGCCAGCTGGCGGCCGACGGCAAAGCCGCCCAGCACGGAAAAATGCGTCCCGTCATTGGAATAGCCCTCAAACGGTTCGCCAAACTCGTTGTCCGGATCGACCCAGGCGGCGTTCCAGTCGAAGATATGGCAGTTGCCGTTGGCGGCGGCAAACTCGATGCTCTGCCGGTTTATCCAATGCGCTTTTGCCCGCTCCGCTCCACCTGCCGGCCATTTCCCGACGCTGCGCGCCAGGATCGGGAGCAGGATGACGGTCTTTCCGGCATCGAGCAACGTGGAAGCGATCCGCGCGCGCGTCCTCGCGATGGCCTGGCGCGTCTCCACCATCATGTCGTTGGTGCCCGCATCAACGATGACCAGATCGAAGTCCCACTCCAGAAGCCCCGGCAGGCGACGCTCGATCTCGATCGCCTTCTGCCCCGAAACCCCGAAATTGAGGCCCGAGAAGAACCGGCTGACGCCTTGGCGATTGCTGGGCTCCCAGCCGGACAGCACGCGCGGATCATGATGAACGGGGCAGGCGAGCCTGCCGTGCGACAGAACCTCGGCCCAACTCATCCAACCGCGAGCCGAGGTGGCCAGCAAGGTCCGGTCACCAAAATGGTTCTGCTGGACGAGCGAAGTGCCGAGGATGGCGATCCGTCCGGCTCTTGGCAGGGACACGGACATCAAACCCACCGACGCCTCACGAGAACAGGACGCCGCCGTTGATGTCATAGCAGGCTCCGGTGATGTAGGCCGCATCATCCGATGCGAGGAAGGCCACCAGCGCGGCGACCTCCTCGCTCGCCCCTTCCCGCTTCATCAACGCAGCGCCGGCCACCCGCTCGCGAACTTCGGGCTTGGTGAAGGTGTCGTGAAAGGTCGTCGCGATCATGCCGGGACATACGGCATTCACGCGGATGCCCGGACCGGCTTCCTTTGCAAGACCGCGGGTGAAGGTCATGACCGCGCCTTTCGACGTGGCATAGGCGATAGCGCCCGGCCCGCCACCGTCACGACCGGCCTGGGAGGAAAAGGTCACGATCGCGCCGCCCTTGGCCATTCTCGGAAGGGCAGCCTTTGCGGTCAGGAACAGGGAGGTCAGGTTCACGTCGAGGACCTCGTGCCAGAAGGCTTCGTCCATTTCCGCCATCGTCTTTCGGGCAATCAGGCCGCCTGCGACGTGGACGAGGCCATGGATAGTGCCGAACCGATCGGCTGCCGCGACAACCGCCGCTTCGGCCTCGGCCGCGTTCGTCAGATCAGCCTTGATTGCCACGGCCGAACGTCCGAGCTTCTCGATCTCGGCAACTGCCTTGGCCGCCCCGTCCGCAGCGCCGTTGTAGGTGAGGACGACGTTGGCGCCTTCCTCGGCAAAGCGAATGGCGCAGGCGCGCCCGATGTCCCGGCCGGCCCCGGCGACGACGACGGTCCTGTTGACGAAACGCTGCATTGAAAACCTCCTGCGAACTAGAATTGCTTGGGGATGGAAAGCTTGAAGCGGCAGTCATCGACATCGGTGAAATAGATGTCGGTGGAGAATCCCTGATCATCGATGAAGCTGAAGATGCGCTTCGGCTCCTTCAGGCTGTAGGGGACGAGAAGGGTCACCAGGCGGTGGCTTACCGCCGCCGGCACTTCGGCACAGACGTGGTGATGGACATCGAGCCCTTCATGTTCCGCCGGGTCGATGCCCGTGAAGCCCTCGATGGCGGTGATCTGCGGCATGCCGGCGGAGGAAAACACGAACTGGCCATAAAAGCCCGCCTTGCGGCCGTTGTAGCGAAAACTCGAGCGGCCGGTCTGCGGCGCTCCGACCGTGTGGCAAAGCCACTGCAGTTCCTGGGGCTCGGAGCACTCCACCCGATCGACGATCACGAAATAGCTGTCGTTGACGAAATGGATTTCGCGCTCCGCCCTTTGAACCAGCGGGTTGGCGACCTGATAGGCGGCCGTCGCATCGCCGACCAGGCGCACATGGCCGGGCTTTTCCTCGACATCCACGATGCGGCCGCCGGCGCGGCGGGCGAGCGCCTTGTCCTTTTCCGCATACTGGCCCTTGCCGCCGATCAGCACGGCGTTCTTCGACCGGGTCTGCCGGCGCCAATGAAGATGCATGCTGGAATTGAAGGCGACGTAATGGCCGGACTGGATCGCGAGGTCCTCGCCATAGGCATAGAGAACGAAAGCGTTCTGGTCGCCGTGGCTGTGGCTGAGCGAGCCGTAGGGGCTCGATTTGAAGACGAACTGCAGGTGCCCGTCGGGGTCGTCCATGTTCTTCTGGATGGCCGCCCAGCCGATATCGTGGAAAACGGCGAGAGCAGGCAGGTCGGCCGGCGAGGTTGCCGCCACGTCGCGATAGTCGTGACGATAGACAAGGTCGTCGAAGTTCAGGTCCCACCAACCGTAGTTGTAGAAGGCCGCTTCGGTGCCGGCCGCATCCGCTCTGATGCGATCGAAATACCATTGATAGTGACCGTCGCCGGTCACGCCGGCAAACTGGCGTACATTGTAGCCGACCTTCAGGCCCGGAAGATCGCCCATGGTTGAATCGTCGCCGAAACCCGCACGCCGGGTCCCCGGCGCCTTGGTGTAAAGGGGGAACCTGCCAGTGTTTTGGAAAAACGGCCGCTGATAGAGGTCGAAGTCGAGATAGGACCGGATCAGATTGGCTGCCTCGATGAGATAGGCCATGCCGGTCATCCAGTAATGGGGCCCCTCGGCCCATCCCCCGTCCGTTCCGGCCCAGGGAGAATAGAGGGTGGCCAGGAACTCGACGGTGTAGTCGAGCCATTCCGTTGCCTCGTCACTTTCGCCGCAAAGCGCGATACAGGCCGGCGCCAGCACCGCCGAGAGCGAGCGCACGGCATGGCTGTCATAGGGAAACACGTGAATACGCGCATGGGCGATGACGTGTTCGGCCACCTCCCGCGTGCGGCGCAGAAGAACGGACCGCACGGTTTCGCGCTGTTCCTCGCTCAGGTGATCGTGAAGCCAGTCATAACCCCAGGCCAACGCGACGACGATGCGGAAGGCCGCTTCGTCGTTATAGGCGCGTGAGGTCGTGCCGCTCGGATCCCAAGCGGCTACGGCCAGCAACCAGTCGCAGGAGGCGTCGAGCAGGTCGTCGCGCCCGAGGACGCGGCCCGCGATGGCAAGGTGCCGGATCGCATAGATGACCTCCTGGCAGTCGATATACATCTGCCGCCAGAGGGTCGCGACGCGCGTGTTGTTGGGATAAGGCCTGGGCTCCCCGATGATTGGACGCTCCAGCCAGGGCTGCACCGATTTGGCGAAGAAATCCGACCAGCCGCAGTGGTCGGGATTCTTGGCCACGGCAGCGGCGAAGGCGCTGAGCTGGTCGGGATCGAGCCACAGGCGGGGATGGCTCATATGCCCGGCGGCGTGCCGGGCGGCCCGGCCGGGCAGCGGGGTTTTGGGCAAGGCGTCGGTGATCTCGAAGCTGCGCACGGCACTCCAGTTGGAACTGCGTGTCGCGGTATCCTGATCCCAGAGCGCGTAAGACCAGTGATAGCGCCCCGCCGGCAGCGCCTCGTCCGGGGTGAAGAAATTCCACGCCAGATCCGGAAAAGTGCGTGTCTTGTCGTCGGCGAAACCGGAATCGGTCGAGATGCGCAGCACGTATCGCGCGCCGTCGTCGATATCGGGAAGCCAGGAAAAGCGCGGCGGGTTTTCCTTTGGAGGGCACGGCTCGCTCGGCATGTAGCCGATGGTCAATGAACCCGGCCGGGGTTCGTCGAGATGGGCCTGTTTGGCTGTGGCCGGGGCAGAGTGACGCATCGCGGCTGGAACTCCTGTGAATGCGGAGGGAAAGGATGGCGGTCGCGCCGCCATCCCGCGTGAAGAAAGCTTATCGCGCCGCGTATTGGCGGTCGTAGGCGGCCTGCATGATCTCGATGACCTGGTCGTACCCGAGATCGGTCAGGCGCTTCTTGTAGGCCTCCCAGCCGGCATCGACGTCCTGGGCGCCCAGCACCCATGTCTGCTGCATCTCGGTCATGTAGGTGAGGATGCTCGGCCAATAGCGGTCAAAGACAGCCTTTTCCTCGGCATTGAGCGAGACGCCCAGGAACTCTTCCTTGAGGCAGTCGCACTTCTCGTACATCTCGATGCCTTCAAGCGCGATCTTGTTGGTCCATTGGCGCTCGTATTCGTAGGTCATCCAATAGCCGCGCGGTACCTGGGCTCCGATCGCCCAGAGCTGTGCGTTGACGGGGTCCTTGTTCTCCAGAACCTCCTTTTTGAACCGCGGCTTGCCGTCGACCATCTCATAGGTCAGACCTTCGACGCCGAAGTTCGACAGGATGCGGCCCTGCTCGGAGAACCAGAAATCGAAATATCTGATCGTCTCGACCGGGTGCTCGTTGGTCGCCGAAATCGCCCATCCGACCGGCTGGACGCGCAATCGCCGGGCGTCTTCGAAGCGTTCTCCGGAAACCGTTTTGGGCGGCAGCATCGGCTTCAGGGCGAACCCTTCGATTTTGGGTGACAACGCATCGTTGTAGGTTGAGGTGCTGGCGAACCAGTCATGCGTCATGCCGCCGAGATCGTTGCCCAAAAGATATTCTCGCGAGCGGGCGCCGCGCGTGAAGATCTCCTTGTCGATCAGCCCTTCCTTGTACCACTGGGCGACATGCGAAATCCCGGTCTTGTAATTTTCCTCGACCCAGGGATGACGAAGTTTTCCGTCATAGACGGCAAAGTCGCCGTAGCGCTCGGAGCCCGATACACGCGCATCCCACAGATTGATGAGGCGGACTGCATCGACTTCCTCACGGGCAAAGTAAGGCACCTCGTCCTTGACCCCGTTGCCGTTGGGGTCGTTGTCGCGGAAAGCCTTGAGGACCTCGTAGACCTCTTCCGGCGTTTCAGGCCTTTTCAACCCGAGCTTATCGAGCCAATCCTGACGGATGAACCAGCCCCGCGAAAACTTCCCGTCAGGCACATAGGGGATGAAATAGATGTTGCCGTCCGGCCCCGAAATCGCGTTGCGGATTTCGGGATGGCTGTCGAAGAACGCCTTCAGGTGAGGTGCGTTTTCGGCGATCAGATCGTTGAGCGGGACGAAGGCTCCTTCCAGACCGTAGCGGATGAAGTCTTCTTTCAGCCCGCCGGTCGCGTCGCCGCCAACGATGTCGGGAAGCTCGCCCGAAGCGATCATGAGGTTGAACGCGTCGCGGCTGCTGGTCGTGGCAAGCGAGGCCACGTTGCGGACGTGGATGTTGGTGAGCTCGGCCGCGTTCTGCTCCACCGGCCACTTTTCCGAATAGACGTATTTGTCGCGGAAGTGGAAATGGATCGTCAGCTCCAGCGGGTCCTCCGTTATCTTGCCCGCATCCTGTGCCCAGCCGGGCGATGCCGCCGCAACGGCCGTCATCAGCGCCAGTAGACGCGCTCTCTTCTGCAGTGCTTTCACCGGTTCTCCTCCCTGTGTTGTTACTCTTTGACCCCGCCCAGCAGAATTCCCTTCGTGAAATACTTCTGCGCGTAGGGATAAATGATGAGGACGGGGATGATGGAGGCGATCATGATCGCCGAGGTTACGGTTTCGAACGAATACCGGGCCGTCAGCAGGCTCGAGGCAAACTCATCATTCGCGTTGAGGTCGACGATCACCCGCTTCAGATAGACCTGCAGCGGGATCTTCTCCTCGCCGCGCAGGAGCACCATGGCCCAGAAGTAACCGTTCCAGCGCGAGACGATGCAGAACAGCGCAACGGTGACGATCGCCGGCTTGGACAGCGGAATGAAGACCTTCCAAAGAAGCTGCAGTTCGCTCGCGCCGTCCATCTTGGCCGCTTCCTCGAAGGATTTCGGCACGGCCTCGAAGAAGTTGCGCAACAGGATGACGTTGAAGGCGTTCGCGGCAAAGCCGATGATGATGCCGAAACGACTGTCCAGCAGCCCGAGATCCCGCATGTTCATGAAGAACGGGATCATGCCCGCATGGAACCACAGCGTGAAGGCGATCGCGATGTTGAAGAAGGTACGGCCGCGCAGGCGCCTTCGCGAAAGGGCGTAAGCCCCGGGTATCATGATCGCCAGGCTCATCAGCGTGCCGCCGAAGGTGTAGATGAAGGTGTTGCCATAGGCGACCCAGAACATCCTGTCCGACAGCACGCGGTCATAGGCCGCGAGCGTGACATCGACCGGCCAGAGCGTCACGCGGCCGGCGGTGACGGCGGCTCCGGACGACAGCGAGACCGACAGGACGTAGATGAACGGATAGAGCGTCGACAGGACGAACAGGCCGAGGAGAATGGCGTTGGCCCAGCCGAAGATCCTGTCACCGCGGGAATAGAGATTGAAGCTTGCCATCTTCAGCTCCTCACCAAAGCGATGTCGAAGAGACTTTTCGGCTGATGCGATTTGCCGAATAGACAAGGACGAAAGCGATGACGGCGTTGAACAGGCCGGCGGCGGTGGCCAGGTCGTACTGGGTTCCCTGCAGGCCGGTCCGATAAATGAAGGTCGAGACGACGTCGGCGGTTTCGTAGGTGGACGGGCGGTAGAGCAGGATGATGTATTCGAAACCGACCTCGACCAGATTGCCGATGCGTATGATCAGCATGATGATGATGGTCGGCAGGATGCAGGGCAGCGTGATGCGCCACATCATCTGCCAACGCGATGCGCCATCGACCCGCGCGGATTCATACAGGGTCGGGCTCACGCCGGCGATCGCCGCCAGGTAAACGATCGATTCGAACCCGGCCTCCTTCCAGATCGACGATCCGATGAAGACCGGCCGGAACCACTCCGGCTGGGTCAGGAAATAGACCGGTTCCAGCCCAAGTCCCTTCGCAAGCAGATTGACGACACCGGTCGACGGCGACAGGAAATTGATGACGATGCCCGCAACGATCACCACCGAGATGAAGTGCGGCAGATAGACGATCGTCTGCGCCCAGCGGCGCGCCACCGCGTTCTGGACCTCGTTGAACATCAACGCCAGGATGATCGGCACCGGAAACGCGAATATCAGGCCGAGGCCGCTGATGGTGATCGTGTTCCAGAAGGCCCGGATGAACATATCGTTGTGGATGAGCTCCACGAAATTCGCAAAACCCACCCACGGGCTTCCCTCGATGCCGCGGAAAATCGAAAAATCCTTGAACGCGATCAGAAGCCCGTACATGGGCTTGTAGAGAAACAGCGAGAACCAGATGACCATCGGCGCGAGCAGCAGATAAAGCTGCCAGTCCCGCCGCATGTCCTCCCAGAAATCGTGCAGCATCCGGCGGAAATTCTGCTTCATGGCCGCGATCCGCTTGCGGCCTTGAGAGACCTGCCGGTTGCCGCATCGAAGACGTGGATGCGCGTCGTGTCGATGCCCAGCCGCCTCACGCCGTTCAGCTCGTGGTGGGAATAGAGCGTTTCCGCCTTTGCGATGAAGGACTGCCCGTTCGCCTCGCCGTGAAGCAGCGCCTCGGCGCCGAGCGGCTCCACAAGCTCGATGGCACAGTCCAGCGTTTCACGTCCGTCATCGGTCCGCACGGACATGATTTCGGGTCGCAGCCCGAGCTTGATCGGCTGGCCTTCCGTCGCTGCCTTCGCAAAGGCGTCCGGAATGCTGAGGCTCTGGCCGCCCTCCCCCGTCAGAACGGCCTTCGCCCCACCGTCGCGCTTCGCAACGACGGCATCCAGAAGGTTCATCGGCGGAGAGCCGACAAAGCCGGCGACGAAAGTGTTGGCCGGCTCGAGAAACACGTCCATCGGCGAGCCGACCTGCTCGATATTGCCGCCATTCATGATGACGATGCGGTCTGCCAGGGTCATCGCTTCGACCTGGTCGTGCGTCACATAGATGCTGGTCGCCTGCATGCGCTTGTGCAGCTGCTTGATCTCGGCGCGCATATGGGTGCGCAGCTTGGCGTCGAGATTGGAGAGCGGTTCATCGAACAGGAAAACCTTGGGCTTGCGAACGATGGCGCGGCCCATGGCGACACGCTGGCGCTGCCCGCCGGAGAGATCGGCCGGCTTGCGCGTCAGATAGGCCGTCAGCCCCAGGATTTGCGCGGCCTCCGCTACCGCCTTGTCGATCACCTCGCGCTTCTCGCCCCGGACACGCAGGCCGAAGGCGATGTTCTCGGCGACGTTCAGGTGGGGGTAGAGCGCATAGTTCTGGAACACCATCGCCACGTCACGGTCTTTGGGCGCGACCTTGTTGACCACCCGCCCGCCGATCGAGATCGTCCCGTCGGAAATCTCCTCCAACCCGGCAACCATGCGCAGCGTCGTTGACTTGCCGCATCCGGACGGTCCGACCAGGACGACGAATTCCTGCGGCTGGATCGCCAGATCGATGCCATGGACGACTTCCAGGGAACCGTATCTCTTGGCGACGTTGTTGATTTGAACTGCGGACATGAAAGGCCCCTCCTCAAAAGCCTCGGACGTTCAGGCCGGCTATTTGGAGCCTCTGGAGACGCGCTTCCTGGTGACGCGTGTGTTGACCTGCTCGATGTAGGTCCAGATCCTGGGGTTCTTGGACAGTTCCGCGATCTTGGATTCAAGCGATCCGAGATGGCGCTGAACCGCCTCGCGCGCGCCTTCGATATCGCCGGACTCGATGGCAGCCACGATGCTCTCGTGCTCCTCGATCACCTTTTCGGTGCGGCGCACGGCGAACACCCGCTTCAGGTGCCGCATCCGGTCCATCTCGCCCTTCGCCTGGTTGACGACGCTCCACGCCCCAGGCAGGCGAGCGGCGGCGAAGATCGTGCGATGGAACTCCTCGTCCAGCAGAAAGAAATCGGTGAACTGCTCGTCCGCGGCGGCGGCACGCTGCTGGGCAAGACAGGTCTTCAGTCGTGCAATGTCTTCCAGTGAATGCCGCTTGGCGGCCTCGATAACCGCCCCCTCCTCGAGCCTGAAGCGGACGAAGCAGGCTTCCATGTAACGCTGCACGTCGATCGGCGCGATATAGGTGCCGCCCTGCGGCACGACGGTGACAAACCCCTCTTCCGCAAGCCGGATGATCGCCTCGCGAACCGGTGTCTTGCTCACGTTCAGCAGAGCCGCGATCTCCTTTTCGGAAAGCGCGCGTCCCGGCAACAGCTTCACCTCGACAATCAGCTTGCGCAGCAGCGCATGGATCCGATTGGTCATGCTCCCACCAGCCTGCAGGTCCTGCGGCGAGACCAGATCGGAAAGCTGAAGCGACGGGAACTCGACGGGATTAGACATATCAAATCCACAACTAAGATATTAGTTATTTTTCTGATATATTTTTGGATAGGAAGGATGTCAACAACCAGATGCGGCGACGTCGATCCGCGCCGCGAATTTCTTTGGGGTTGTGGAAATCTTTCGGGAAGAAATCGATCCGCGCCTGAACCGGCCGCCGCGCCTTCCCGGCGGGAGCGCTGGCGCGATCAATTGGGAGTTATCGAGCAGTGTCCGGCAGCCGTGGCTGCAAGACGTTCAGTTCTCGAACATGACGAAGGCGCCCCACACGGCCGGGTCCTCGGCCTTGGCGACCTTACCTGCAATGGCATCGAGCCGCGCCTGGCGCAGGGCCTCGGCATAGGTGGTGCCGGGCTGGGCGGCGTGCTCGTAAAATCGTGTCATGAAGGCCGCTGCCCCCTCGTCGTCGATGGCCCACAGGGTCAGGAGAAAGCGCTGCGCGCCGGCAATGCCAAGGGAGGTCGGCAGGCCGCGCACCGCGTCGATGCGGCTCGCGCTGCCGCGGGCGGTCTCGCAGGCCGAAAGGACGATGAGGGAGGCCGACGACAGATCCCAGTCCAGGAGTTCCTGCGCATAGAGATAGCCGTCCTCGCCGTCGGCGCGGGGGTCGGCGGGCGAGCCGGAGCGCGCCAGGACGAGACCGCTGCGCCACAGCGCGTTGGACTCGTCCCCTATGGGATGAAAGAAGCCGTGCGTTGCAAGATGGATGACCTCCGCGCCGGACGCCTCGGCCCTGAGCGCGGCTTCCGTTCCGGCCGCGCCCGTCAGCAGCGTCGTTCGGTACCCTGCGCCTTTCAGGATGGCGTCGATCCGGTCAGCCTCGCGCCGGGAGAACGGAATGGGCGAGGCCCCCTTCTCCTTTCCCTTCGAGAAATCGAGACCTCCGGCCAGGACAGCCTTGCCGCCCGCCGCGAGCCGGTGGCTGCGCCCCTCTTGAAACAACGTGTCTTCGCGGGTGAGGAAACGCACCTCGTAGAGCTGATCCAGATAGCGGCCTTCCGCATCGCGCAGCAGCGAAAAGGGCATCGCATAAAGCGATGCGTCCGGCACGATGTAAAGCCGCTCCACGCCCTCGATATGCACTTGCAGCGGCCCGATGAGCTGCCGGAAGAGCGCCGCGCTGCGCCCCTCCTCGGTTTCCGTGGCCGGCGGCGTCTCGTCGAGAAAGGCATCAGGATCACCGAGGTCGACCAGCACGGGCGCCGCGGCCTTCCTGTGCACCGCCGCGATCAGGCGGCGTTCAAGAACGGCGTCATCGCTACCAAGCGAGGGTTTGCGGCGTGACAGCGCGATGAAGTTCACCAGCGCGTCGGATGGGCCAAGAACGGCCTCGACCGTTGTCGGCACCGAGGAGGCGGTCACCGGGGGAAGCTGCGCTATGCGCTCCTCGAGTTCCTTCGCCTTGGCCTTCAGCGCCTCGATGACGGCTTCGTCGTGCTCCCGGTCGGCAAGGGTCCGTCGCGACGACATGATCTCCTGGCGCTGGCCGTGCAGGCGGATGACGTCGCGTGCCAGCGCCCTCGTGCCGTCATCCGGCAGATGGTCCACCATCAGGCGAAGGCGGGCGCGCTCGCCGCTTTCCATGGCCTTCCAGCGGCCGGCGGCATGCGCGAAGGCAGGCCTGGCTTCCTCATGCGCAAGCGCGAACCGGGCGAAGGAGAAGAGGAAATTGTCGGCGATGGCGCGCGTGTTCTCTGCGGTGAAGCGGTTGCCGGCGTTGCCGATCTCCCGCAGCATCCACTCCAGTAGGCGCGCATCCATGGCCTGGAATATCTCCAGGGCCTTTCGGTCGTCCCCCTTCCGCGCATAGGCATCCGCAAGCCCGAGTTGCGCGTCCGATGTGATGGGATTGGTGGGGCGAAACGCGGCGACCGCTATCTCATGGGCCTCTTCGCGAAGGCGAATGGCGCGCTCCCAATCGCCCTTCTTCTCATATTGCTCTGCCGCAAGCGCGGCGGCCTTCACGCGCAGCAGATCGGGCGAGCCCCGCCAGTCCTTGAGAGCCGCCATCGCTTCGAGTTCGTCGGACGGAAGGGACAGGTCCTCCGCAAAATAGGCTTTCGTGTAGCGAACCCACGCCTCGGCCTGCGGCACGTGCTCGGACGTCGGATCGGCGAGTGCGGCACCGTAGCGGCGCTGCAGCTCGAAATAACGCAGCGCACAGGTCTCGTCGCCGAGCGCAAGGCAATCGAGCGCGGCGTTGCTGGCGCTGACCAGCGCCTGGATGCTGCCTTCTCCGTAATGCTCGACGCGTTTGGCCAACAGGAACTCGTCGATCGGCCTCGCCGCTTGCGGATGGCCGATGGAGCGCAGCGCCTCGGCGTAGTTGTTCGCCGTCCGCCATGTCAGCGGCTCGTCGTCTCCGAGCGCTGCACGCGCAAGCTCGAAATTGCGCTCGGCGATGTTCATGCCGATCGCCACGGAGCCGGTGTTGACCAGGAGCGCTCCCAACGTGTCGTTCGCCGAGATCGTCTCGCGCGAGCGCGGGCCGGTGAACTGCTCGAAAAGGCGCCGCGCCCACCGTATGTGGATGATCGCCGACTCGAGGCGGCCGTAGCGCTCCAGAAAGCGGGCGTAGTTGAAGTGCAGGTAGGCGCGTTCCAGGCTGGGTTCGGACGCCGCCTTGCTGAGGAGCCCCTCTTCATAAAGCTCCTGCGCGATCGACACCTGCCGTGCCTGCGCGAATCCTCCCGCCCATGAGGCGTATTCCGTCAGCGCCTCGCGCATCTTGCCTGCGGAGATCAGACCGGCGAGATAGTTGCGCAGGCATGGCAGGCCTTTGTCCACGTCGCCCGCATCCAGCAGCGCCTCGCAACGCTGGACGCGCGCCATGTCCGTGCTGCTCGCGTTCTGCGGCTGCGCCAGCGCTTCCGCGGAGCCGAGCCGCAGGGCTGCCGCGATGCAGAGCACGGACCATGCGGACGCCGCACCCATGCGGCGCAGCAGAAACCTTCCGGTCGAGCCGCCTTCGGTGCAACGGTCCATCTTCACCCCCGTCCAATCATCGTGCGTTCCGAGCGGCCTCTGCCGGCTTCACGTCAATCGCGGATGACGAGGCCCAGTTTGCGCCGAAGCGTTTCGATGCGGCTCCCGAACATCGCATGACGCTCGTCGGGCAGCGCGACGGCCTGTGCCATGGCGAGGAGTTCTTCCTTCTCCTCGCGGCGCAGATGGTCCTTCAGGAAGAGCGCGATCTTGTCGATGACGATGGAGACATCGGCGACCTGGCTCGTCGCCCATTTGGCATAAATGACCGCCTCGTCGACCTGACGCTCCGACGCGGCGATCACCGCGATCTCGTCGCGCAGGCGCTTTTCCATCTCCTCGGAGACGACCATGTCCTCGGAGGCGATCGCAAGGACCACCGTGCTTGCGGCGGTCACGGGGTCATCGATGGCGGCGATGGGCGAGATCGCGGATTTCTTGCGCAGCGCGCTGCGACGCATGTTCCCCCGGACCCGACCAACCGCGTCGGCCACTTCGCCAGCGGCCTTGCTCATATACTGGACGCGGTACCACCAGAAGCAGCCGGCCGCGACGACGCCGGCAATCATGACGAGGATGTGCATGGATGCGATGCTCCTGTTTTCTGCGAATGTGACGTCAAGAGGCGCAGAGCGGTGCCGGCGCGCTCACCGGGACGCCTTGTCCTCCAGCGGTTTCGGGTCGGTTGTGCCATCGTCAATCCTGCTCGTAGACGATCCACGCCCTGTCGAAGCGGCGCTCGGCGAGATCCTCCCCACGCATGAGGACGTAGAAGGCGCCGGGCAAGTCGAGACCGAGAACGTCGTCGCGGCCGATCTGCAGCACGAGCCGCCAATCCTGCGCATCCTCAAGGAGCCGCCTGGCCTCGGCACTCTCGTAAGCTTCAGACGTTCCCGCGTAGACGCCGTTGGCGGCAAGCTGGCTCTGGGACTGCATGCCGCCCTGGATGGCGCGCGGCCAGCCGCCGAGCTGGTGATTGCCGCTTTCCGCCGTGGGCCAGCCCAGCGTGTAGAGCCATTCATGGTAGAGACCCGCATCGTCCTCGTTGCCGAGGCCGAGCGCGCGCCACGAGGCGCCGCCTGCGGGAATCGTGGTGATCACCGATCGTGGCGCAATGGCCGCCGGGGCAAGCAGGAACTGGCGCGGATCGGCAGCCGCCCGAAACTCCTCCGGCGGCTCTGCGCGCACGAGCTCCGATACCGGCGTTTCATCGTAGATCAGGCGCAGCCCCGCACTCGAGCGTGGATCGAAGGAAGGCGGCAAGATCCACAGATCATAGAACAGAAGAAGGCGTCCGGTATCAGGCAGGCTCGCATCGAAACCTGCCTGCGTCGACAGCGCAGCCAGGTCGAACTGGCCTATGAAAGCGAGCGGAAACGACTTGCCCACCGCCTCCGCCCTGGCGCGCCAAAGAAGGGCTTCGGCCTCGATCTCGTCTTTTCCAGGCCGCTCGATGTCCTTCGGATCGAAATCGACCTCGACACCTGCTTCCTCCATCAGCGCACGGGTGCTGGCCCAGGCCTCCTCGTTCAGGCGCTTGCGCTCGTCGACCAGTTTCCTGCCGTCCTCTGGCGAGAGCCAGGGCGGCGGCAGGCCGGCATCGGCATAGAGATTCCGGGCGTCGGCGTTGAACACCGCCGCGAGTTCGCCGGCATTTTCGTATCCGTCGCGCATCGGCCATGGCATGCCGGGGGGCAAATCCGGCACACCGCCGATCCGGCTTGCGCCAAGGGCGACTTCATCGTCGGAGACGGGCGTCGTCTCAAGCACGAGTGCGGGACGTGACGCGGCCAGGATGATCGCCCTTCCTTTCCGCGACAGGCCGGCCTCCTCGAGGCGCGCGGCAAGCCCGGCTTCATCCGTTGGCAATGGCTGGATACCGTCGTCATAGGCCATGGCATGTTCCGTCGAGACAAAGATGAGCACGGCAAGCAACAGACGATGCAGGCTCGGCGATCCGTGTTTCACTCCCCCACCTCCGTCGAAACGCCAACGCGACAAGGGCAACCGTATGCCACGGAGAATTCGGAACTTTTGTGAAGGACAGGAAACAGAATTCATGCCGATGGTTTTATTCGAGGTGTCACGGTCCCTCAACACTCGGGATGGTAACTGAAGAACTTACCAACTGCATTGTAGCCGCGGAACAACACCGGCCGGTTCCCGATATCTATTGTCACGCAAGAAGAACCGACTTGTCTTCACGCAGACGGTGCGCCTCAACTCCGAATGTGGATAAGCAACCGTACCGCGCATCACTTCAACTATGGATGTTGAGGTCGGCGGGAATGGTTTCTATAAGCCAAGCGAATAATTTCACTTCATTACAGACCGCCGTGTTTTAGGAGGCGGTGCTGCACATGGATTGCGGATAGGAGAGGGAATCAGATGCATCAGAAGATCGATGTGCCGGCCGGCGCGCCCGTTCAGGTGTCGCGCTGGCCGAGCGAGATACCGCTGCGCGTTGCCGTCATGGTGGTGGGGATCCTGCTGTGGCTGCTGCTCATCGTCGGCTCGTTCGGCCTGGGCCTCATCTATGTCGGCCTGATCGGCGCCTTTCTGTTTCTGGTGCAGGTCGGCTTCATCGCGCATCTGCGCGGAAGCGCAGTCCAGCTCGGCCCGGACCAGTTTCCCGAGCTCTATGCCCGCGTGGCCGAGCTCGCCCGCAAGGCCGGGCTGAAGGCGACGCCGGAAGCCTACATCCTGCAGGCCGACGGCGGCCTCAACGCGCTGGCCACCAAGTTCTTCCGCCGTCGCATCATCGTGCTCTATGCCGATCTTCTGGCGGCCTGCGGCGACGACGAGGCGGCCCGCGACATGATCATCGGCCATGAGATCGGGCATCTGCGCTGCGGGCACCTCGACTGGTTCCTGCTGAGCGCGCCGGGCCGCATCATTCCGTTTCTCGGCTCGGCCTATTCGCGCGCTTGTGAATACACTTGCGACCGCTGGGGCGCGGCGCTGAGCGGCAGCCCGGACGGGGCGAAGCGGGGCCTGGCCGTGCTGGCGGCGGGCGGCGCGCACAGCCGGCAGGTCAATCTCGACGCCTATGTCCGGCAGCAGCAGAACCTCAACACGGGCTGGATGACGCTGGCCCGCTGGCTGTCGACCTATCCGCCCCTTTCGGCGCGCGTTGCGGCCATCGCCCCGGATCCAAACGCGCCGAGATACACTTCCGGCCGGGGGGCGCTACGCGCCTGGGCGATCATGCTGTCCTTCGTGCTCGTGCCGGCCTTGATCGTGATGGGCATTGCGGCAGTCCGCGGCTATCCCGGCGCCACCAGCCTGCTGCCCGCATTCGTCAATGGTTCGTCTGCACCCAGCAGCTCGAGCGACCAGACATTTGCCTCCGTGGACGACATGCCGGCGCCCCAGGAGGTGCCGCAGATCGACGACGCGGCCCTGGCGGAAATGGCCGTCCAGTGCCACGGTGGCGACATGGCCGCCTGCGACCGGCTCTATTACGAGTCCGAGGGGGGAAGCACGGAGGAGAACTACGGCAACAGCTGTGCCGGCCGTTTCCCCGGCAACCCCATCGACTGCGTCGACTATCTGGAGGAGTGACTAAACAGGACATCGCGCCGGCCGCCCACTCCTTCCATCCCACCTGTTAGCGGTCACTCTCAGGGCGATTGCTTCGGCGATCGCCCTGTCGCGCATCAAGGTCGGCGGTTCGCAAGGCCGGATTGTTCGGCGGCCAGCTCGGCGCAGCCCGTTTCGAGAAGCGCGACCACATGCGGGGCGAAGGAACGCCACATGTCGAGGCGAAAACTGTCCTTGCCGTCGCGCCACAGCACGACCGTCGCGCCGTCCATCAGCGTCCGGCGGCCCTCACCCTCGGCAATGCGGTCGAGATCGCGCGGGCAGCCGAGCGTCAGCAGCTCCGCCGCCTCCGGGCCTTCGATGCGCACCGAGACCTCGCGGTCCGAAATGTCGGTCAGGCTGTGCGGCGCATCGGCGTATACGGACGCGCATCTTTCGACGAGCCGCGGCGCATCGGTCTCGGCAACCAGGACATGCCATTCATCGGGACCGAGGCACAAAATCTCGACGGTGCCGATATTGGCGCGTGCACCGATCTTCGCCGGAAGATCGACGCCGACAGCCTTGGACAGAACAGGCATGTCCGTCGCTCGCGCGCGCAGCGAAAACCGGCCGGTCGGTGCGAGAAGCGAGACACTGACGGCACCGCTTTCGGCAAGCGGGCCAGGTGTGAAATCGGGGGTAAGAGCGGTCATCGCGGTGCTCCCGTTCAAAGTTTCAGCCGGTCGCCGTCAAGGTCGTAAAACACGGTTCCCGTGATTTCCGCCTTGATCACGGCGTCCGGCATGGGGATGAAGACGGTCTCGCCCATTCGCTTGTGCCCACCTTCGATGAGCGCCAGGGCGATGGGCCTGCCGGCCGCCTCAGAGCGGTAGGACGAGGTGACGTGGCCGACCATTTTCATAGGCTTGGGCTGACCGGGATCGAGCACGATCTGCGCGCCCTCCTCCAGCCTGGTGCTGCCGTCCTCGGTCAAGAGGCCGACGAGCTGCTTACGGCCTTCGGCGACCAGATCCTGACGCTGCAGCCCGCGCATCCCGACAAAATCCGGCTTCTTCCTGCCAACGGCCCAGCCGAGACCGGCATCGAAGGGGGTGACCGTCCCGTCGGTGTCCTGGCCGACGATGATGTAGCCCTTTTCGGCCCGCAGGACATGCATCGTCTCGGTGCCGTAAGCGCAGATCTCATATTGCTGTCCCGCCGCCCAGAGTGTCTCCCACAGCGCCCGGCCGTGGCGGGCCGGCACGTTCACCTCGAAGCCGAGCTCGCCCGTGAAGCTGACCCGGAACAGGCGCGCCGGGAAGCCGGCCACCGTGCATTCGGCGATCGACATATGCGGAAACGCCTCGTCCGAGAGATCCAGCCCCTCGACGAAAGGCTCGAGCAGCTTGCGCGCGTTGGGGCCGTTGAGCGCGACGGTCGCCCACTGCTCGGTCGTCGAGGTCAGCCAGACCTTCAGGTCTGGCCACTCGGTCTGGAGATAGTCCTCCATCATGTTCAAAACGCGCGGCGCACCGCCGGTGGTGGTGGTGACGTGGAAGCGGTCTTCCGAAAGGCGCCCGATCACGCCGTCGTCGCGGATATAGCCATCGTCTCCCAAAAGCAGGCCGTAGCGGGTCCGGCCCGGCGCCAGCTTGCTCCAGGGGTTGGTGTACATGCGGTTCATGAACTCCACCGCATCCGGCCCCACCACCTCGATCTTGCCGAGCGTCGAGGCGTCGAAGATGCCGAGGCTGGCCCGCGTCTGCCGGCATTCGCGGGCCACCGCCGCCTCCATGTCCTCGCCGGGCTTCGGGAAATACCAGGCGCGACGCCACAGGCTGACCGGCTCGAACACGGCGCCATGCTCTTCGGCCCAGCCGTCGATCGGCGTCTTGCGGGTCACCTCGAAATGCCCGCCCCGATGGTATCCGGCAAGGGCGCCGAAGGTCGTCGGCGTGTAGGGCGGACGGAACGTGGTCAGCCCCACCTGCGGCGCAGGCTTTCCAAGTGCGTCCGAGGCGATGTTCAGACCGTTGATGTTCGACATCTTGCCCTGGTCGGTGGCCATGCCGTTGGTGGTGTAGCGCTTGACGTGCTCGATCGAGCGCATGCCCTCACGCACCGCGAGGCGCAGGTCCTTGGCCGTCACGTCGTTCTGGAAATCGACGAAGGCGCGCGCCCGGCCCGGATTGCGGTCGGTGGGCAGTTCCTTGTGACTGACGCCGGCGCCGGTGCGCTCATTGGCAACGGCATGGCGGATCGCGGCAGGTTCCCTGCCGAGCGCGCGGACCGCCTGCGCGCCCATTCCGGCACCGTCGTTCAGGGCCGCCTCCACGCCCCACAGACCGCGGCCGGCACCCGCGATCTGGCAGGCCTCGGTCTTGCGCTCGGGAAGAAAAGTCTGGTTGTCGTCGTCCCAGGCGAGCGTGCCCTTGGTGTGCGAGAACAGGTGCAGCGACGGCGTCCAGCCGCCCGAGATCAGGAGGCTGTCGCAGGCGAGCGTCTGCGCCGGCCCGACCCTGTCTCCTTGCATCGGATTGACGCGCACCGATCCGATGCGCAGACGTCCCGTCGTTCCGGTAACCGTGTGGCCCGCCAGCACCGCAATCCCGCGCGCCCCGGCTTCTGCCTGCAAGCCGGCCGGCGGCTCGGCGCGGGTATCGACAATGGCGGCGACCTTCGTGCCCGCGTCGGCCAGGTCGAACGCCGCGTACCACGCGCTGTCATGGCTGGTGGCGACGACGGTCCTGTCGCCGACCCTGACGCCAAAGCGATTGAGATAGGTCTGGGCACTTCCCGCCAGCATCACGCCGGGCCGGTCGTTGCCGTCGAACACCAGCGGCTTTTCCAGCGCGCCCTGCGCCAGGACAACCTGCCCTGCCCGGACGCGCCACAACCGCTCGCGCGGCATGTCCGCGGGAGGCGTGTCCAGATGGTCGGTCAGCCTCTGGCAGAGCCCGACCATGTTCTGATGGTAATAGCCTATCGCCGTGGTGCGGGTCATGATCGTGACCCCGAGCGCCTCCAGTTCCTTGAGCGTCGCCGCCAGCCAGTCCCAGGCGGGTGCGCCGTCGATCCTGACCTGCGGCTCGCTCAGAAGCGTTCCTCCGGCCTCGGCATTCTCGTCGACCAGCGTGACGCGCAGGCCCGAACGGGCCGCAGCCAGCGCGGCGGCCAGGCCCGCCGGACCGGCACCGACGACCAGCACGTCCGTGTGCAGATAGCGCGAGGCGTAGCCGTCCGGATCTTCCTCCCTCGGCGACACGCCGAGCCCGGCGGCGGCCCGGATGAAGGGCTCGTAGACCTTGTCCCAGAAGCTTTTCGGCCACATGAAGGTCTTGTAGTAGAAGCCGGCCGAAAACAGCATGTAGGCGCGGTCGTTCAAGGCGCCGACATCGAATTTCAGGCTGGGATATCTGTTCTGGCTGGTCGCCTCCAGCCCGTTCCAGATCTCCTGCACGGTGGCGCGGGTGTTGGGCTCGAAGCGGCCGGGCCCGCGGCGCGTGCCGATGAGGGCGTTCGGCTCCTCCGAGCCGGCCGAAACCGCACCGCGCGGCCGGTGATACTTGAACGAGCGGCCCATCAGGTGCACGCCATTGGCCAGCAACGCCGAGGCGACGGTGTCGCCCGCGCGCCCCTCGACGGTGTCGCCGTCGAAGGTGAACGTCACCGGCCGGTCATGGTCGATCCGGCCACGTCCGGGAACGCGGAAGGCACTCATTCCGCAGCCTCCTTGAGCGAGGAAAGGTCGGGACGCGGCTCGCCCGCCTTGTAGGTGATCAGGAAACGGTCGGTGACGGTGTCGCGCACGGCGTTGAAAAACCGGCCGCAACCGTGCAGATGCCGCCAGCGTTCGAAATGCGGCCCGCGCGCATTGCTGCGGATGAACAGATAGTCGCGCCACTCCTCATCGCTCATGGCAGAGGGTTCGGCGGGCCGGGCGATGTGCGCCTCGCCGGCATAGGCGAATTCCAGCTCCGGCAGGGTCTCTTCGCAATAGGGGCAATGGACGAGAAGCATCGTTTCCTCCTCAATGCGCGACGGCGGCCGCGGCGGCCTCGTCGATCAGACGGCCGGTGGTGAACCGCTCGAGGGTGAAGGGCGCGTTGGCCGGGTGAGGTTCGTCCCTGGCGACGGTCCAGGCAAGGGTGTGAGCCGCGCCCGGCGTCGCCTTGAACCCGCCCGTGCCCCAGCCGCAATTGACGTAGAGCCCCGGCACCGGCGTCTTGCCGAGGATGGCCGAGCGGTCCGGCGTCACATCGACGATGCCGCCCCATTTGCGCAGCATCCGCATGCGGGTGAAGATCGGAAAGATCTCGCAGATCGCCGCGACCGTATGCTCGATCAACGGCAATCCGCCGCGCTGCGAATAGCTGGTGTACTGATCGGTCCCGGAGCCGATGACCAGTTCGCCCTTGTCGGACTGGCTGATATAGGCATGCACCGTGTTCGACATGACGACGCACGGGAAGATCGGCTTGACCGGCTCCGAGACGAGCGCCTGGAGCGGAAAGCTTTCCAGCGGCAAGCGGACGCCGGCGCTGTCCATGACGACGGTGGTGTTGCCTGCCGCAGACACGGCGACCTTCTTCGCCCTGATGAAGCCCTTGGCCGTCTCCACGCCGGCAACGCGGCCGTCGGAGCCGCGCCGGATCGCGGTGACCGGGCAATTCTGGATGATGTCCACCCCGCGTGATGCGGCGGCACGCGCATAGCCCCAGGCCACGGCATCATGGCGCGCGGTGCCGGCGCGCTTCTGCAGCGCGGCACCCATGACCGGGTAACGCGCCGTCGGCGAGATGTTGAGCGGCGGGCAGAATTCCTTGGCTTCCTCGGCGGTCAGCCACCGGTTGTCGACCCCGTTGAGGCGATTGGCATGGATATGACGCTGAAAGCTCTGCACGTCGTGCACGTTGTGCGCCAGCATCATCACGCCGCGCTTGGAGTACATGACGTTGTAGTTCAGCTCCTGGCTGAGGTTCTCCCACAGGTCCAGCGCGTGGTCGTAGAGCTTGGCGCTCTCGTCATAGAGATAGTTGGAGCGGATGATCGTCGTGTTGCGCCCGGTGTTGCCGCCTCCGAGCCATCCCTTGTCGATCACCGCGACATTGGTGATCCCGTGCTCCTTGGCCAGATAATAGGCAGCGCCCAGCCCGTGCCCGCCGGCGCCGACGATCACCACGTCGTATTCGGCTTTCGGCTGGCTGTCCGGCCACTGCTCGGTCCAGTTCTTCTGACCGGTGAAAGCATTCATCAGAAGCGACAGCGCAGAAAAATGCGTCATGAGAGGCGGCCTCCCGCAAGTTCGAATTGCCGAATATTAGTCGGAGAGGGCCAGACAAAACTGGAATATCGCGTCGTGTTGATTGTATGATTGCGCCATGAAGATCACTCCATCGCGCGAAAGGCCGGGCAAGAAGCGCTTGAGCGTGGCGTTCCTGCTTGCGGACCGCTTCACGCTTTCCGCCTTTGCCAATTTCGTGGATGTCCTGCGGCTCGCCGCCGACGAAGCGGATCGCTCGCGGCCGATCCATTGCGAATGGTCGGTGCTGTCGGCCGACATGCACTCGGTCCGGTCGAGCTGCGGCGTCAAGATCCAGCCCGATACCCGCCTGCACAATGGCGGAGAGTATGATTACATCGTCGTCGTCGGCGGGCTCATCCAGGAAGCAAGCGGTCTTTCGCGCGAAAGCGTCGCGTTTCTCAAATCGGCGGCCGGGGCCGGCGTGCCGCTTGTCGGCCTGTGCACCGGTGTCTTCCTGCTCCATGAAGCCGGGCTTCTCGACGGCTATCGCTGCTGCGTGAGCTGGTTTCACCATGACGACTTTGTGGAACGTTTCGACACCGCCAACCCCGTCTCGGACCAGATCTTCGTCGTCGACCGGGACCGGTTGACCTGCTCGGGCGGGCACAGCGCCGCCCATCTGGCCGCCTGGCTGGTCGAAAAGCACATCGGCCGCGTCGCCGCCACCAAGAGTCTGAGCATCATGATCATCGACGAAGCCATGGCCGGTGACAAACCCCAGCCCGGGTTCCGCAGTGATCTGACCGCCCGCGATCCGGTGGTGCGCAAAGCCTTGATCCGGATGCGCCAGAACATGGAGAACCCCGAAACCGTCGAGGACCTGGCGCGGGGGTTGGGAATCGGCCGGCGGCAACTCGAGCGACGCTTTCAGAACGACCTCGGCCTCTCGCCGTCACGGGCCGATCTCCGGCTTCGCCTCGATGCCGTGCGCGGGCTGCTTGAGAGCACCGGGCGAACGGTAACGCAGATCGCCCATGCCACCGGCTTCTGCGACGCCTCGCACCTCATCAACACGTTCAGGTCCGAGCTGGGCCTGACGCCGTCGGACTACCGGCGGACGAATTCGCCGGCTCCCGGTGCCCGGAAGTCGCACGCGGCGGCGGTTCTCCTACCGCGAGGCTCACATTCGGGAAACTGAGGCCGAAACACCGGCGTGTGAAGCGACGGCGGCGAATCGCCTGACGGTTCTTTTCATCTCAATAGGTGACGGTCACCACCACCGTATCGGTGTAGAGTCCGGCTGCGGGGGTCGGCTGCGATGGGACGCGACCGTAGACCGGCAGGCTCTGCGTTGCTCCCGCGCCCGTGCCGGTTGCCAGGTCGCCGCCGGCATTGCCCCACGGCTGGCTGCGGGCGGCGTCCTTGTAAAGACCGTAGAGTACCGATCCGCCGCCGAGCGTCATGCGGCGCGCCGTGGGGCCGGTGCCACTGAGGCCGTTGTTGAGACCAATGGTGTAGTTTGTCCCAGGTGTGCATGTGACGTTGATGCCGCCCGTCGCATCGACCTGGCTGCTGAGCACACCATGGGAGCCGAAGTTGATATTCTGCGCGGTCACGCTGCAGTTGGGTATGACATTCGCCTGTGTCGTAAAACTCGGTTGCGTCGTGTTCTGGGTCACGGTGGAGCAGGCCGGCGGGTTCGAAATGAGCAGATAGGTGGTGTAGTTGAAGCTGACCTGGGCACCGGAAAATATCGACGTGTACAGCCCGGCGGCGGCACTTTGCTGATTGGCGAAGACCCGGGCGTAAATCGTTCTGCTTTGCGTGGTGGAACCGAGAAGCTGTGTGAAGTTGAGAGCCACTGGCGAGCCGAGCGCCGTGTTTGTCCGCGAACCCCAGGGAATCGTACGGGCTGCATCCTGATAGAAGGTGTAGTCGAGCGCGGCGTTGGCGGCGTTGCGCATGTGACGAGTGCCAGAGGTTGCACCGCCCGAGCCGGCGTTGATGTTGAGGCATACGCGGACATTGGTCAGGAGACCCGAAGAACAGGTGACGTCGACGCTGGCCGTCGTGTCGGCGACCGCACCGGTCAACGTATCGACATTGCCGAAATCCACGCTGCTGACGCTGAAGGAACAACTCTGGGCCAGTGCCGACACGGGCAACAGAATGATCATGGTCAACGAGATCAGGACCGAACGCAGCATGAGCTTTCTCACCGGATTGCACGACAGGTGACGTCGGGGATGGTGATCTGCACGCCCGGGCGTGGTTCGAAATCGAATTCGGCCGCACAACGTCCCCGGCTTGCCTGATCGATGACAATGCGGTTGTGTGAGCCAAGCCCGGCGACAAAGGCCTGACCGTCATAGCCGACCACAAAGTCCTCCGATTGACCATCGAGCCGCCCCCTCGAGCCGGTCTCCAGAAAGGCGCCTTGCTCGTCACGCAACGTGACGAGCGCCGCTCGCGGGTCCGTATCCACACCAAAGCGGACCACCGCTCCGCTACGGTCAGCCGGAACGACCACTTCCATCGTATTGCCGACCGTCGCATCGACCGGCAGATTGGCTGGATCGATCGTGATCTTGTTCGGCTCATAGGAGCGCAGAACGGGGATCAGCAGCCTGCCCCCACGATCGGTACGCCCTATCGGACGGTTCTCGTACTCGACATCGACCCCGGCGGCACCTGTGTCGACCACGGCGAAGGCGTCGTCGATTCTGTTTGACAGAAAGACCCCTCCGCCAGCAGCAACAACCGCGCCGTCGATCTGGCCGAACGAGCGAAAGTGATCGCCATGCTGTTCGATGCCAGCCTCCACCCGGGCAAACCGGCTGCGATAGCTGGCTGAAGCGGCGCGGTTGGTGCGATCGCCTTCTGTGTCCCGCAGCCGCCAGCCGTAGCCACCGATCCCGGCCCCTTCCGACTTGGTCAACGTCGTCGTAACGGCTGTGCCTTGACCATCAGTCGAAACGCCGGTGGAGGCATGGACATCCCTTCCGAAGGGCATTGACAGCCCGACGAAGACACCGAAGGAGTTCTCGTTCTCCAGGTCGGTGAATGCGGTGGCAAACAGGGACGCGCTTGTGCCAAACGGGCGGTTGAGGGACAGCCCGAGAAGACGCGACTTGTCGCCCTCGACCGTCTTGAGCTCCGTATAGCTAAAGCTGAGGCTGGTCGGATCGATTTTCATGGGTACGGAAAGGGAGACCTGATTGATCGTCCGGGGTGGCGCAGCACCGATGAAACCCGCTCCCGGCAAACTGGCCGGAAAGGGTTGCGCAGTGATTGCGGCAATGTCGCTGTAATCACCGAAAGTCCGTTGGGAGCGCGCAAAGAAATGCACGCCCGAATATTCGAGCTCCATGCTGCCGGCAACTTGAAAACCCGATGCTCCGTTGTAACTGCTTGCTGAAACCGCAAGCGTTCCGACGCCATAGGGCCCGAGGCCGAACACTGCCCCGGCCCCACCGTTGATCAGACCGCCACCTCCCTCGGCGTGACCCTCCAGCGTCAGCCAGTCGCTCAGCCCGTAACGAAACGTCCCCGAAGCCATGAGGCGGCTGTCATAATCGTTGGATTCGATGCCATAGAAGCGGCGCGCAAACCCGGCTTCCATCGAATAGTCCCAAAGCCCGGGTGCCAGAAGCTGCGACGATGCAAAGAACGGCGTCTCGGTCACCGTCTCCCGTCCGAGGGCATCACGCACGACGACCCGCGCGGTACCGCCGCCCGTGACGACAGGGAGGTCGCTGATCCGGAACGGTCCGGCCGGAACGCCCTCGGAGACGTGGCGAGCATTGTTGAGATAGACGTCTACGGTCGAAGGAACAGCTGCGGATCCGGACAGTTCGGGCAACGGCATCGTGACGAGATCCGGACGCAATCCGAAATTGCGCTGTATTTGCAGCCCTCCCAGACGGGTCGGACGCGTCCAGCTCAATCCGCCCGTGATGACATCGCCTGCTCGAAACGTCGTCATCCAATTCCGGCTCGAATAGGACCAGTTGGTATCGAGGCGAGTGGATCCGTATCGGTCGTTTGTGGAGCTTCTTGCAAGATGAGAGTGGGATATCACACCAAATGGACCGAAAACCCGTCCTTCGAGCCATCCCGACACACCTTCAAAGCTCCACATGTCATCAATATCATCGCCGCCCGTGCTGGCGTAGACCGTGTAGTTCATCAGTGCGCCGAAGCTGCTTTTCGCCGCACCTGTCGCCTCTTCCTCCGAAACGTTCTTGTGTGCCCTTATGATGCGCGTGGACAACGCATCGAATGCGACCTCGAAATGAATGCTCTGAGCGGCTTCATCATAAGTGTATGAGACACCCGGAAGCTGCGCGATATCAACCAGACCGTCGGGTCGAACAGCCGTCTCGGCCGGATCGAGGCCGACGTTGCTCAACTGTTCTGGTTCGATCACAAGCGTTCCATCCTCATCTTCATGGAAGGATGCGATGAGTTCGGTGCTGTCACCGTTGACGTAGACTTCGAGCTGAAGGTCTCTGGCACTGCTCCCATCTGGACCAGGCGCAGGAATTGCTTCTGCAAGTGCCTGGGGCGCGTTGATTGGCGTCAGGAATCCAGCCGACATCAAAAGCAGGACACTAGCCGCCCCTGAGACGCGCGGTCGCATCGAAACGTCCTGCTTCGCTGTCCGCAGTGATCGTTACCGAACGCCCTGAGAGCTTGCCGCTGCCCGGTACAAACCAGCTTGCAGTCGAATTGCCAAGCACATAGCCAACCAACCCCTCGCGCCTCGCCATCGTCCCGGCGCCGCTGCTCAGGGCGAGGTTGGACACCTTGAGCCGCTTTGTGCCGTTGTTCTGCACCGTGACGACGAATCCGCCACGCTGCTGTCTGACGCTCCACGATGGATTGGCTCCTGCGGCTTCATTGGTGGCAAAGAAGACCGGGATCGAATGCCGGACGACAAGCGCCACGTTGCCCGCCGCTCGGCGCGAAGGATCGGGCAACTCGTCGACCACCAAGCGGTAGCTTTCCTCGCCCTGAACGGGGCGCTTCGATACGCGCACGACACGAACGATGTTCTCCCCACCCGGCTGAAGCGTCGCGATCGGCGGGCTGACGACCACATCGTTCGTCGCTTCATAGGTGTCCTCGCCGTTGCGCTGCCTCCAGCGAAACACCCGAATCTGCACATTGATCGGCTGGCGAGCGTCGTTCCATACGCGGATCGTGGATGCGGCTGTCGGAGACCTGAGGTCGACGATCACGGGTGCCACGCGAAGAGACGCGGCATCGGACGGATCGCCTGATTGGAGAAGCATCACCAAGGCTGCAACGGTCGCAGCAAGCGAACGCCATATCATCGCCGTATCCAGCATGATCTTCAATATGTCAGCGTTACAGTGATGATATCGGTATACGTGCCGGGCGTCGGGGTCGCTTGTGCAGGAACCTGACCAAATACCGTGTAGGTCTGTTCGCTCCCGGTACCCGTGCCGGCCACCGTGTCGGTGCCGATGGTGTTGCCCCACACATCCGTATGAGCCGCATCGGTATAGAGCGAATACGCGACATCTTCCGAGTTGGGGCCCGTCATCGCGCGATCCGCGACTGTGGCGCCAGCGCCCTGCCCCTCATTTAAGCCGATGTCATACGTTGTTCCATTGGTACACTGCACGGCAATGGCACTGGTTGCTTCAATGGCCGCGCCGATTACACCGGATGCACCAAAATCCAGGTCAGACGCCGCGTTTATCTGGCACTCGGCGTTGATTGTTATCTGTACGTTGAACTGGGTGGTCGCTGTCTGGGCAGATGCTGAACCAACCCCCTCGGCCGAGACAGCAGTAGCCACGATACAAGCAAGAAGAAACGTCCGCATGCGTCCCCCTTCCATGGGATTGTGTGATAATTCCGGTGTTAAGTAACCGCCTTCCCAACAATCCTCACTTTCATAAACAAAGATAACATACGCGGATGCTTTAAAAAAGACCGCTTGCCCAGCACCATTTCGCCGCCTCAATACAACTTCTCATTGAAAATGTATCGATCCTGCAGTTTTCCCGCCCGCGAGTTTCAATAACCGGTTTAGGATGGTTCAACGGCTTCGACGCAGGTCCGCGCCCTCGGAGCTCCGCGTCCGTTCCGATGACGGGCC
Source organism: Nitratireductor sp. ZSWI3 (assembly GCF_024655565.1). Taxonomy (GTDB): domain Bacteria; phylum Pseudomonadota; class Alphaproteobacteria; order Rhizobiales; family Rhizobiaceae; genus Nitratireductor. The sequence goes on along the minus strand of NZ_JANKOF010000007.1, from coordinate 47,456 downwards.
GCCGCCCCTCACGACAGCACCGCGCGCTCGCGCAGGATGCCGATTTCGGCGCGCATCGTGTCGATGAAGGCCATCTCGATGCGACTCAGCGGGCGGTCGTCGTGATGGAAGATGGCCATATCCCATCGAATGGCGGGAAAAAGAGGACGTTCGACCACACCGTCGCCGGATCCCAGGAGGGCGGTGAACGGGTCGACGATGGCGATGCCGACGCCGCGCCGCACCAGGCCATGCACCGCGCGCAGCGTGCGCGCCTCGGCGGCGATCTTCCGCTGCGCGCCGATGCTTTGCATGATGTAGTCGACGCGGGTCCGCAAGGGACTGCCGATCGCCAGGTCCACGAACACCTCGCGGCGCAGGTCCTCCAGCCGAAGCGGCCCCTTGCCCGCCGCCAGCCGATGGTCCTTCGGCATCAGGCAGCGCGCCTCGCAGGCGCCAAGGGGGATCAGGCTCGCGCCATAGGGGCTGGCGTCCAGCGTGATGCCGACGCCGATGTCGCAACTGCCCTCGTTGAACATGCGGAGCAGTTCCTCGAGGCCGGTGTCGACGATCTTCACGGCGACGTCCGGATGGGTCGTCTTGAAGCGCGCCACCACGTCGAGCAGGAAGGTGTCCACATAGATCGGCTGGGCGGCGACGACGATGCGGCCGACCTGCCGGTTGGCGATCGCACGGGCCTCCCGCTCCAGTTCCTGGAACGCCGTCAGGGACCGCGAAACGGTGGTGTGGAAGAGCATCGCCTCGTGGGTCGGCACGAGCTGGTTGCGCTTGCGCACGAAGAGCGGAAAGCCGGCCGTCTCCTCCAGTTGCGCGAGCAGACGGCTGACCATGGGCTGGCTGATCTTGAGCGCCGCTGCCGCGCGCGTTGCCGAGCCATGGCTCATGAAGGCGTCGAAGGCCTCGAGCTGTTTCACATTCATTCGTGCATCCCACATAGCCACTATTCATAATAATAATACTAACAGGCAAAATTTGCACATTAAAGCATACCGTGCAAAAACCGCCCGTCGCGCCGATGTCGCCGGCATCAACAATTTCTCTCCCTGGGAGGACACCGATGAAAGCTCTTGTGAAGAATCTCTTAGCGGCCGCCGCGCTCGTCTTCGCGGCCGGCACCGCGCAGGCCGATTATCCGGAAAAGGCCGTCACCATCGTCGCGCCCTATGCCGCCGGCGGCGCCTCGGACCTGGCTGCCCGCGCGCTTGCCGAGACGGCCCGCAAATATCTCGACGACCAGCCGGTCGTCGTCGTCAACCAGCCGGGCAATGGCGGCATGAACGGCGCCCGCGCCGTCTCCGAAGGCACGCCGGACGGCTACACGCTGCTGCTGGCGCGCGTCGGCATGGCGCTCTATCCGGCCGTGCAGGAAAGCTCGCCGGTGGCCTGGGACGGCTACACCTTCCTCGGCTCGCTCGAGGCCACGCCGATGATCCTCGCCGTTTCGGAGAATTCCCCTTACAAGACCGCCGCCGAGCTGGTCGAGGGCCTGAAGGCCAATCCCGGCGCGCTGACCTATGGCGCATCGGGCGCCACGGCTATCGACGGCTTCACCGTGCAGGCGCTTCTGGCCGACGCCGGCCTTGATCCGCTGACGGCGGCAACGCTGGTGCCCTACAAGGGCGGCGGCGAGCTGGCGACGGCGCTGCTCGGCGGCCATATCGACTTCCTGGCCATCGCCGCCGGCTCGCTCATGCCGCACATCCAGTCGGGCAAGATGCGCGCGCTGATGGTCTACGCGCCGTCGCGCATGGACACCCTGCCCGACGTGCCGACGGCCGCCGAGCTCGGCTACGAGAAGGCCGGACAGGTCACCGGCTGGAGCGCGCTCTACGGACCGAAGAACCTGCCGCAGGATGTCGTCGCCCGCTGGCAGGACGTTTTGGGCAAGGTCGCCGAGGACGAGGCCTGGCTCGAGTTCGCCAAGCGCCGCGGCTCCATCTCGACCGCCGGCAAGGAGGACATGGCCGCCTATGCGAAGGCTCAGTACGAGCTGTTCAACGGCCTTGCACGCGACTTCGGTTACATAAAGTAAGCCAGTATCGGGAAGAGGAGGCCGCCGCATGGCGAACAAGGCATTTGCCCGCGGGCTTTTGATCGCTCTGTTCTTCGGGATCGTGTTCTTCGCCGTCATTCCGGTCTATGTGCAGCGGCCTTCCTTCATTCCCGGCTTTGCGCCGCCACCGGATATGTGGCCGCGCACGGTCTCTCTGCTGGGGCTCGCCCTCGGCCTCCTGGCGATGGTCTCGGCCGTTCTCGGCACGCGGCAGGCGCGGCGTGAGGCCAGCTCATCCGGGCCGGCCGGCTGGTTCAGCCAACACCGGGGCGGGTTCGGCCGCCTCGCGCTGGCGCTCACCGCCTTTGCCGGCTTCGTCATCCTGACGCCGCGGCTGGGCTTCCTGGCCTCCTCGATGCTGCTTGCGCTTGCCTGCTTCGTGCTTGCCGGCGCATCGAAGCGCCTCGTGACCATCCTGCTTCTGGCCGTCCTGCTGCCGCTCGGCCTGCAGTTCTTCTTCGGCCATGTCACCCATACGCCCTTCCCGATGGGAAGCTGGGGCGTGATGCCCACCCTGCCCTAGCAATTGAACAAGCGCGCCAGCGCCTTCCGGACCCGATCATCATGTGGAACGAACTTCTCTTCGCGTTTCAGTCCGTCGCCACGCTCGCCAACGTGCTGGCCATGGGCGCCGGCATCCTGGGCGGTGTCGTCATCGGCGCCATTCCCGGCATGACCGGCACCATGGCGGTGACGCTCGCCCTACCCTTCACCTTCTACATGTCGCCGGTGACGAGCATCCTGCTCCTCGTGGCGCTCTACAAGGGCAGCACCTATGGCGGGTCGATCTCGGCGATCCTGGTCAAGACGCCCGGCACGGCCTCCGCCGCCTGCACCGTGCTCGACGGCTGGCCGCTCGCACAGCAGGGCAAGGCCGGCAAGGCGCTCAACATGGCGCTGGTCTCGTCCTGCATCGGCGATTTCCTGTCCAACATCTCGCTGATCTTCCTTGCAGCGCCGTTGGCCCTTCTGGCACTGCGCGTCGGGCCGCCCGAATACTTCATGCTGATGGCCTTCGCGCTGACCATGGTCGCCTCGATCTCCGGCGGCTCGCTGCTGCTCGGCGTCGTGTCGGCCTGTTTCGGCCTGCTGCTCGCCACGGTCGGCGAGGACATGTACGGCTCGTTCCGCTTCGCCATGACCGAGGACATGAAGAGCGGCCTTTCCGTGGCGCCCGTCCTGATCGGCCTGTTTGCGCTGCCGGAGCTCCTGCGCCTGATCTTCTTCCGCGACGATGGCCAGGGCCAGGCGATGAAGCTCGGCGACAACCGGCTGACATTGTCCGAGTTCCGCGGCTCGCTGAAATCGATCATCCGCGGCAGCTTCATCGGCGTGGTGCTCGGCGCCATCCCCGGCATCGGTCCGTCCTCCGCCGCCTTCTTCTCCTATGGCGAAGCGCGCCGCGCCTCTCCGAACCGGGAGAATTTTGGCAAGGGCGAGCTCGAGGGCATAGCCGCATCCGAATCGGCCAACAACGGCTGCTGCGGCGCCACCATGATCCCGCTGCTGGCGCTCGGCGTGCCGGGCGACGTCATCACCGGCGTCATGCTCGGCGCCTTCATGATCCAGGGCCTGACGCCCGGGCCGCTCCTGTTCCAGAACAATCTGAACGAGGTCTACATGCTGTTCATCGGAATGATGTTCTCCTCGGTGCTCCTGTTCGGAGCGGGCAAGATCACCGTGCGCTTCTTCTCGCACATCGCCCGCATCCCGCAGGTGCTGCTCGCGCCCATCGTCCTGATGCTGTGCATCTACGGCATCTACTCGATCTCCAGCAGCATGTTCGACGTGACCGTGCTTCTGATCATGGGCGCGGTCGGCTTCATCATGCTCCTGCTCGACATCCCGCCTGCGCCGTTCCTGATCGCCTTCATCCTGGGCCCGATGTTCGAGGACAATTTGCGCCGCGCCCTGGCCATCTCGCGCGGTGACCCATCCATTTTCTTTCACTCCGTCATTTCCTGGATCTTCGCCGGTCTGATCGTCTTCTTCGTCGGCCTGACCATCCGCAGGGAATGGCAAAAATCCAGAGAAAACCGTGCTGCAAGAAACGCCTGAAGTCCGCACCATGTCTCCCATCGACAGCGCCAAGAAGCACCTGAAGGACCTGGTCGGCTTCGACACGACGAGCCGCAACTCCAACCGGCCCCTGATCGACCACATGGCCGCGTTCCTGCGCGCCCACGGCGTCGAGCCGGTGATCCTGCCCGATGCGACCGGGGAAAAGGCCAATCTCATCGCGCGGATCGGTCCCGCCGACCGGCCGGGCGTGGTCCTGTCCGGACACACCGACGTGGTGCCCGCCCTCGAGAAGGGCTGGACCTCTCCGCCCTTCGAGCTGAGCGAGCGGGACGGCAGGCTCTATGGGCGCGGCAGTTGCGACATGAAGGGGTTCGCCGCCTGCGTCATGGCGATGGTTCCGCGCCTCGTTAGGGCCGAGCTGTCGCGTCCCGTCTGGCTCTGCTTCTCGCATGACGAGGAGGTCGGCTGCCTCGGAGCGCCGGCCATCGCCCGCTGGCTCGCCGCGCTCGACGTGCCACCCATGCTGGCGATCATCGGTGAGCCCACCGACATGACGCTGGTGACCGGCCAGAAGGGCAAGATCGCCATGCGCTGCCATGCGCACGGCACGTCGGGCCATTCCTCCTTCGCGCCGGATCACGTCAACGCGCTCGAATTCGCGGCGCGCGTCATCGGCCTGATTGCCGACCGCGCCCGCGAGATCGAACGCGACGGCCCCTTCGACCGCGATTTCACCGTGCCGCATTCCACCATGCTGGCGACGATGATCAGCGGCGGCGTGGCCACCAATGTGACGCCCGATGCCTGCAGCTTCACCTTCGAGATCCGCAGCCTGCCGGACCACGACGCCCGGGCCGAGCTCGACGCCCTCAAGGCCCGCGTCGAGCGCGAGATCGTCCCGGCGATGAAAGCCGGCAGCGCCGAGGCCGGGATCGAGTGGGAAGAGATCTTTTCCTATCCGGCGATGGGCGACTGCACCGGCAGCGACGGCTTCGCCTTCTTCCGCGACATCATGCCGGACTGGTCGGGCAAGGTTTCCTACGGTTCCGAAGGCGGCGTCTTCGAGACCGTCGGCAAGATCCCTTCGGTGATCGTCGGCCCGGGATCGATCCGGCAGGCCCACAAGCCGGACGAGTTCGTCGAGATCGAACAGCTTCGCCTTTGCCTGGATTTCCTGGACCGCCTGAGCGCACGGCTCGCAGTCACCGCCTGATTTTTCCTTCCGGAGCGCGGGTGCCTTTCGCCCGCGCTGCCGCTCTCCTCCTTCTTCTTCCAAAAAATCCGTCCCGACGACGCCGCTGGTCGCGCAGTTCACCTGCGCCTTGACCCCGGTCCGGCTTGCCTGTAAACAGCGCCTGTTCTTAATACAGAACCAGTTCAATATACTGAACTACGGGAGGAAGGCATGAGCGGTCGCGGCGCCGAACGCATCCTTTTGCTGGTGGAATGGCTGGCCGGTCGGCGGGCTCCCGTCACCTTTTCCGACGTGGTCGCGGCGCTCGACCTGCCGAAGAGCAGCGCCCTCGGCCTTCTCAGGACCCTCGTCGACCTCGGCTATGTGCGGCGGGAGAGCGACGGCCGCTACAGGCTTCTGCGCCTGCCGGGCGAGCCGACGGACGACAGCGGCGCCTGGGGCACGCTCGCCCGGCTGACCGAAGGCGTGCTGCGCGAGGCGGTGCGCGAAGCCGGCGAGAGCGGCTTCATCGCCGTCCTCGATGAGCAGACCCGCGTCCGCTACATCTCGAAGATCCTACCCGACAGGGAGATCCGCTACGACCGCGACATCACGGTGGCCCGCAAGGCCTACCAGGTGACGAGCGGGCTCGTCCTTTTGACCGGGTTCGGCGCGGCCGAGCTGCGATCCTATGCCGAGGCCGCCGCCGGCGAGGCGGGCGTGCCGGATCTGGCTGCCTCCATCATCGAAAAGGTCGAAGCGGCGCGCGCCGAGGGCCATGCGGTCAATCTGCGCGGCGTCGTCGAGGGAGCGGCCGGCATCGCCGCGCCCGTGTTCGATGCCGACGGGCGCCTGCGCGCCGCCCTCAACATCGCCGGCCCCGCCGACCGCATGGCCGGCAACGTCGACAGGGTCACCGCCATCACGTGCGAAAGCGCCGAGCGCGCCACGGCTGCGCTCACAGCCTTCCGCCACCGCATTCCCGCGCGCGAAGCGCGGGGGGGCTAAGGCGGCTCCGCCGCCTCAACGATCACAGCACATCAGGAGGAAACACTGTGAAACGACTGCTCAAGACCATGGGGCTTGCCATCACTGCCGTTGCCGCGCTGCAGAGCGCGCCGCTTCACGCCGAGGAGTTCCCCGCGCGCGGCCTCGAATTCGTCGCCGGCTACGGCCCCGGCGGCGGCCACGACACGATGCTGCGCGCCATGGCGAAGATCCTCAAGGAGGAAGGCATCGTCGAGGTGCCGATCAACGTGGTGAACAAGCCTGGCGGCAGCTCCGCCGTCGCCATGGGCTATCTCAACGCGCGGGCCGGCGACGGGCACTATCTGATGTCCATCACCTCCTCGCACATCACCACGCCGCTGGCGTCGAACATCGGTCTCGACCACACCAATTTCACGCCGATCGCCCGCCTCGGCATCGATCCGGAGCTGCTCGTCGTCAATGCCGCGGGGCCGTACAAGTCCATCAAGGACCTGCTCAAGGCCGACAAGGTGCTTAATGTCGGCGGTACGGCGACCGGCAGCATCGAGCACATCGTCTCCATCCAGTTCCAGAAGAAGACCGGCAAGGAGATCAACTTCGTGCCGTTCCAGGGTGACGGCGACGTGGTCGCCGCGCTGCTCTCGAACCAGCTCGACTTCATCGTCACCAATCCGGGCACGGCCAGGGACTTCATCGAGGCCGGCAATTTCAAGGCGCTGGCGATCAGCACCGACGAGCGCATCGACGCCCTGCCCGACGTGCCGACCTTCAAGGAGCAGGACATCGACATCACGCTCAGCCTCTATCGCGGCGTGACCGCGCCCGCCGACATCAGCGAGGAGGCCAAGGCCTACCTGACCGAGAAGATGACCGAACTCAGCGAGAGCGAAGCCTGGAAGACGGGCTACATGGAGCCGAACGCCGTCGTCGGCGATTTCATCACCGGCGAGGAATTCGAGGCCTATCTGGCCGAGAACGAGAAGCTCTACCGCGAGACGCTGACCGAACTCGGCATCCTGAAATAGGCCTGAGACAGGAGAAGGGCTCATGAAACCGTCGGAAATCGTCCTGCTCGCGGGGCTCGCCGTCTTTTCGGGAGTCCTTCTCTGGAACGGCCTCGACATGCCTTACGGATCGGCGCAGAGCTTCGGGCCGGGCTACATCCCGCTCAACATCGCGGTGGTGACGCTGGTGCTGATCGCCCTGCTCGCGGCCAGGGCGCTGGCGGCCCGGCGCAGCGCCCCGCCGGCGCAGGCGATCCCGGGCGAGAGCCTTGGCGCCGTCCTGCCCGTCGTCGCCGTCATCGTGCTCATGGCCGCCGCCATCTATGCGATGAGCCTCGGCAGCGTGCTGGCGCCGCTCGGCGTGCTGATGGTGCTCCTGTCCTGGCGCTTTGCCGGGCATCCCCCGCTCAAGTCGCTCTTCGTCAGCGCGGCGATCCTGGCCGTCATCTACGCCATCTTCAGCCTGTGGCTGAAAATCCCGCTCATCTGACCTCCTGCGGAAAGGCCCCACCTCATGCTTGACGCATTGACCCACCTGGCGGGCGGCTTCGCGGAAGTGCTGACCGTCTACAACATCGTGCTCATCTTCTTCGCCGGCATGATCGGCACGGTCGTCGGCGCGCTGCCCGGCCTCGGGCCGTCCGCCGGCATCGCACTGATGCTTCCGCTCACCTTCGGCATGCCGCACGCTTCCGGCCTGTGCCTTTTGACCGGCGTCTACATGGGCACCATGTATGGCGGCCGCATCACCTCGATCCTGATCAACACGCCGGGCGATGCGCCGGCCATCGTCACCGCGATGGAGGGCTATCCGATGATGCGGCGTGGCCAGGGCGGCCTGGCGCTCGGCCTGTCGGCCGTCTCCTCCTTCGTCGGCGGCTTCTTCGGCCTGCTGGTCCTCATCTTCTTCGCCCCGGTCGTCTCCTCCTATGCAATCTATCTCGGCGCGCCGGAATATTTCCTGCTCATGCTGCTCGGCCTCAGCACGATCATCCTCCTGGCCGGCGAAGACCTGGTCAAGGCGCTGCTGATGGCCTGCGTCGGCGTTCTCGTCTCCACCTTCGGCAGCGACTACATCTCCGGCCACATCCGCTTCGCCTTCACGCCGGAGCTGATCGAGGGCATCGACTTCGTGGCCATCATCATCGGCCTCTACGGGCTCGGCGAGGTGTTTTACAATCTCGAGCAGCGCACCCGCCTCGACCTCGGCCGGCCGAGCTTCAACCTGCGCGAATACATCCCGCCGGCGAGCACCCTGAAGGAAAGCAGCGGCGCCACGCTGCGCGGCTCGGTCATCGGCACGGTCATCGGCATCCTGCCCGGCGCCGGCGCGACGGTCGCCACCTTCCTCGAATACGCGCTGGAGCGGCGCATCTCCCGCAAGCCGGAGGAATTCGGCAACGGGGCGATCGCGGGCCTGGCCGGCCCCGAAGCTTCCAACAACGCCTCAGTGCCCGGATCGCTGATCCCGCTCATCACGCTCGGCATTCCAGGGTCCGGCGGCACGGCCATCATGCTCGGCGCGCTCATCATGTTCGGCCTGCAGCCCGGTCCGCTGCTCATGATCAAGTCGGGCGACGTCGTCTGGGCGATGATCGCCGGGCTGGTGCTCGCCAACGTCTTCCTGCTGTTCTCCAACGTCCTGCTGATTCCAGTCTTCGTGAATCTCCTGCGCTCCGTGCAAGGCCATCTCGCCAGCGTCGTCGTCGCGCTGTGCGTGGTCGGCGCCTTCTCGCTCGCCTACAACAGCTTCAACATCTGGGTGGCGCTGGTCTTCGGCATCCTCGGCTACCTCATGAAGAAATGCGACTATCCAACGGGGCCGTTCATCCTCGCCGTCGTGCTGGCGCCGCTCGCCGAAAACTATTTCCGGCAGTCGATCATGCTCGGACAGGGCGATTGGAGCATCTTCGTCGATCGGCCGATCTCGCTCGGCATCATCGTCGCGATGGTCGCCACCGGCATCCTCGGCCTCGTCACCAAGCGGTTCATCAAGAGCCGCAAGCCTGCAGCACGTGCCTGACACGAGAAGGAAGACAATGGCCGAGAGTGCCTGGAAACCCGTCGATTATACGCCCGATGCACGCGGCCCGCTGAGCGGCCTCGTGGTGCTCGACCTGTCGCGCCTCGTCGCCGGCAACATGACCTCGCTGCAGATGGCGGATTTCGGCGCCGAGGTCATCAAGGTGGAGCCGCTGCCGGCCGGCGACCCCCTGCGCGCCTGGAAGCAGGCAGGCCATTCCACCTTCTGGAAGGTCTATGGCCGCAACAAGAAGAGCATCGCGCTCGATTTTCGCAAGGACGGCGCGGTGGACCTTCTGCGCCGCCTGATCGCCCGCGCCGACGTGATGATCGAGAGCTTTCGCCCCGGCACGCTGGAAAAGATGGGGCTCGGGCCCGACGTGCTGGAGCGGGATTTTCCGCGCCTGGTGCTGCTGCGCGTCTCCGGCTTCGGCCAGTCCGGCCCCTACAGCCCGCGCCCCGGCTTCGGCACGCTGGTCGAGGGCATGTCAGGCTTTGCTCATCGCAACGGCGAAGAAGGCGGCGATCCTCTGCTGCCGCCGCTCGCCCTCGCCGACATGATCTCCGGCCTCTACGGAGCCAATGCCGTCATGATGGCGCTGCGCGCTCGGGACCAGGACGGCCGCGGCCAGGTGATCGACCTGTCCCTGCTCGATGCCATGGTCTCCGTGCTCGGGCCCGAGCCGCTCGACTACCAGATCACCGGCAGGCCCAAGCCGCGCGTCGGCAACGGTTCCAACACGTCGAGCCCGCGCAATGTCTACAGGACCAGGGACGGGCATTTCATCGCCATCTCCGCCTCTATCCAGAAGACGGCCGAACGGCTGTTCCGCACCATCGGCCGTCAGGACATGATCGAGGATCCGCGTTACGCCACCAACGAGGCGCGCGTTTCCCGTCGCCCGGAAGTGGACGCCATCGTCGGCGGCTGGATCGGCGAGCGCGATCGGGACGAGGTGCTCGAGATCTTCGAGCGGGACGGCATCACAGCCGCCCCGCTCTACGACATCGCCGATATCGCCGCCGACCGGCATTTCGTCGAACGGGGCATCTTCGTCAGCGTTCCGGACGCCGACCACGGGCGGATCCCGACGCACGCGCCGCTGCCCCGCCTGTCGGCAACGCCGGGCGCGCTGCGCGGGCCGGCCCCGGCGCTCGGCGCGCATTCTCGCGAAATCCTGAGATCTGCGGGTTTCGACGATGCGGAGATCGAAGCGGTCACCGCAAGCGGCATCGTGAAAGCGGAGGACGCAGCATGACCGCCCAACAAGACCATTCCTGGCGTTCGCTGCTCTATGTGCCCGGCAACAACGAGCGCTTCATCGCCAGAGCGCAGAGCCGCGGCGCCGGCGCCATCGTGCTCGACCTGGAGGACAGCGTCCCCGACGACCGCAAGGCCGAGGCGCGCGACATGACGGCCGCCGCCATCGGCGATCTGCGCGAAGGCCCCTCGCGGCTGATGGTGCGGATCAACGGCGGGCTGCGGCTCGCCGTCCCCGATCTGGAGGCCGTCGTGCAACCCGGCCTCGCCGCGCTGTTCGTGCCGAAATGCGAGGCCGGCGAGAAGCTGCGGCTGATTTCCGACCTCGTGTCGGAGCTCGAGGCCGAACGCGGCATGCCTGTCGGCGCCGTCGGTCTCGTGGCGATGATCGAATCGCCGCGCGGACTCCACAGCGCCGACCGCATCGCGTGCGCCGACCGCCGCGTCCGCGCCCTCATCCTCGGCAGCGAGGATTTCGCGACCGCCGCCGGCATGATGCCGACACCCGAGGCGCTGCTTCTTCCGCGCCAGCAGATCGTCTTTGCGGCCCGTGCCGCCGGCATTGTGCCGCTCGGGCTTCTCGACAGCGTAGCCAACTATCGCGATGCGGAGCACGTTGCAGCCGTCGCTCAGCGGGCGCGTGCCTTCGGCTTCCGTGGCGCAACCTGCGTGCATCCGAACATGGTGCCGATCCTCAACGCGGCTTTCCGCCCCTCGGCCGCGGAAACCGATTGGGCACGCGGCGTCCTTCATGCAATGGATGCGGCCCACGCCGCCGGCAGGGGGGCCGCGGTCTTCGAGGGCCGCATGGTCGACAAGCCAATGCTGGACCGGGCGCGCGAAATCCTCGCCTCGGACGAGGCTTCCTGATCCCGGCGCCGCCTTGTCGTTTCAGGTGCGCTTCGGCGCGGTTTCGGCCATCAACGCCGCCTTCAGCGCTGCCGGCCCCTCGGCGATCAGCGCGCCGTCCGGCGTGTAGCCGGCCGCCAGCATGCGCCGCGCCAGCATGTGCTCACCCGGTCTGTTGACGGTCTCGACCGCCACCAGCCGGGCGCCGGAGAACAGGAAGACGGCGAAGGCGCCGCTCTGCGGGTCGCCGGACAGAACCTCCCGATCGACGTCGAAAGCGAGCCCGGCCATCTGCAGCTTGCGTTCGCCCTGGTCCGACCAGAACCAGGCGACCGCGTCGTAGCCGGCGGGCTTGCCGAGCATGGCGCGCGCCGCGCAGCGCGCCTGGTCGGTGGCGTTCTGCACCGATTCGAGGCGCAGGACCCGGCCCGACGCCCGGTGCGGGAACGACACGCAATCGCCGATGGCGAAGATGTCGGCAATGCTCGTGCGGCAGGTCTCGTCCACCCGGATGCCATCCTCGCAGAAGATGCCGGCTGCCGCCGCCAGCCGCGTGTCCGGCTCGGCGCCGATCCCCACCAGAACGGCGTCGGCGGGAATCGCCTCGCCCGCATCGGTCACGACCGCCTTCACGCGCCCCTGCTCGCCGCCGATCTCGCGCACGCCCGTCTGCGTCAGCACGCGTATGCCGAGGCTCTCGTGATAGGCGCGCATATGGGAGGAGACCTGGCGGGAGACAGCGCGGCCGAGCAGCCGCTCCGCCGCTTCAACCACCGTCACCCGCTTTGCCTGCATGGCCATGGTCGCCGCCACCTCGAGGCCGATGAAGCCGCCGCCGATCACCACCACCTCGCGGGCGGTCTCCAGCTCTGTGCGCAGGAGGCGCGCATCGGCGCAATCGCGCAGATAGAAGACCCCGCTCAACCCGGCGCCCGGCACGGTCAGCCGTCGCGGTCGCGCCCCTGTCGCCAGAAGCAGCTTGCTCCAGGACAGGCTCGAACCGTCGCTGAGCGTCAGCCTGTGCGCTGCGGGATCGATGGCGGTCACCTCGGCGCCGAGGCGCAGGTCGATCTTCTGTGAATCGTAAAATGCCTGCGCCCGCAGGATCTGCGGCTCGGCATCGGGCGCCTTCAGAAACGTCTTCGACAAGGGCGGCTTGTGATAGGGCAGCTCCGGATCCGCCGAGATCAGCGTCAGCGCGCCGTCATATCCTTCCTCGCGCAGGCTGGCAGCTGCCTGCACGCCGCCGTGCCCCGCGCCGATGATGATGATGTGCTCGTCCGCCATTCCAGCCCCTGTCGATCGGGCTCGCAGCCCTGCCCGCCCGACATAGACATGGCGCGCTCCACCGGCAAGTCCCGCTCAGCCTTCGGCGGCCGTGCGGTTGAGCAACGAGAACGCCGCCGGCCCCTGCTGCATCGCGCCGTCCTCGATCGCGTGGATCAGTTCGACCAGCCGCGCCAGCACCGGCGTCGCGATGCCGGCCTCGCGGCCGAGGTCGCAGATGATGCCGAGCTGCGCGTCCGCCTCGGTGCGCCGCTTGCGCACGGCGAGATCGCGCCAGATGCCCGAATGGGTCTTTGCCGTGTGGCGATTGAATTCGGCCAGATCGGCGATCGAGCGCCGTGCCGCGCTCTCGGGCGCATCGGCGGCGAAGGCCGCCGGGTCGAAGCCGTTGAAGCCGCGCGGCGCGACACCGCGCGCTGACGCCACGCGATGGACCTCGCGCGCCAGCCGGTCGAAGACGGCAAACCGCTCGGGGTCGGCGAAATTCGCCGACATGGAATCGTTGTTGAGCGCCGTGGCGAACAGCATCGCCCCATAGGCGAGCTTGCCCCACAGATAGCCCCAGATGTCGTCCGTCAGCACCGCCTCGGCGTCGAATTCGCACAGCAGCCCGTGCATGGCGCGGGTCCGCTCGCGGACGGCCCCATCGATCTCGCCGATCACCACCGCGCCGCGGTTGCCGTAGAGGATGCGCCCGGGCGCGATCCAGTCGGCGCCGAAATTGACGAAGGCGCCGATGGTGCGCTCGGGTCCGACGATGGATGAGATCACCAGCTCGTTGAGCCCGTTCTGCGCCGACAGGACGAAACCATCCGCGGCAAGATGCGGCAGCAGCATGCGGCAGGCCTCGGCCGTGTGCTGCGCCTTGACGGCGAGCACCGCGCGGCCGAACGTTCCGGTGAGTTCGGCCGGCGTCACGGCGTCGGCCTTCTGGCGGAACGCCGCCACCGGTCCCTCGATCGCCAGCCCCACGCTGCGGATCGCCTCGACATGGTCGGCGACCACGTCAACCATCACAACCGGATGGCCGGCGCGCGCCCAAAAGGCACCGAGCGCACCGCCGATGGCGCCGGCGCCCCAGATCAGGATCGGCTCGTTCATGGGCGGCCACCCGCCAGCGTCTCGACGAAAAACACCTCGCTGTGGCTTGCCACGTGCAGCCTGCCCTCACGCGTCACCCAGCCCCGGAACATGCCGTCCGTGTTGTAGGGCGCGCTGACATCGCCCCGGCCGTCCACCGCCACAGCACCGGCGCCGATGCCGTAGGACTTCAGGTCCTCGCGGATGACCCGGTGCGCGGCCGCCTCCAGTGTTTCGCCCAGATAGGTGATGCGGCTGGCGATCTCGTGTCCGACCACGTGGCGGATGAAGAACTCGCCCTGCCCCGTGCCCGAGACGGCGCAGACGCCGTCACGCGCGTAAGTGCCGGCGCCGATGATCGGCGAATCCCCCACCCGGCCCTCGGGCTTGTTGTTGTAGCCGCCGGTCGACGTGGCGGCGGCCAGATGCCCTGCCCGGTCGAGCGCCACCGCGCCCACCGTGCCATGCTTCTCGGCTTCGGAGGCCGCCTTGAAGGTGCCGGCCCGGGCGTGCGCCTTCATGGCGGCGAGCGCTTTCTGGCGCCGCTCGGTGGTGAAATAGCCGGGCGCGACGATGTCGAGGCCGCAACGTTCCGCAAAGCGGTCGGCGGCAGGCCCGGTCAGGAGCACCGCGCCGCTCTTCTCCATCACTGCGCGCGCCGCCCTGACGGGATTTTTGATGCGGCTCGCCGCGCAGATGGCGCCGGCATCGAGGTTCGAGCCGTCCATGATCGAAGCATCGAGTTCATGTTCGGCATTCTCGTTGAGGGCGGCGCCGTAGCCGGCGTTGAAATGCGGCGAATCCTCCATCACGACGACGGCCGCCTCGACAGCGTCGAGCGCCGAGCCGCCCCTGGCGAGCACCGCCCACCCGGCGCGCAGCGATGCCGCCAGATCGGCGCGCGCGGCCTGCCACTCTTCTTCGCTGAGGTCGAGCTTGGCCATCACGCCGCAGCCGCCATGGATCGCCAGTGCAACAGGATTCATCGTCGGTCCTTTCGAAAAAAGCACCCGGCCGCCCCTGTGTATGGCGGCGGCCGGGCCGGAGCAATCCGCTCTGGCCGATGTCGGGTCTGGCCTGACCGGCCGAGCGGCTCCTAGTGGTCTGACCGAAACAGATGGTCCCCATCTGTTTCGACAAGTCAGCCCACAAGCTATTGATCTGGTGGGGCGATTTTTCCCAACAGATGGGTACCATCTGTTGGGATCGCACCACTAGTCTATCCGCCCGCCGGGGAGCCAGCGGGCGGAAAGGCCGTCGGACCGACGGTTATTGGGCCGGCCGGATGTTCATGGCCAGCGTATCCTCGTCCGAACGCGGCACGATGGCGAGGTCCTTCTTCATCGCCCAGGCGGTGACGATGGACGCGATGGGCAGGTTCGGCCGGTCGGTCGCGACAAGGCCGTTGGCCTCCTGCAGAAGCGCGCGCCGCTTGCCCTCGTCCATCTCGGTCGCCGCATCCTCGATCAGCTTGTCCATCTGCGCGTTGGAGTAGCCGCGCACGTTGAAGGCGCCCATCTTGGTTTCGGGATCGTTGGTGTGCACGAGCGAGGAAAGCGTGTAGTTGGCCTCGCCTGTGAGCGTGCCCCAGCCGGACATGGTCAGCGAATACTCGCCGCGCGTCTTGGCCGGGAAGAACACCGCGCCCGGCGCCGCGTTGGCCCCGGCCTTGATGTTGATGCCCGCCAGCATCTGGGCGATCGTCGTGCCGACGTCTTTGTCGCCCGGCAGGCGGTCGTTGGTGAAGGAGAAGGTCACGGAAAAGCCGTCCGCATAACCGGCCTCCGCCATCAGCGCCTTGGCCCTGTCGAGATCGTAGCCCGACACCTCGATCGCCTCGTTGTAGCCGAAGATGTTCGGCGTCACGAGCTGGCTCTGGGCCGTGCCCATCGTCTCCATGGCGATCTCGGTGATCGTCTCGCGGTCGATGGCCAGATCAATCGCCTCACGCACGCGCGGGTCCTGGAAAGGGTTCTTGTCGAGCTTGCCGCCGTCCTTGGCGGTGATCTGCGGGCTGTCGTCGCGGAAGTCGAACTCGACGTTGAACAGATAGACGCTGTTCTCGCGGGTGACCGTCAGCGCGCCGTCGCGTTCCAGCACCGGCACGTCGGCGGCAGGCACGCGGGCGATGATGTCCACCTGGCCGGCCTTGAGCTGGGCGACGCGCGCCGCGTCGTTGGGGATCTCCTTGCGGGTCACCTTGTCCCACGGCTCGGCGCCGCCCCAGTAGCCGTCGAATTTTTCGAGCACCAGCTCTTCCTTCGGCGTCCAGGAGACGAATTTGTAAGGGCCGGTGCCGATGGCGGCCTTGCCCGAGTTGAAGCCCTCATTCGCCGTCTCCTGGGTGGAGAAATCCTTGGCGGCGGTGTGCGAGACGACGAACAGGCGGATGAAGTCGTTGGGCAGCGTCGGTGCCGGGCCGTCCGTCTTCACGCGGATCGTGTGGGGATCGACGATCTCGACGGACTGCACGCGGCGCACATAGATGGTGGTCGGATTCGGGCCCGCCACATTGGGGATGCGCTCGATGGAGAACTTGACGTCCTCGGCGGTGAAATCCGATCCGTCGTGAAACTTGACGCCCTGGCGCAGCTTGAATTCCCAGGTCGTGTCGTCGATCGCCGTCCAGCTCTCGGCCAGCCCCGGCTCCAGCTCCAGATCGTTGCCCGATTTCACGAGCGTGTCGTAGATGTGCTTCATCGCCTCGGCATGCGTGCCGGCAGCGGTAAAATGAGGATCGATGGACAAGGGACCGGCGCGCACGCCGATGGTCAGGTCGTCGGCGAGCGCATGGCTGGACACGCCGGCCATGAGAGCGGCGGCAAGGGCCGCCATGCGGAACTGCGTCTTGAACGTCATCGTGTTACTCCTCTGGATCGATGCTGTTTGGCCAGTTCTTCGAATCCACCACCATCTTCGCCAGGAGCTCGGAGAGCATCAGGCGTTCGGCCTGGGTGAGCTTCGCCAGAAGCACGTTCTCGCGATCCACCATCGGCTTCAGGGTTTCATCGAAGATTTCCCTGCCCTTCTCCGTCAGGCGAAGGACGAAGCTGCGCTGGTCGTCTGGCGCGACCTCACGCAGGATGATGCCCTTGTCCAAAAGCTTCTGGACGGCCCGGCTGATCGTGTTGCGGGGAAACCCCGACGACGAGCAGATGTCGCGCGCGGCGATGCCGTCCTTCAATCCGATCGAGTAGAGCACGACGAATTCGGGCCGCGGCAGCCCGTGGCGCTTCTCGATCCAGCTATAGACAGGGATGTTGAAGTTGAGGGCCAGGTAGTTCAGCCGGAACGAAAACCAGCACGGATTCCCCCACAGCTTGACGCCGACGAGATCGTCCACGACGCGTGCCGCATCATCCGTCAGCCCGCCGCCCATGGCGGGGTCCGCGTATCCATGCGCGGCCGCGCCTGTCCCCCAGATTTTGCCCACGAAATTTCCTTTCGCAGTTTTGTTCCATATGGAACTTGACGCAACGAATTGTCACCGTCAATATCTTTTTATTGTTCCATACGGGACTAATCAGCAATTTTATGCCGCCGTGCCGCGGCATCTTGAAACGACTGACAGGTGAATGATGCGGATTGCCGATATGAACTGGATGCAGGTCGAGGAACGGGCCGCGCAGGACGACCGCTGCATCCTGCCCCTCGGCAGCGTCGAGCAGCACGCCTATCTGAGCCTGGCCGTCGACATGATCCTGGCGGAGCGCGTCTCGGTTGATGCCGCCGAGCCGTCGGGCGTGCCGGTGTTTCCCGTCGTGCCCTATGGGCTCGCTTCCAGCTTCGCCGATTTTCCGGGCACGGTGTCCTTGAGGCTCTCGACCTATGCGGCGCTCGTCGGCGACGTGCTCGACAGCCTGCACCGCTCGGGCTTCCGCCGCATCCTCATCGTCAACGGCCATGGCGGCAACACGCCGGTCACGGCGCTCGTCTCCGAATGGCTGAACGCGCACCGCGACACGATGGTCAAGTTCCACGACTGGTGGCGGGCGCCCGGGGTCTGGGCCAAGGTGCAGGAAATCGATCCGGCCGCCTCGCATGCCTCATGGATGGAGAACTTTCCCTGGACCCGGCTCGCCGGCGTCGCCATGCCCGAGGAGCGCAAGCCGCAGATCGATTACGCCAGGCTCGCCCGCCTCGATGCCGGCCGCAAGCGGGCGCTGCTCGGCGACGGCAACTATCATGGGCTTTACCAGCGCCCGGACGAGGACATGATGGCGATCTGGGAGGTCGCCGTCACTGAAACCCGGGCGTTGCTCGAGACCGGCTGGGACTGACCGGGCACCAAACAGAGGGGGCAAAAAGAACAAAAATGCTTGGCTTCGTCATTCAGCGCTTGTGGCAGGCGATGATCGTCATCCTTGCCATGTCGGTGCTGGTCTTCTGCGGCGTCTTTGCGGTCGGCAATCCGATCGATGTGCTGATCTCGCCGGACGCGACGCAGGACATCCGCGCCCAGGTGATCGCCCAATACGGGCTCGACCAGCCGCTCTGGCGGCAATATTTCACCTTCTTCGGCCGCATGCTGCAGGGCGATTTCGGAGAATCCTTCGTCTACAACATGCCGGTCACCCAGCTCATCCTGTCGCGCCTGCCGGCGACGCTCGAGCTCGTCCTCTTCGCCGTCGTCGGCGCCAGCCTCCTCGGCATCCCGCTCGGCATGTATGCCGGCTACCGGCACGACGCGCCGGCCGCCAAGATCATCATGGGCCTGTCGATCCTCGGCTTTTCCGTTCCGAGCTTCTGGATCGGCCTCGTGCTGATCATGACCTTCGCCGTGCAGCTCGGCTGGCTGCCGGCCGGCGGGCGCGGCACGACGGCCTCGCTGTTCGGCATCGAATGGAGCTTCCTCACCATCGACGGGCTCAGGCACATGCTGCTGCCGGCCATCAACCTTGCCCTCTTCAAGCTGGCCATGATGATCCGCCTGGCGCGCGCCGGCACGCGCGAGATCATGCTGACCGACACGATCAGGTTCGCCCGCGCCGCCGGCCTGTCCGAGGGCACCGTGCTGGTGCGCCACGTGCTGCGCCTGATCGCCATCCCGCTGGTGACGATCTTCGGCCTCGAGCTCGGTTCGACGCTCGCCTTCGCCGTCGTCACCGAGACGATCTTCTCCTGGCCCGGCCTCGGCAAGCTCATCATCGACAGCATCACCTCGCTGGACCGGCCGGTGATGGTCGCCTATCTGATGCTCGTCGCCCTGCTCTTCGTCATGATCAACTTCTTCGTCGACCTCGCCTATGCGTTGCTCGATCCGCGGCTGAGGAGGGCGCGCGCATGATCGCGAAAGACGGCTTCCTCGGGCGTTTCCTCCGCGAATTCGCGGGCAACAGGACGGCCACCGTCGCGGCGGTGGTCGTGCTTCTGATCGCCCTTCTGGCGATCTTCGCACCGCTCGTCGCCCCGCAGGATCCCTACGACCTCGCCAATCTCGTCCTGCGCGACGCACGCCGCCCGCCGGGCTATGTGGGCACCACCGGCACGCTGCATCTGCTGGGCACGGATTCGCAGGGCCGCGATCTCCTGTCGGCCATCCTCTACGGGCTGCGCATCTCGCTGGAGATGGGCCTGCTGGCCGGCACCATCGCCTTTTCCATCGGCGCCGTGGTCGGCACGTCGGCGGCCTATCTCGGCGGCCGCTTCGAGGCGCTCATCATGCGCATCGTCGACCTGCAGCTCTCCTTCCCGGCGATCCTGCTCGCCTTCGTCATCGCCGCCCTGCTCGGCCAGGGCGCCTGGCAGCTCGTCATGGCGCTGGTCTTTGCCCAATACGCCTATTTCGCCCGCACGGCGCACGGCGCGGCCTCCGCCGAGCGGCACAAGGACTATGTCGAGGCGGCCCTGTCGACGCCGCTCAGCGCGCGGCGCGTGGTCCTGCGCCACATCCTGCCCAACACGTTGCCGCCGCTCATCGTCGTGGCCACCGTGCAGGTGGCGAGCGCCATCGCGCTGGAGGCCACCCTCTCCTTCCTCGGCGTCGGTCTGCCGCCCACCGAGCCTTCGCTCGGCATGCTGATCGCCAACGGCTTTCAATATCTCCTGTCGGGCCGCTACTGGATCTCCATCTACCCGGGCCTCGCCCTCATCGTCCTCATCGTGTCGATCAACCTGGTCGGCGACCAGGTGCGCGACCAACTCAATCCGAGGCTGAAGCGATGACCCAGCCGCTGCTCGAAGTCTCCGGCCTGAAAACCCACTTTCCCACCGCCGCCGGGATCGCCAGGGCCGTCGACGGCGTCTCCTTCACGCTCGGCCGCGGCGAGGTGCTCGGCCTGGTCGGCGAATCCGGTTCCGGCAAGAGCGTCACCGGCTTCTCCCTGATCGGCCTCGTCGACGCGCCGGGCCGCATCGTCGAGGGCTCGGTGCACTACGGGGGCCGCGACCTCGTCGGCCTTTCGACCGCCGCGCTGCGCCGCATCCGCGGCAAAGAGATCGCCATGGTTTTCCAGGACCCGATGATGACGCTCAACCCGGTGCTCAGCATCGCCACGCAGATGCGCCTTGCCATCGAGGCCCATGAGCGCGTCTCGAAGGCGGCCGCCCGCGCCCGCTCGGTGGAGGTGCTCGCCCGCGTCGGCATTCCCGCGCCCGAAAGCCGGCTCGACGCCTATCCGCACCAGTTCTCCGGCGGCATGCGCCAGCGCGTGGCGATCGCCATCGCGCTCCTGCACCGGCCGAAGATCATCATCGCCGACGAGCCGACCACCGCCCTCGACGTCTCCATCCAGGCGCAGATCCTCGCCGAGATGAAGGCGCTGGTGGACGAGATCGGCATGGCGATGATCTGGATCAGCCATGATCTGGCCACCGTCTCCTCGATCGCCGACCGCATCGACGTCATGTATGCCGGCAGGATCGTCGAGGCCGGCCCGGTCGGCGCCGTGCTGCGCTCGCCGCGCCATCCCTACACGCAAGGGCTGCTCGAGTCGCTTCCCTCGCGCACCGTGCCCGGCGAGGAGCTGCGCCAGATTCCCGGCACCACGCCGTCGCTCACCAACCTGCCAAACGGCTGCGCCTTCGCTCCCCGCTGCCCGCGCGCCGACACGAAGTGCCAGGTCATGCCCGTCGAAAGCGCCGCGGCGGAGCGCACCTGGCGCTGCCACCATCCCGAGACGCAAAGGAGTGCGGCATGAGCGCCTTTCTCACCGTCGAGAACGCCGCCAAGCGCTTCTCGCCCGGCGTCACCTTCGGCGACCGCGTCGCGACCTGGCTCGGCGCCCAGAAACCGCCGCGCTCCGTCCACGCCGTCGATGGCGTGAGCCTTGCGATCGGACGCGGCGAAGTGCTGGGCCTGGTCGGCGAATCCGGTTGCGGCAAGTCGACGCTCGGCCGCATGATCGCCGGCATTCACGTGCCGACGGAAGGCACCATCCGGCTCGACGGCGCGCCGGTCATGTCGGGCGGCAGCCGGCCCCGCAAGGTCACCACGCGCGTGCAGATGGTCTTCCAGGACCCCTTCGCCTCGCTCGATCCGCGCATGCGCATCGTCGACACCGTCTCGGAGGGACCGGTCGCCCACAGGCTGACGACTCGTGCCGAAGCCAGCGCCTACACGCGCCGCTGGCTGGAGGCGGTCGGGCTCGATCCCGACTTCGCGACCCGCTATCCGCATCAGTTCTCGGGCGGCCAGCGGCAGCGCATCGCCATCGCGCGGGCCCTCGCCATGCAGCCGGACCTGATCGTCTGCGATGAGCCGGTGGCCTCGCTCGACGTTTCGATCCAGGCGCAGATCATCAATCTTCTCATGAGGTTGCGGAAGGAGTTGAACCTTACGCTTCTGTTCATATCGCACGACCTCTCGGTGGTGCGTCACCTTTGCGATCGTGTCGCGATCATGTATCTCGGGCGCATCGTCGAGGAGGGCGCGACGGCCGAGGTCTACGACCGGCCGCAGCACCCCTATACCAGGGCGCTGCTCGACAGTGTGCCGAAGCTGGAGATCGACGACGACGTGAAGGCGGTGTTCAGGCCGATCAAGGGCGAGCTCCCCTCGCCGCAGGACCCGCCTGCCGGCTGCCACTTCCACGCGCGCTGTCCGGCCGTGATCGGACGCTGCCTCGGCGAGCGGCCGCCGCTCGTCGTCACGGCGCCCGGTCGCCGCGCCGCCTGCCATCTCGTCCCGGCGCTGCAGGCCGCGGCCGGCTGAATTCCCTCATCATGCAAGCGGAGAACGACATGGAACCCTGGGAGTGGAGCGAGGACGTCTGGCGCTCGAAGGTCAACAAGGTGCGCGCCGGCCGGTCGCTGAAGCCGGCCCGCTGGAAGGATGGTGCGCGCTGCGCCGTCGCCCTCTCCTTCGACAGCGACCATGAGACCAACGAGTTGCGCGACGGCGGGCAATCCATCGGCCGCATGTCGCAGGGCCAGTACGGCAACCGCGTCGGCGTGCCGCGCATCCTCGACGTCCTGTCAAGGAACGATGTCCGGGCGAGCTTCTTCGTGCCGGCGGTCTGTGCCCTGCTTTATCCCGACGAGCAGCGCCGCGTGGTGGCCGAGGGGCACGAGGTGGCCCTGCACGGCTGGATCCACGAGCTCAACACCAAGGTGCCGGCGGACAAGGAGCGCGAGCTTCATCTGCGCGCCGCCGAAACGCTGGAGAAGGTCACCGGCATCCGTCCCGTCGGCATGCGCACGCCCTCCTGGGATTTCTCCGACGTGACGCTGCAGATCGAGCGCGAGCTCGGCCTCCTCTATGACAGCTCGCTGATGGCTGACGACGATCCCTACGAGATCGTCGAGGAAGGCGAGCCGACCGGCATCGTCGAACTGCCGGTGGAATGGATCCGCGACGATGCGGTCTATTTCAACATGAACCGCTTCCAGGCGCTGCGCCCCTACACGCCGCCGACCGACGTGCTCGACATCTTCAAGCGCGAATTCGACCGCGCCTATGCGGAAGGCGGGCTGTTCCTGCTCACCATGCATCCGCATGTCAGCGGCTACCGCTCGCGCATCTTCATCCTCGAGGAGCTGATCGCCCATATCCGGGCGCATGACGGCGTCTGGTTCGCCACCCACGCCGACATCGCCGCCTATGTGCGGGACGCGGGCGACTGACGAAAAAGCCCTCCGGCGGGGCTCCCACCGGAGGGCAGCACTGCATCAACCCGTTCCGAAATTCAGAACAGGGCCGCGGTCTTCTGCAGCGTGATCCACACGCCCCACAGGATCGGGATGCCGACCACCGCCCAGGCGGCGAGCGCCTTGGCGTCGAAGCCGCCCCTGCCGATGCCGAACGAGCCGGTCGGGCCGGAATCGGCAGCCGCCGTCTTCGCCTGCAGGGACGCCACCTCCTCGTCCGACATGTACCATTTGTCGGCGAGCGGCTTGACCAGCATGTTGCAGACCAGGCCGAGCAGAAGCATGCCGGCCAGGATGTACATGGTGAAGTCGTAGACCTGCTCGCGCGGGATGCCGGCGTTGATCTGCGCCTCGCGGATGTAGTTCACCACCACCGGGCCGATGATGCCCGCCGTCGCCCAGGCCGTCAGGAGCCGGCCGTGGATGGCGCCGACGAACTGCGTGCCGAAGATGTCGGCGAGATAAGCCGGAATGGTCGCGAAGCCGCCACCATACATCGACAGGATGACGCAGAACATCAGCACGAACGCCACCTGGCTGCCCATATGCGCGGCCGTCGGCGCCAGCGCGTAGAGCACGATGCCGATCAGGAAGAAGGCGTAGTAGGTGTTCTTGCGGCCGATCTTGTCCGACAGCGAGGCCCAGAAGAAGCGGCCGCCGATGTTGAACAGCGAAAGCAGGCCGGCAAAGCCGGCGGCGATCGCTGCGATCGCCGTCTTCTGCGAAGCGTCGAGCGCGCCGAAGGTGAGTTCGGGCGAACCGATGAGGCGACCGCCGAAGATTTCCTGCAGCATCGGCGAAGCCATGCCTATGACGCCGATGCCCGCCGACACGTTCAACGTCAGCACCGCCCAGATCAGCCAGAACTGCTTGGTCTTGTGAGCGTCGCGCAGATGCACGTGGCGCGCGGTGATCATCGACTTGGCGCTCTTGGCCGGCGGCGTCCAGCCATCGGGCCGCCAGCCTGCCGGCGGGATGCGGTAGCCGAAAGCGCCGCCCATCATGAACACGAAATAGATCGCCGCCATCACCAGGAAGGTCTGCCAGACGCCGACCGAATCGGGCGACTTGAAGGCATTCATCAGCATGTCGGCGAGCGGCGCGCCGATCATTGCGCCGCCGCCGAACCCCATGATCGCCATGCCGGTCGCCATGCCGCGCCGGTCCGGGAACCATTTGATCAGGGTCGAGACGGGCGAGATGTAGCCGAGACCGAGGCCGATGCCGCCGATGACGCCCGCCCCGAGCCACATCATCCATAACTGATGGAGCATGACGCCGAGCGCTGCGATGGCGATGCCGCCGCACCAGCAGAAGGCGGCGACGACGCCCGCCTTGCGCGGGCCGGCGCGCTCCAGCCAGCCGCCCCAAATCGCGGCTGAGCAGCCGAGAAGCACGAAGAACAGCGTGTAGATCCAGCCAAGGTCCGACACGCGCCAGTCGCAGCTCATGGTGAACAGTGCCGAGAGCAGCGTCAGATCGGCGCAGGCGACGCGCTCGGTGACGCCCACCGCCTGGGTCAGCGGCAGCCAGAAGACGCTGAAGCCGTAGGCCATGCCGATGCACAGATGGATGGCGAGTGCCGCCGGCGGCACCAGCCAGCGGTTGAAGCCCGGCTGGGCGATGATCCGTTCCCTGTCGAGCAGTCCCCCGACAGGGACATCGGTTAAAGTTTCACTTGCTGCGGACATGAATTCCTCCTCCTACCGCCATACCCCATGGCGGCCGTCCAGCTGGTTGCGCGAATGGCGTGTTCCGGGCGCCCTCTCCGCCCGGTGTTTCCTCCTCTTGCTTGCTTCTGCCTCGAAGCAACGCGCGTGCCAGATGGGAGTCCTAAGGATTTCAATCGGTTATCGCGCAGGAGAGCGCACCGGCGGACATTTTGTCCGTGGTGGCCGGACAGATTGTCCCGGCTCAGTCGGCCTCGGGCAGCCAGATGGAGAAAACCGTGCCGCGCCCCAGCTCGCTGGCGACCGTGATCTTGCCGGCCTGGCGGCTCACCAGCGTCTGGCTGATCGACAGGCCAAGGCCCGTGCCGGCGCGCCGCTTGGTGGTGAAGAACGGGTCGAACACCTTGCGCAGGAGCTCCGCGCTCATGCCGACGCCCGTGTCGGCCACCTCGATGGTCACGCCGGCCTTGCCGTGCATGGCGCTGTCGAGGGTTCTGAGCGTCAGCGTCCCGCCATCCGGCATGGCGTGGATGGCGTTGACGATCAGGTTGACAAGCACCTGCTGCAGTTCCGTGCGGTTCATCAGCACCAGGCGGCTTGCCCGGTCCTCGCGCACGACCTCGATGCCGGCCTTGTTCAGAAGATGCTGCACCAGCGGCAGGGTGTCGGACACCACCTCGGCGGGCGCATGACGCTCGATGAAGCCGGCATATTCCTCCGGCTTGGCGAATTGCAGGAGCTTGGTGACGATCTGGCTGATGCGATGGATCTGCTCGTCGAGCAGTCGGAACTCGGTCCTCGCCTCCTCGGCGCGCGCGCCCATCACCTGACGCACCACTTCAAGATTGCCCTGCATCACCGCGATAGGATTGTTGATCTCGTGGGCCACGCCCGCCGTGATCTCGCCGATCGCCGCCAGCTTCTCCGACATGATGAGCTGCTTCGTGGTCGCCTCGAGCTGCCGGTTGGCGAGCTTCAGTTCGCGGGTGCGCTCCTCGACCCGGGCATTCAGCTCCTCGTTCCAGGCGCGCAATTGCCGGTCGCGCTCCTGCAACTGCCCCAGAAGGAGATCGAGATGCTGTGCCACACGGCCGATCTCGTCGTCGACGCGGGTGATTCCCGTGCGTGCGCCAAGATCGCCCCCCTCGACCTCGGAGATCGTGCCGGCCATGCGCTCGAGCGGCTTGAAGATCGAGCGTGCCCAGCGCAGGAACAGCGGCACGCTCAGCGCCGTGATGGCCAGGAAGGCAAGCGCGATGGTGATGAGCGTCGTGTATTTGGCCTGCGTGAACGGCGTTTCGAGGAAGCCGACATAAAGCATGCCGACCCGCGTGCCGAAACTGTCGATGATCGGCTCATAGGCGGAGATGTACCAGTCGCTGACGACAAAGGCGCTGTCGAGCCAGGTGCGTCCCTCGCCCAGCACCGCCGAGCGCACGGCCGCCGAAACCCGCGTGCCGAGCGCCCTTCGCCCTTCGAACAGGCGCACATTGGTGCTGATGCGCACATCGTCGAGGAACAGCGTCGCCGTTCCCTGGCTGCCCTCCGGCAGGCTTGCCTCGCGATAGACGAGGTCGTTGATCGTGTCGATGAAGACCAGGTTGCGATTGAGCAATATGCCGCCGACCAGAGCCCCGATGCCGCCGTCGGCGAGCCTGACGGGGCTTGCCGAGTGAACCACCATGCCGCGCGTCTCCGCATCCCGGTCGGTCGGCACCGCATTCGGCGTCGGCACAAGGCCCAGCCGTGCCCGCTCGGCCAGCGCCGGCGCGACGGCGGTGAGCTCCTCGCTCGAAAAGATATCGACGCCGGTGGAGGCCTCGCCCGACAGGGCGGCGGTGATCACCGGCCAGTCCCGGCGCGGCATGCCCGCCGGCACCGGCGCCGCCGCCACGATCCGGCCCTCCCTGGAGACGGCATAGAGAAAGTCGAGGCCCAGCCGCTCCCGGTGCTCATCGAGCAGCGCCGGCAGGTCCTGCGCCCCGCCCTCGATCGTGTCGCGAAACCGCGCCGACTGGCCAAGCGCCGTCAGGTGCTCGCCGGTGTTCTCGAGGATGCGGGCGAAGTACTGATGCGCGATGGTCAGGTCGCCATTGACCTTGGAGATCAACGCCGCGTCGAATTTCGCGTTCCAGCGATAGACCGCGACGCCGAGCAGAAGCGGCAGGATGACCAGCGTCGGCAGGAGGGCGATGGCGAGCAGCCGGAAACGGACCGAGCGGCCCCGCGCCCTGCCTGCCGGGCGGGCGGGCCCGTCAGGCATTCCAGGCCGTGCATTTGCGATCGATGGTCTTGCGCGAGACGCCGAGCTGCCGCGCCGCCGCGTCACGATCACCGCCGAACTTTGCGAGCACGGCCAGGATGTGCCGGCGCTCCACATCAGCAAGGCTCTGCCCCGCGGCGCCGCCGGCAAGCGCGTCGCCGCCGCCGAAATCATCGGGGAAGCGGCCGAGGATCAGCGAGCGCTCCACGAGGTTGCGCAATTCGCGCACATTGCCCGGCCAGTCATAGGCGGCAAGCGCCGCCCGCACGCCGGCACCGATCGGCACTTCGGGCATGCCGAGCTGCTGCGACAGCTTGCGCATGAAGAGATCCGCCAGCTCCTGCACGTCGTCGCCGCGCTCGGTCAGCGGCGGCAGGTGGATCTGCATCACGTTGATGCGGAAGAACAGGTCGGCGCGGAAGCGGCCCGCTTCCACCTGCTTCTCGAGTTCGGCGTTGGTGGCGAAGACAAAGCGCAGGTCGACGGGAATCTCCCGCTCCGATCCGACGGGACGGACGCGACGATCCTCCAGCACCCGCAAGAGCTTGCTTTGCGTGGCTAGCGGCAGTTCGCCGATCTCGTCGAGGAACAGCGTGCCGTTCTGGGCATGCATGAAGAGCCCTTCGCGCGCCGAGCCCGCCCCGGTGAAGGCGCCCTTCAGATGGCCGAACAGTTCGGTCTCGATCATGTCCGGCGGGATCGCTGCGCAGTTGACGGGGACGAACGGCTTGTCGGCGCGGTCCGACAATGAGTGCAGCGACCGCGCCGCCACCTCCTTGCCCGTGCCCGAGCGGCCGGTCAGCAGCACCGAGGTGGGCAGCGACGCGACGCGGGCGATGGCCTCGCGCACGTCACTGATCGCCGTCGAATGGCCGATCAGCTTGTCGCGCAGCAGCACGTGATCGGAGGTCGATTTCAGCTCGTAGCGCAGCACGTAGTTCTCGCGCTGCAGGCGCATCTGATCGAGGCAGCGGGCCACCGCGTTGAGCAGCTGGTTCGAACGGAACGGCTTCAGCACGAAATCGACCGCACCGGCGCGCAGCGCCTGGATCGCCGTCTCGAGATCGGCGTAGGCCGTCATCAGGATGGCATTGGAGAAGAAACCGATGGCGCGCTGCTCGGCCAGCCAGTCGACGCCGTTCTTGCCCGGCATGATGTTGTCGAGGATGACGACGTCGTAATGGTGCTTGTCGAGCTTGGTGGCGGCTTCCTCCGTGTCGGCGGCCTCGTCGAGCCGCTTGCAGCGGGGGCCGAGCGTGCGCACCAGAAAGTTGCGCATGCCCGGCTCGTCGTCGACGACCAGGATCGACGCCTGCGCCAGCCACGGCCCGAATTCCGGATCCGCCGCCATGTCGCGGGGCCGTCGCGCTGCCTGTCCGGTTGCCATGTCCTCCAGCATCCTCCCATGCTTCGCTTCATGATTAGAGCATTTTGCCGCCGCGTGAAATCGCCATGGTGGATAAGGCAGGGCTCCGAACGCGGATCACCACGACACCGATCACCCCACTCCGACTTGCTTCGCAAGCCACCTCTCCCCCTGCCCGGGGA
Source organism: Nitratireductor sp. ZSWI3 (assembly GCF_024655565.1). Taxonomy (GTDB): domain Bacteria; phylum Pseudomonadota; class Alphaproteobacteria; order Rhizobiales; family Rhizobiaceae; genus Nitratireductor. The sequence continues at coordinate 19,146 of NZ_JANKOF010000007.1, read as the reverse complement.
AGAGGAAGGGTGCGAAGCGGTCGGAGTGGGGGTCGACGCGACGTCCGTCAACCCGCGTTCATCGCCATGGTGGCTCCTATTCGCCGTCGCCTGCCTGAAACGACTTGCGCCACTGGTCGAGGAAGGCCTTGCGCTTGGCCTGGTCGAGCCCGACGAGCAATGCCGGCGACAGGGCGATCGGCCGGAAGGCCGCGCGGCCGGCGGCTTGACCGATGCCGTCGCCGGCCTGCTCCAGCATGGCTGGCCCGTTGAGCGACGAATAGAGCTTGGAGGAACCGGACAGGAGCTTCTGGCCGGTCTCGGACAACGACAGCGCAAGCAGCGCATTGGCGGCCCGCTTGTTGCGGGCATGGCGCGAGACGAGAGCGGCGCGCGACAGGGCCAGCGTGTAGTCGGAGGGAAAGATGATGCCGATGCGCGGGTCCGCCGCCTGCCGCGCCAGCGCATAGGAGCCGAGCACGTTGTAGCCCAGCACCAGCCGGCCGGTGGCCACCCCGTCGATGACGTCCGAGCTGCAGCAATAGAGCCGCGCCTGGTTCTGGCCGAGGCCTTCCAGAAGGCGGCCCCAGGTGGATGCCTGCTCGGCGTCTTCGAAGGCGAAGATGTAACCGACCCCCGAATCCTCGATGTCGTAGGTGCCGATCCGGCCGCGGAACCGCTCCGTCTGGCGCAGCAGGTCGACCAGTTCGAAGCGGTTGCGCGGCACCTCTTCGGGCTTCAGCCCCTGCCGATCGTAGACGATCACTGCCGGCTCGAAGGTCAGCCCGACCAGTTCGTTGCGCCAGAAGGCCCAGTCCGGCAGGCCGGCCGGCATGACGAAGCGGAACGGATCCGAGCAGCCGTCATTGACCAGCCGCACCTGTTCGGGAATGGCCGAGGAGATCACCACATCGGCGAAGAAGCGGTGCGCCTGGCAGGCCTCGGCCGCGGCGGCGTAAAGGTCGAGGCTGGTCAGCTGCCGGTAGACGACCTCGGTCGACGGGTTGGTGCGCTGGAACTCCCGGATCAGCGGCTCGATGAAGACGAGGTCCGTGACGCTGCCGATCACCAGGGTTTCCGCCCGGCCGCCCGGCGCTGGAAAAACCGTATCCTCGGCAAAGGCACCTCGCGCGCATAAAACCATCAGCAGTGCACAAACAATCTTACGCAACATGTTCATGACGCTTTGCTTTCCGACGAGGACAAGGGCAGGTCGAGGCCAATCGTGAAGCTGCCTTCCCCGCGCTCCAGCCGTATCTGACCGTTGTGGAACTCGGCCACCTCGCGGACGATGGCAAGGCCGAGCCCGGCACTTTCCGGCTTGTTCGGATCGATGGCGAAACGGCGGCCGATCTCCGAGGCGTGGCGCGCCGGCAGGCCGGCACCGGCGTCGGTCACGTCGACGGCGGCCCGGCCGCCGGGTGCGACATGCACGCGAAGCCGGACCGGTGCCTTGCCGTGCGCGGCGGCGTTGTTCAAGAGGTTCTTCACGGCCTCGCGCAGGCTGAAGGCGTCGCCGGCGACCATCACCGGCTCTTCCGGCAGATCGAGCCTGACACGCGCCTTGCCGGGGCCGGAGAGCTGGCCGAACTCGCGCTCGGCGTCGATCGCGATGCGGCGCAGGTCGAGCGGCTCCAGTGGCGCCGTGTCGGCCCGGTGCGTCACCAGCGCGTGGCTCAGAAGCTGATCCGTCAGCCGGTTGAGGCCGATGGCGCGGCTGCGGATGCGCTTGTGCAACGCCTTCAGCCGTTGCGGATCGTCCTCCTCCAGCGCCAACTCGCTGTGCGCACGCAGCGCCGTGATCGAGGTGCGGATCTGATGCGCCGAATCGGCGACGTAGTCCTGCATGGCGCGCACGCGCCGGTCGAGCCGGCCCATGAAGCGGTTGATCGCCGCCACCAGCGCCGACACCTCGTCCGGCGCGCGCATCGAAAAGGGCGACAGGTCGAGAGGGTCGCGCTCCAGGATCGCCGTCTGGATGCGCTCCAGCGGACGCATGGCGTAGCGCATGGCGATCAGCGCCAGGATGAGGATCGCCAGCCCCGCGCCGGCGATCACCGTCACGGCCTGGGCGGCAACGCTGCGGGCGAGCTGGTCGCGGCTCACCATCGTGTGGGCGACGACCACATAGATGTCGCCGCTCACCGCACGCTCGGCGAGCCGGCGCGGCATGGCCAGCGCCCGCACCCGCTCGTCGCCGAAGGTCGTCTCGTAGGTCAGGCCGCCTTCGGGAACGGGCTTCGCCTTCGGCAGCGGGAAGGCCTCGTAGCCGGTCAGCGTGGTTCCGTCGGGCAGCGCCACACGGTAGAACACACGCTCATCCTTGGCCAGCGACAGGAGTTCGAAGGCGGAGACGGGAATGTCGACCCGGATCTCGCCCTCGACGACGAAGACGCGCTCGGCGATCTGCAGCGCTGCGCCCTGCAGCAGCCGGTCGAACGCCTCGTTGGCGGCGCGCCGCCCGTAGCCGTAGGCGGCATAGATGGTGGCGGCAACGGCGAGCGTCAGCACCAGCGTCAGGGCGATGGCCAACCGGGCGGTGACCGACAGGCTGCGGCCGGGAGCCGGCTCCCCCGTGATGCGCTGCATCAGGCCTCCGCCTCGGCCACCACCGCCTGGTAGCCGAGCCCGCGCAGGGTCTTGATCTCGAGGCCCGAGCCTTCGATCTTGCGGCGCAGCCGGCCGACATAGAGCTCCACCGCATTGGGATTCTTCTCGCCATCGTGGCCGAACAGCCGCACCAGCAGGTCTTCCTTGTCGAGCACGCGGCCGCGATTGGTCAGGAAGATCTCCAGAAGCGTCTGCTCGCGGCGCGTCAATTCGCAAGGCGTCCCGTCGATGGTGACGCTGCGGGCGGCCATGTCGAAGGTCAGCCGGCCGGCCGACAGCGTCCGGTCCGCCTCGCCGCTCCTGCGGCGGATGATGGCGCGGATGCGTGCCTCGAGCTCGCCGAGATCGAACGGCTTGATCATGTAATCGTCGGCGCCGAGATCGAGCGCATCGATCCGGTCGTTGACGGCAAGCCGGGCCGTCAGCACCAGCACCGGCACGCGGTTGCCCTCGGCGCGCAGGCGTTTCAGGAAGGCGATGCCGGAACCATCCGGCAGGTTGATGTCGAGCACGATCAGGTCGTGACGCGCCATGGCCGCGAAGTGCCAGGCATCCTCCAGCGTTTCCGCCCGGTCGCTGACATGGCCGGCCTTCTCCAGCCGGCGCTCGATGGCCTCGGCAACGTCGCGCGTGTCCTCGACGATCAGAAAATGCATCTTCCCCGCACTTTGACAGCTTCTTGACAGGCTCACCCTATAGGCTCCACCCGGCCAAGAGAACAAGTCTTTGGCTGCCGCTGCCGTACGCCCAAAGGGAATGGGCGTTCCAGGAGGAAATGCGGTAGACTGAACTTTGGAGAGCAGGTCCGGCCGTCTTTAAGGGGCGGGATTGCTCGAGTGGAGGAACTCACATGAAAAAGCTCATCGGCCTCGCGGCCGTTTTCACCCTTGCGTCCAGCCTTTCCGCCTTCGCCTTCGAGCCGGGCAAGACCGAGTGCGTCGCGCCGGCGGCGCCCGGCGGCGGCTGGGACTTCACCTGCCGCCAGGTCGGCAAGACCCTGCAGGACCTGAAGCTGGTGCCGGGGTCCATGCAGGTCACCAACGTGGCCGGCGGCGGCGGCGGCGTCGCCTTTGCCGAAGTGGTCAGCAAGCGCAACGACGACAACAGCCTGATCGTCGCCGCCTCCTCGGCGACCGCCACGCGGCTCGCCCAGGGCGCCTTCCCCGGCAACACCATGGACCAGGTGCGCTGGATCGGCTCCGTCGGCGCCGACTACGGCATCATCGCAGTGGCCAAGAATTCGGCCGTCAACACGCTTCCCGAACTGATGGACATGATCAAGAAGGATCCGTCCTCCGTGTCCGTCGCCGGCGGTTCGGCTGTCGGCGGCTGGGATCATCTCAAGGTGCTGATCGCCGCCAACAAGGCCGGCGTCGAGGATGTCCGGCAGGTCAAGTACGTCGCCTTTGACGGCGGCGGCGAAGCCGTCACGCAGCTTCTGGCCGGTTCGGTGCAGGCCTTCACCGGCGATGCTTCGGAGGCCAAGGGTTTCGTCGATTCCGGCGACATCAAGGTGATCGCTGTGCTCGCCCCCGAGCGCCTGGAAGGCGATTTTGCCTCCTTCCCGACCGCCAAGGAGCAGGGCATCGACGTGATCGGCGCCAACTGGCGCGGCTTCTACGCACCCGGCGGCATGTCGGACGAAGCCTATGATTACTGGGTCGACGCCGTCGGCAAGGTCTACGCCTCCGACGAGTGGAAGGGCATCATGGCCGCCAACGGCCTGGCGCCTCTCGATCTTCAGGGCGAGGAATTCCAGGCCTTCGTGAAGGAATCCATCGAGTCCATCACCAATCTGTCGAAGCAGATCGGCATCGTGAAGTAGCACGGCAAACCGCCATTCGGGCCTGTCGGTCGCCGACAGGCCCGAATTGCATCAAGCGAACACAGGAAAACGGTGCCCGTCATGAGCGACCGCATTTTCGGCGTCTTCGGACTGCTGCTCGCCGCCTTCTATCTGTGGCAGGCGACGCAGATCGAGCTGAGCTTCATCTCCGACCCGTTCGGCCCCAAGGCCTTTCCCTACATGATCGGCATCGTGCTGGCGGTTGCCAGCGGCGTCGTCGTGCTGAGCCCGGACACCGAGCCGGAATGGCCCACCTTTTCGCGTCTGTTCGAGATCGGCGTGGCGACTGCCGTCATGATCGCCTATGCGCTGTTCCTCAAGGAATACGGCTTCATCGCCTGCACGAGCGTTGCCGCCGCTTATCTGTGCTGGCGGCTCGGCGCCCATCCCCTGTCCGCCGTTATCGCCGGCGTCGCCATCGCCGTCGGCATCTATGTCATCTTTCATCTCGTCCTCGGGCTGTCGCTGGCGCGCGGCCCGTGGGGCTTCTGAGCGGGAGGCGCATGATGGACACCCTTGCTTCGCTGGCTGACGGCTTCGCCGTCGCGCTCACCTGGCAGAACCTTTTCCTGGCGCTGGTCGGCTGCTTCCTCGGCACCATCATCGGCGCCTTGCCCGGCCTCGGCCCCTCCAACGGCGTGGCGATCCTCATCCCGCTCGCCTTCACCCTCGGCCTGCCGGCGACGCCGGCCCTGATCCTGCTCACCAGCGTCTATTACGGCGCCATGTATGGCGGACGCATCTCGTCGATCCTGCTCAACATTCCCGGTGACGAGCCGGCCCTGATGACGACGCTCGACGGCTATCCGATGGCGCGGGCCGGCAAGGCCGGCGAGGCGCTGGCCATCTCGGGCCTTGCCTCCTTCGTCGGCGCCTTCTTCGCCACCTGGGGCCTTGTCTTCCTCGCCCCGCAGCTCGTCAAGGTGGCGCTCCTGTTCGGCCCGGCCGAGTATTTCGCCCTCTTCGTGCTGGCCTTCGCCACGCTCGGCGGCGTCGCCAGCCGCAACCAGGCGAAGGCCGCCTTCGCCGCCGCGCTCGGCCTCGGGATCGCGACCATCGGCGTCGACGGCCAGACCGGCGTGCCGCGCTTCGCCTTCGGCGAGGTGCATCTTTACGACGGCATCGACTTCCTCGTCGCCATCGTCGGCCTGTTCGCGCTGTCCGAGGTGTTCATCTTCCTCGAGCATCGCGGCAACGGCAGCGGCGCCGACGCGTCGATGCGGGTCGGCCGGGTCATCCCGCCGTGGAAGATGGTGCGCGAGACGCTGCCGGCCATGGGCCGCTCGACGATCCTCGGTTTCATCGCCGGCGTTCTGCCCGGCGCCGGCGCCTCGCTCGGCTCCTTCATCTCCTATACGTTCGAAAAGCGCCTCTCCGACCGCAAGGGCACCTTCGGCAAGGGCGACCCGCGCGGCATCGCCGCCCCCGAAGCCGGCAACAACGCGGCGGCCGGCGGCGCGCTGGTGCCGATGCTGGCGCTCGGCGTGCCGGGCTCCGGCACCACCGCGGTGCTGCTCGCCATGCTGCTGGCGCTCAACATCACGCCCGGCCCGCTGCTGTTCCAGCAGAATCCGGACGTGGTCTGGGGCCTGATCGCGGCGCTGTTCATCGGCAATCTCATGCTGCTCGCCATGAACCTGCCGATGGTGTCGCTGTTCGTGCGCGTCCTGCTCATCCCGACACGCTATTTGATGCCGGCCGTCGCCATGATCTCCTTCGTCGGCATCTACGGCATCTCCGGCTCCACCTTCGACCTTCTGGTGATGATCGCCTTCGGCGTGCTGGGCTGGGTGCTGCGCAAGCTCGACGTGCCGCTCGTGCCGATCATCCTCGGCGTGCTGCTTGGCGACCAGATGGAAAAGAACCTGCGCCGCGCCATGACCATCCATGACGGCGACTGGACGATGTTGTTCAACTCCTGGCTCGCCATCGGGCTATGGACTTTCGCCGTCGTCGGGTTCGTCCTGCCGCTCATCATCGGCCGTTATCTCCGGCCGAAAATCGCCGACCAGCCGATCGCAGAAGGCGCCGATCCGGACTGATCGTCCGTCAACCTCCCGAGGCGGCGTGGTTTCGCACTTTCGCCGTCCGGTAGGTCAGGAAAGCGGTGGCGGCAACGATGATCGCTGCCCCCGCAACCGTGTTCAGGCTCGGCACCTCGGCGAAGAAGACGTAGCCGACCAGGCCCGACAGGATCAGGCTCGCATAGCCGAGCGGCCCCAGGAAGCCCGCATCGCCCAGCCAGTGGGCGCGCAGGAAGCAGAACTGCGCGGCTTGCGAGAAAACGCCGACGGCGAGCAGGAACGGCCAATGCGCCGCGCTCACAGCGTGCCAGTCCGACAGCGCCGGCATGGCGGTGATGAGCGCCAGTCCTCCCGTGTAGAACAGCATCATCACCACCGGCGGCGTCCCCTTCAGCTGCCGCGTGACGATGATCGCTCCGGTGCCGGCGAGGACGGCGGCAAGGGCCGCCAGCAGCGCCGGCGTCCACGGCACGTTGCTAGGATTGGCGGCGATGAAGGCGCCCACGAGCCCCAGGCCCGCCGCCAGCCAGCGCGCGCCCGGCACCGCCTCGCGCAGGATCAGCGCCGATAGCGCCACCAACACCACCGGCCGGGTGAAATTCATCGTCATGTAGAAGGCAAGCGGCAGGTTTGCCACAGCGTAGAAGCCGCCGGTCAGCGCCACCGCCGACAGCGCCACGCGGAAAAGATGCAGCCCGAGCCGGTCGATGCGGGCGAGCACCTGGCGGCGGCGGACGAGCCAGGGCAGGATCAGCGCGAGACCCGCCAGAGCGCGCAGGAAGACGACCTGCCAGGCCGGATAATCCGCCCCCAGCGCCTTGACGATGGATATGGCCCATATGTTCAGGCCCATATCCGCCATCAGCCAGAGGCCGGCGCGAAGATTGTCCTTCGGCGAGGCGCCTGCGCTCACGGCCTTGCCAGCAGATTGGCCATCAGGCGGAAGGCGCCCGGCACCAGCTTCTCCATCTGATGATGCAGGATCAGCGCCACGTGGCTGTGCCTGCCCTTGCCGATGACCGCCGACAAAAGCGCCCCCTTGTGCGGCGCCTCGTCCGGATCCGCCATGGAGAGGAGCGGCTGGTAGGCCGCGTCCCAGCTCTTGGCGAAATAAAGCCCGCGCTCCTTGTGCCAGCCGGCCCAGTCGTCGTCGGAGATGCGGTTCGGCAGGGTGAGCAGCGGGTGATCGGCGATAAGATGCGCCACCGCGGCATTCTCGTCGGTCACCCGCCAGCGCAGCGAGGGCTTGCCGATCTCCAGCCGGCGCGGCGGCACGGTCTCGGGATCCCATGCATCGCGCGGTCGGTGATAGAGCGTGACGAGATTGCCGCCCGCCTCCACCCAGTCGTGGACAAGCGGCATCGCCGCCCTCAGCGCCGGCCGGGTGCGGACCGCGAAAATGCCCACCAGCAGCGTGTCGAAGGCCTTCAGGCCATCGGCTGTCAGCGCGTCGTCGGCAACCTCCGTCACGTCGAGGCCGAGCGCGCGCAGCCAGTGGCCGACATGGTCGTTGCCGCCGCCCACATAGCCGATGCGGACGTCCGGCAGCGCCGCTTCGAGCACGCGCACGCAGAGCGCGGCCGGAAAGGCGCGCGACCGTACCCCGATATGCGGATAGGCGATGCGGTGCGCCGTCATCGCCGCCTCGCCGTCGAGCTTCAGGGGCAGCCGGTAGAGACCGGGCGCCACATCCTTCGGCGCCGTCACGCGCACTGCCCCGGCCGCGATCTCGACGCTCCAGCCCTCCGGCAGGTCGAGCGCGGGTGCTGCGCTCGACGGGAAGAGATCGGCGATCCGCGTCTCGACGGTGCGCCCCTCTGCAGCAAGGTTGATGAGCGCCCGGTCTGGAGCGAGCGCCGCCGAGCGGGCCGGCAGCACCACGGGCGCCGTCTCCAGCGGCAGCAGCGTCTCGGCCGACACGCCGTCCACCGTCACGCCGACACGCATCGCCGGCAGCCGCGCCCGGCCTGGGCTGTGATGCGCCGGATAGGGATCGGAAGGCTGCGCATCCCTGGGCACCCTCACGGCGCCGTCGGCAAAGACCCAGCCCTTCGGCAGAACCGGCGAGACCTCGGCCACCGCCCCCGCCGTCCCGACGCTCAGCGCGGCGCTCTCGCCGGGCCGCAGCACATCGCTCGCCAGCGTGGCATGCAGTTCCACGCCGCAGGCGATGCGCATCACGTGGGAGAGCTGCTGCTCCTTCGCCGCCAGCCGGTGCAGAACCTCGCCGCGCGCATGTGCCGGGCAGGCATCGCGCGCCGCGCGCACCTTCGCCAGCGCAGCCGCCGCATGGCGCGCGATGTCGTCGGCGTTCGGGAACGCCGCGATCGCCGCGTCGCATTCGGCCTGCGCGGCCTTCAGCTCCGGATCGATCTCGCCAGCCCCCACGAAATCGGCGAGTTGCGACAGGTCGGCGGGCAGTCCATCGGTGAGCCGGTGGTCCGCGCCCTCCACCTGCGAGCGCACCAGATGCAGCGGCCAGTCCATCCTGGTCCCGTACGGCACCCAGCGGCCCATGCCCTGGGTGCGGTGGAAGGCACGCGACTGCTCGCCGATCTGCGCCCAGCTCCAGCCCGTCACCGGATCTTCGCCGGACGCCTTCACCGTCAGCGTCGCGTTGGGCGGCGGCAGGTCGTCATCATAGGAATCGCCGGCGCCGGACCAGGCCGGCAGGTAGAGCTTCTTCACCTGCCAGACCGGCAGGTCGACGGCCGGGAATGTCGGGTCGGCGGCGGCGCTCATCACGTCGTGCGCCAGCTCCGTCATGGCGCGGTGATGGCCGTGCTGGCCAGGAATGTTCAGGAAGGTCGGGCAGATGATGTCCGGCCGCTCGATGCGGACGATCTCTACAAACCGCTTCAGCGTGCGCTCGCGGCCCCATTTCTCGAGCGTCTCGGCGCCGCTCTTGGAGAAGCCGAAATCGAAGATCGGATCGTCCGGCGTCTGCGACAGCCAGTAGAGATTGAGGTTGAGGACATCGGCCGCCCGCTCCATTTCGGCGGTGCGGACGACGCCGAGATCATGGGCGACCTCGGTGCCGATGTCGTTCTGCCCGCCCTCGCCGCGTGTCGAGCAGGCATAGGACAGCGACAGGCCGTCGCGAAAGGCCAGCACGGCCAGCATCTCGGAGGTCTCATCGTCCGGATGGGCGCCCGTGTTCATGAAGGACACGCACGATTTCAAGGGCGCCAGGGCGCGCCACAGGCGGACGATGCGTGGGCTGCGCGCCTGCGCGGCAATGCGGTCCTGAGCGGAAACGGGCATTCCAAACCTCCCGGAGATGTCAAGTCTTCGCGGCGATGCGCGGGGTGATGGTGTCATGGATGACGAGGGCGGCCCCGCCGAGAGCGGCGGTCAGGCGGCCGCACGCCCCGCGCAGAATGCGCGGCGTCTGGCGATCGGGCCGCACGGCGACGGAACCGCCCGGAAGGGCGAGCCCGGAGATCAGGTGATCGAGCACGGCGTCGGGCATCGCGCCGCCGAGGATCACCGTTTCGGGATCGAACAGGTTCTCGATCATGCCGATCGCCTGCGACAGCGGCTCGGCCGCCTCGTCGAGCCAGGCCATCAGCGCCGGGTTCCGGTCGCGATAGAGACAGTCGATATCGTCGGTGCTGGTCAGGGCGATGCCCGCCTCGGCAAGCCGTGCCCGCGCCGCGATGCGGCTCGCATAGGTTTCCAGGCACCCCCTGTTGCCGCAGGCGCATTGCCGCCCGCCGGGCCGCACCACCACATGGCCGACCTCGCCCGCATTGCCGAAGGCGCCACGCTGCACCTCGCCGTCGGCGACCATGCCGAGACCGAGGCCGGCGCCGAAATAGATGAAGCAGAAGGTGCGCAAGCCGGCGGCGACACCGCGCACCCGCTCGGCGACCGCCGCCGCCGTCGCGTCGTTCTCGATAATGACGCCCATCTCCAGCGCCTCCTCGAACAGGGCCGCCGCGTCGGTGTCCTCCCACCCCTGCAGGGCGGACTGGCCGGCGCCGGAAATGCCGACATTGCCGAACGGGCCGGGCATCACCACGCCCGCTCCCAGCATCCGCTGCCCGGCCGGCCGAGTTTCGAGCGCGGCGGCGCGGATCCTGCGCGCCATGGACGCAACCGTGACCGGCGCATTGTCGGCCAGCGCCTCACGCGTCGTGAACAGGGTCTCGCCCTCGAGGTTCACCAATGCGCCGAACATGGCGTCGGGCCTGACCTCGATGCCGAGGGCCGCCGCCCCGTCGCCGTTCAGCCGGTACTGCAATGCCGGCAGGCCGCGCCCGCCGGTCTGCCGCCCGGCTTCCAGAAGAAACCCGTCCTCCTCCAACTCGGCGATGATATTGCTGACCGCCTGCGTCGAAAGGCCTGAGATGCGGGCGATCTCGGCACGGCCGATCGGCTGCTGTTCGCGCACATGGCCGAGCACCACCTGGCGGTTGTGCAGGCGGCTGCGCTCGGCATTGGAGCCGACGATGCGGCGTGGGCTCGTGATCTTCATACACGCCTATTAATTCAAGTAACTTGAATATTCAACTTGATTGAGTTAAACCCGGAAAATTCCACCGGACATCAAGGATCCGGCCGGACAGAGGGTGAATGGTGCCGCGAGCGGAAAGACACGGGGTGCGCCGATGCGCGCCCGCCGCGAGGGTTTTACAGGGAGCAAGAGCAATGAAGTCGATGAACAGATTTCGCACGTTCGTTCTGGGCGCGGCCACCGCGGCGCTGACGGCCGCCTCCGTCACCGCCGCCTCCGCGGTGGAGATCGAGTACTGGCAGTATTTCTTCGAGGCGCGCATCACCGCCATGGAGAAGCTGATCGAGAATTTCGAGAAGGCCAATCCCGACGTCACGGTCAAGATGACCCATTTCCCCTATGACAGCTATCGCACCAAGGTGGCGGCCGCCATTCCTGCCGGCCAGGGTCCGGATGTGGTGCAGCTCTTCTACGGCTGGCTGAACGATTATGTGGAAGCCAAGCTGATCCAGCCGCTGCCGGCCGACGCCTTCCCGCCCGAGAAGATCGAGGCCGAGTTCTTCCCCATGGTCAAGGCGATGCGCATGGGCGACAATTACTGGGCGCTGCCGACCGCCGTGCGGTCGCTCGCCCTCTTCTACAACCAGCGCATGTTCGACGACGCAGGCATCGACCACCCGCCGACCGATCTCGACGAGCTGGTCGAGATGGCGCAGAAGCTCACCCAGAAGGACGGCGCCGGGAACCTGACCGCGGTCGGCCTCACCACCGGCATGACCGCGCAGGATCACCACTGGATCCGCGAAGTGCTGATCCGCCAATATGGCGGCGAACCCTATCTCGACGACTACAAGACAGTGAACTACAACAACGAGACCGGCATCGAGGCCTTCACCTTCTACAACGACCTGCAGGCCAAGCACGGCGTCACCAAGGCCGCCTTCATGGACGAGCCGCAGGCTGCCTTCAAGGCGGGCCGCGCCGGCATGCACATCGACGGCTCCTTCCGCATCGGCGCGCTGGAAGGCGTGCGCGGCCTGAAATGGGGCGTCGCCGAACTGCCGGCCGGTCCGGACGGCACCAGGTCCAACTACGCCTCCTATTGGGTCAACGCCATCACCTCGAAGGCCGAGGGCGAGAAGCTCGCCGCAGCCGTCAAGTTCATGGAGTACCTGACCTCGGACGAGGCCATGCAGATCTGGCTGGAGACGGTCGGCGAGCTGCCCGCCAAGCCGTCCGCGGCGATGACCGAGAAGAACGTCAACGATCCGGTCTACGGCCCCTTCATCAAGGGCCTCGAATACGCCAGGACCACGGTGTTCGCCAATGAGAGCGCGCAGCGCCAGGTGATGGTCGACATGATGCAGCGCATCGAGCTGCAGGGCCAGCCGGTTGCCGAGAGCGTCGCCCAGGCGGCCACTGAGGAACAGAAGATCCTCGACGAATACTACAAGAAGTGATGCGCCGGGCGTCCGGGTTCGCCCGGGCGCCCCGTCACCTCGAGGTCTGGCAGCGGAACGGGGCCATGCGCTTCTATCACAATCTCACCATTTCGCAGAAGCAGATCGTCTGGGCCTGGGCCTTCCTGGCCCTGCCGGTGCTGTTCTACGTCGTCATCCGCTTCTACCCGACGGCCAACGCCTTCGTCCTGTCCTTCCAGGAGTGGAACCTTCTGGGCGCACGCTCCTTCGCCGGCTTCGACAATTATGTCCGGCTCTACAACGACCCGGTCTTCTGGAAGGTGTTCCGCAACACCTTCATGTATCTGATCCTCGGCACGCCGATCAGCCTCGTGCTCTCCTTCGTCATCGCTTACCATCTCGACAAGGTGCGCTTCATGCACGGCACCATCCGGGCGCTCTATTTCCTGCCCTTCATGACCAGCGCCGTGGCCATGGCATGGGTGTGGCGCTGGTTCTACCAGCCGGTGCCGATCGGCGTCTTCAACAATTTCCTGGCGAGCTTCGGCTTCAGTCAGATCCAGTTCCTGAGCTCGACCACCAATGCCCTGCCCTCGGTGCTGGCGCCCGCCATCTGGGCCGGCCTCGGCTTCCAGGTGATCATCTTCATGGCCGGCCTGCGCGCCATCCCGCAGAGCTATTACGAGGCCGCGCGCATCGACGGCGTGTCGAGCTGGACCGTGCTTTGGGAGATCACCATCCCGCTCCTGAAGCCGACCATCGTCTTCCTGGTGGTGTTCTCCTCGATCGGTTTCCTCAGGATCTTCGATCAGGTCTACAACATGACCACCAACAACCCCGGCGGCCCGCTCAATTCCACCAAGCCGCTGGTGCTCCTGATCTACGACACGGCCTTCAACGGCTTCAATATGGGCTATGCGGCGGCGCAGACCGTGGTGCTGTTCACCATCCTTCTGATCGTCAGTCTGATCCAGCTCCGCATCTTGAGGGACCGCTGACATGGCTGCCCAGGACGTCGCCATCAAGGCTTCGAGCGACACGCTCTTTTCCGGCTCCTCGCGCGCCTCGCGCCGCAATATGGGCCAGTTCATCCGCTGGGCGCTGCTGTTTTCCGGCGGCGTGCTGATGGTCATGCCGATCGTCTTCATGCTGTCGACGTCGCTGAAATTCCCCTTCGAGGTCTACAATCTGAACCTGATCCCCGAAGAGCCGACCATCGAGAACTACACCTATGTGCTCGAGGACGGCCGCTTCTATCACTGGTTCTGGAATTCGCTGATCGTCGCCACGCTGACCACCATCTCGGCCGTCTTCTTCGATGCGCTGGTGGGCTATGCGCTGTGCAAATTCAGGTTTCCGGGCCGCTACCTGATCTTCATCGCCATCCTGTCGACGCTGATGATCCCGACCGAGATGCTGGTCATCCCGTGGTACCTGATGAGCAAGAGCTTCGGCTGGCTCGACACCTATTGGGGCATCATGTTCCCCGGCATCATGACGGCCTTCGGCACCTTCCTGATGAAGCAGTTCTTCGAGACGGTGCCCGACGATTTCCTGGAAGCGGCGCGCATCGACGGGCTGAACGAATTCCAGATCTGGTGGCAGGTGGCAATGCCGCTCGTGCGCCCGGCGCTCGCCGCGCTCGCCATCTTCGTCTTCCTCGGCAACTGGACCGCCTTCATCTGGCCGCTCATCGTCACCAATTCCGCCGACATGTACACGCTGCCGGTCGGCCTCTCGAGCTTCGGCGACGAGGTGGACGTCGCCTGGGAGCTGATCATGACCGGCGCCGCCATCTCGACGCTGCCAACGCTGGTCGTCTTCCTGGTCTTCCAGCGCTTCATCATTCGCGGCGTCGTCATGGCCGGGCTGAAAGGGTAAGGTCGATGGAGAAATTCCCCCATCCCGTCTACAAGGACACGGTGCTGGCGCCGCTGTTCGAGGGTGTCAAGGCGCACTATGTCGGCGCCTTCCGCGCCATCAACCGCGCCCACCTCGTCATGCTGACGGAAACCGGCATCCTGAAGCAGGAAGACAGCCGGCAGATCGCCGCCGCCCTCGTCGACATCGACGAGACGGTCGACGTCGCCGCGCTCACCTACACGGGCGAGGTGGAGGATTATTTCTTCCTCGTCGAGGCCGAGCTGAAGAAGCGCCTCGGGCCGGACCTTGCCGGCATGCTGCACACGGCCCGCTCGCGCAACGACATGGACCACACGGTCTTCAAGCTCACCCTGAAGCGACATGCCGACACGCTCATCGCCAAGGCCCATGCGCTGGCCGCCGCCCTGATCGACAAGGCCGAGGCCGAGCGCGACACGCTGATCGTCGCCTACACGCACGGCCAGCCGGCCCAGCCCTCCACCTTCGGCCATTATCTGGCGGCGGCTGTGGAAGTGCTTCTGCGGGACATCGAGCGCCTGCAGGCGGCGCGCGCCAACATCGACCATTGCCCGATGGGCGCCGCCGCCATCACCACCAGCGGCTTTCCCATCGACCGGCAGCGTATGGCCGATCTGCTCGGCTTTGCCGGCCCGTTGCGCAATTCCTACGGCTGCATCGCCTCGGTCGACTACGTCACCGGCTTCTACGCGGCGATCAAGCTCGCCTTCCTGCATCTCGGCCGGCTCATCCAGGATATGCAGTTCTGGTCGGCCTTCGAGGTCGGCCAGCTCCACGTGCCGGGCAGCCTGGTGCAGATCTCGTCCATCATGCCGCAAAAGCGCAACCCGGTGCCGATCGAGCATCTGCGCCATCTCGCCTCGATGACCGCAGGCCGCGCCGACGCCATCGTCAACACGATGCACAACACGCCCTTCACCGACATGAACGACAGCGAGGGCGAGGTGCAGGTGGCGGGCTATGCCACCTTCGAGAGCGGCGGGCGCGTGCTCGACCTTCTCGCCGCCCTCGTCAGCGCCGTGTCGATCGATGCCGGCCGGGTGGCGAAGAACATCGACGCCGCCTGCATCACCGTCACCGAGCTCGCCGACACGCTGGTGCGGCGCGAGGGCCTGTCCTTCCGCCAGGCGCACGAAATCGCCGCCACCACGGCGCGCGCGGTGATCGCCGCCGGCGAGCCGCTCGGTGCCGGCTTCGCAGCCTTCACCGCCGCCTTCCGCGCGCTTGCCGGCCGCGACAGCACGCTTGGCGAACCCGCCTTTGCCGAAGCTGTCAGCGCCCGCCATTTCGTTGCCGTGCGCGAACGGTTCGGCGGCCCCGGGCTGCAGGCCATGGACGAGGCACTCGCCGCCTATCGCGCAACGCTTGCCGCCCTTTCGGAACAACAGGACGCCGGGCTTGCCCGTGCCGCCAAAGCCGAAGCCACGCTCGACGCCGCCTTCGCCGCCCTTCTCCAGGAGTAGACCCTTGGCCACGCTCTCCCTTCGCAATCTCGTCAAGACCTACGGCAAGGTGGAGGTGCTGCACGGCATCAGCCTCGATGTGGCCGACGGCGAGTTCGTCGTCTTCGTCGGCCCGTCGGGCTGCGGCAAATCCACCACGCTGCGCATGATCGCCGGCCTCGAGGAGGTGTCGGGCGGCGAGATCCGCATCGGCGAGCGTCTCGTCAACGATCTGGAGCCCAAGGACCGCGACATCGCCATGGTGTTCCAGAATTACGCCATCTACCCGCACATGTCGGTGCGCAAGAACATCGGCTTCGGCCTCAGGACCGCAAAGATGCCGAAGGCCGACAAGGAAAAGCGCATCGAGGAGGTGGCCGCCATCCTCGGCATGGGTGACCTTCTGGAACGCCGGCCCAACCAGCTTTCCGGCGGCCAGCGCCAGCGCGTCGCCATCGGCCGCGCCATGGTGCGCGATCCCGCCGTCTTCCTGTTCGACGAGCCCTTGTCGAACCTCGACGCGCAGTTGCGCACGCAGATGCGGCTCGAGATCAAGAAGCTGCACCAGCGCGTCGGCAACACCATCATCTTCGTCACCCACGACCAGGTGGAGGCGATGACCATGGCCGACCGGATCGTCATCATGAAGGACGGCTACATCCAGCAGGTCGGCACGCCGCTCGAGGTCTACCACAAGCCGGCGAATACCTTCGTCGCGCAGTTCATCGGCGCCCCGTCGATGAACATGCTGCCCGGCACGTGGACCGGCGGCGGCGTCAGGCTGGCCGACGGTCTCGGCATCGAACTGCCGCGACGCAACGCCACCGAGGGGGCGGAAGTAGTGCTCGGCCTGCGCCCGGACGATCTGCTCGTGACGGACAGGAAGGGCCTGTTCTCCGGCACTGTCAACATCGTCGAGCCGCTCGGCGCCGATACGCTCGTCTATGTCGGCGTCAACGGCCACGAGGTCATCGCCAAGGCGTCCGGCCGCGAGCCGCCGCAGCCCGGGCAGACCGTCGAGCTCACCGCCGATGCGGGCGAGATGCACCTGTTCGACGCCGCGAGCGGGGAGGCCCTGCCGTGACGCAGGCTCTGCGCTCCGGGCGTTCCGGCCGGGTGCTCTCGGTCGGCCGGCTCTATTGCGACCTGATCTTCACCGGCCTGCCGAAGATGCCGACGCTGGGCGAGGAGGTGTTCGCCGGCGGCTTGTCGGTCAAACCAGGCGGCGGCGCCTTCATCACCGCCGCCTATGTGGCGGCGCTCGGC
This sequence comes from Nitratireductor sp. ZSWI3, assembly GCF_024655565.1. Lineage (GTDB taxonomy): Bacteria > Pseudomonadota > Alphaproteobacteria > Rhizobiales > Rhizobiaceae > Nitratireductor. Next base: position 2,197 of record NZ_JANKOF010000007.1, on the reverse strand, counting down.
CGTCCCGCCTCGCTCGCCTCGGCCCTGCCCTCCGGTCTTTTCGCGGCGGCCCTGATCCCCGATCTCGAGGCGAGCCGCGTCGATCTCTCCGTCTGCGCGCCCTCGCCCGACACGCTCGATCCGCAGATCACCGTGGCCATGGCATCGGGCAACGAGCGCGCCTTCCTGACGCAGCGCGCCGGTCCGGCCGTGCCTGCCGGCTTCGAGGCCGCCCTTGCCTCCGGCCGTTTCTCGCATCTGCACATCGGCGAGCTGGCGACGCTGGTCGAGGAGCCGTCGCTGGTGCGGCTGGCGCGCGCCGCCGGCCTGTCGGTGTCGCTCGATTGCTCCTGGGACGAGGCGGTGCTGGCGCGCGACGACCTTGCCGGGCTGATCGCCTCGGTCGACATCTTCCTACCCAACGAGACGGAGGCCGACCGGCTCGGCATCACCGCCTCCGCCCCGCCGCCGGCCCCGCTCACCGTGGTCAAGCGCGGCGCCGAGGGATCCGTCGCGATCTCCGCCGAAGGCGCGGTCTCCGTCAAGGCGCGCCCGGTCGAGGTGGTCGATTCGACCGGCGCCGGCGACGCCTTCAATGCCGGCTTCATCGACGCCTGGCTCGCCGGCCTGCCGGTTGAGCGCTGCCTGCAAGCCGGCAATCGCTGCGGCGCCGAAGCCGTCACCCGCATCGGCGGCGCCTCCGACCTGCCCGATCTCGACAGGCTGCCCGCCGAACGCGCATAGGCGCCGCACCACGAGGGCGGCAGGAAGGCTGTTGTGCCGGTGCCCCCGGCGCAGGCAAGTGTGATAAGCCTTGTCACGACCGCCCGTCTCATGAAAGATGCGGCGAAATCGTGTCGTGTGAGTTCACCATGAGTGGAAAGTCCGAACAGTCCATGACCGGCGGTGCCAGTGTTTATCCCCTGCCGCGCGCGGCGGACAATGCGGGTAGGAACGCCGGCCTCCTGCCGCGCAATCCCGGCATGCCGCTGGACACGGCCTGGCTGGAGGCCGTGCGGCACATCAACCGCAGCGCGCTGGAGCGCCGTGTCGACACGCTCGGCAAGCGCCGCTCGATCAAGAAGGATCACCAGGCCGCCTGGCTCCTGCGCGCCATCGCGGTGATGGATCTGACGACGCTTTCCTCCGACGATACGCCCGACCGGGTGCTGCGGCTCTGCGCCAAGGCGCGCAACCCGCTGCGGCCCGACATCGCCGCCGGCCTCGGCCTCGGCGAGGCCGACATCCGCCCGGCAGCCGTCTGCGTCTACCATCCCTTCGTGGCGACCGCCGTCGAGGCGCTGGCCGGCACCGACATCCATGTGGCGGCTGTCTCCACCGCCTTCCCGCACGGGCTGGCGCCGCTGTCGACGCGCATCGGCGAAATCCGCGCCTCCGTCGAGGACGGTGCCGACGAGATCGACGTGGTGATCCCGCGCGGCCTGGTGCTCGGCGGCCACTGGGAAGAACTCTATGACGAGATCGCCCAGTTCCGCGAAGCCTGCGGGGCGGCGCATCTGAAGGTCATTCTCGGCACGGGCGATCTGGCGACGCTGCGCAACGTCATGCTCGCCTCGATGGTGGCCATGATGGCCGGCGCCGATTTCATCAAGACATCGACCGGCAAGGAGAGCGTCAACGCCACCCTGCCCGTCGGCCTCACCATGGTGCGGGCGATCCGCGCCTATCACGAGCGCACGGGCATCCATATCGGCTTCAAGCCGGCCGGTGGCATCTCGACGGCCAAGGCCTCGCTCGACTGGCTGGTCTTGATGAAGGAGGAGCTCGGCCGGCGCTGGCTGGAGCCGGACCTGCTGCGCTTCGGCGCCTCGAGCCTTCTGACCGACATCGAGCGGCAGCTCGAGCATCACCTGACCGGGCGCTATTCGGCCGCCCATCGCCACGCCATGGCGTGACCATGCTTCGACGCCGGCGCCCCTTCGCGCACCCCCCTCTGCCCTGCCGGGCATCTCCCCCTCAAGGGGGGAGATTGTATTGCATTGATCTTAATGCCCGTTATGCGGCGTCGATGATTGCAAGCGGTCATCGATGCCAGCCAATTTCCCCCCTTGAGGGCAGGGCAATCGCCTATGGTCTTTCTTGCAGGCTCCGCCTGCGACCCCCACCCGTCCTTCGGACCCCTCCCCTCAAGGGGGAGGGAAGAAAGGCTGTGCGCTCGATCATTCCCCTCCCCCTTGAGGGGAGGGGTAAGGGGTGG
>NZ_JANKOF010000006.1 GCF_024655565.1 Nitratireductor sp. ZSWI3 | reverse complement strand
CCTAGAGCATTTTGCAGTCAGGTGGCCTCACCTGACGTCCGCATAAATGCGGAAAAACAAATAGATAGAGCGTCCTTCGTGCGTCCGAATGGACGCACGGCGCTTTAGAGTGTGCGTGATCCGCGCCCCACGGCGCGCGCCAGCATGCCGGTGATCTGCGCTTCCGACTTGCGGAACGAGGCCGCGTCCGGGGTGGTGACGTTGAAGACGATGTTGGCCGTCGCTCCGCCCGCATTGGTCGCCACGCCCAGCCGCCCGTCCGTTCCCCTTTGCAGCGGCAGGATCGCCTCGGCGCCCGCCTCACCCATCAGGCCGAGCTTGCCGCCCGTCGGAAAAAAGGTCGGCGCCGAAACGACGCCGCCGCTCGCGAACGGCACCACACCGCCCTTGGCGAAGGGCAACACGCCGCCGATGCCGCCCAGGATGCCGGAGAACAGCGACGACCCGAGTGCGCTCAGCGGCTGCAACGCCTGCGACAGCGCCATTCCGGCAAGGTTGAGGCCGATGTTGCGCAGAACGTCTTCCAGCGACTTGCCGCTCACCACCGCACCGCGCAGGGCGCTCGTCAGTTGCCGTCCAAAACCATCGGCAAGATCCTGCAACTCATCCAGCGCGGCGGCAAAGGGCTTCGTGTCCGCTCTGATCTCGAAGGTAACGTCTTCGACCACCAAAATTCTCCTTTCAGGAATTGCCGCGGCACCGGTCCGGGAACAGGTGCATCAGCGCCGCGAGATCGTCCCGCCGTGGCGCTTCACCGCCCCGGCCGGGCACGGCGCTGAGAACGCTCTCCAGTTCACGCGGTGTCATCGACCAGAACGCCGTGGGAGATAGCCGCAGCATGCCGAGCCCCAGCGCCATCACCTCTTGCCAGGGAAAGGGGCGCGGTCCAGCCGCTGCGGCGGTCAAGGGTTTGACTGGGCAGCCCCCGTCTCGGCCGTGCCGAAGGTGGCGACCAGAAGCGCACCGACGATGCGTGCGTAGCCGGCCGCCCCGTCCTCGCACTGCATGGCGCACACCTCCTCGTCGCTGACGGTGTGGCCGCCGCCGCGCAGCCCCGCTGCAATGATGCGCAGCATGTCGCGCGCCGACAGGCGGCCGCTGGCGAAGCGCTGCACGAGCTGGTTCAGGTCCTCGGCCGCGAAGGCGTCCTCCAGCTCGGCGAGCGCGCCAAGGGTCAGGCAGAGGCGGTAGTGACGCCCGTCGAGCTGCGCGGCGATCTCGCCGCGCCGCCGGTTCACACCCGTCACGCTCTCCATCACGGTGCCGCCGCGAAGCTGACGAGGCCGGCCGATTCCAGCGCGACCTCGAAGGTCATCTCGCCATCGTGGTTGCCGCCATATTCGAGGGCCGTGATCTGGAACGGCCCTTGGATCGTGCCGAAATCGGGGATCGCCACCTGCCAGTCGACGATGTCGCCGGCGAAGAAGACCGCCCGGATCGCCTCATCGGAGGCGCTGTCCTTGAAGATGCCCGAGCCGCTCAACGCCGCACGCTGCACGGCGCTGCCGGCCAGCAGCTCACGCCAGCGGCCCGCCGAATCCGCATCGGTGACATCCACCGTCTCGCTGTTGAAGGCGAGGCGCTTGGCGCGCAGCCCCGCCACCGTCGTAAAACTCCCCGCTCCGCTCGCATCGAGCTTCAAGAGCAGGTCCTTGCCTTTCTTGGCCACCATCGAGGGTCTCCTGGACTCTATGGATCTCAGTCGGTTTCGATCACGGCACGGAAGCGCATCAGCCCGTGATGCACGCCGAGATCCTCGTCGAAACGGATCTCGAAAGCCTCCCGCCGCAGATTGACGAGGCGAAAGCCGTCGAGCGCCAGCGCCGCATCGTGCAGCACCTCGTCGACGCGCTCCATCAGCAGCAGCGCTTCGGCCTTGGCCTTTTTCGCGTTCGACCAGACATTCAGCGTGAAAAAGTGCTCGCTGCCGTCATCGCTGTCGGTGCTCCAGTCATGCATGCTCGCCGGCCCGAAGGTGATGTAGGGATAGGCCGTCCGCACGGGCGTCAGGTCGTGGATCTTCGGCCCGCCCAGTGCCGCGATCAACGCCGTGTCGGCGGCAAGTGCAGCGAACACGGCCCGCTGAAGTTCAAGCGTGGCGAGGGTCATCGCTGCTGTCCTTCCTGCCGTTTTCGAGCCCGTCCGCGGTGTGCCGCTTGCGGCGATCGCTCATGCGCCGGCGCTCAGCGTCTTCCGCCGCCTGATGGGCCATCAGGCGCAGCGTGCGCACCATCCCGTCGAGGGTTGTCTGCAGGGTGATCTTCATCGGCCTTCCTCGCGCGCCCGGCACTGCAAATAGCGTCCCGTCTCGTCGGGATCGTGGATGTGGAGGATGGAGAAGATCCGCCCCTGCCGCACCAGGCGCATGCCGCTCTCGATATCGTCGCGGAAGCGCAGCGTGATGCGGTGTGTCACGGTTTGGTGGTCCTGCCCGGCGCCGAACCGGGCGGATGCGCTTAACGGCTCGATGCGGGCGAACAGCGTGGCGATCTCCGACCAGCTTTCCCCGTGACCGCCCGTTCCGTCCGGTATCGCGGTCGGCGCCTCGAGGTGCATTTCGCTGCGCAAGGCGCCCGGATCGATGAACTCGATGCGCATCACAGCCTCGTTGTCCTGAAGGTGCTGATCAGCCGACGGTAGCCTTCCGGCAACGACACCGGCTGGTCGGCCGCGCCATAGCCCACGCGAAATTCGTACCAGTGGGCAACGAGCAGCAGGATCGCCCGCTTCAGCAGGTCCGGGACATCCGCCCCGGCCTCGCCGTAGCCGGCCGTGAAGTCGATCTCGATGCCGTTCAACGCCCGTCCCACGCCGGGCCGATTGCCAAGAAGCAGCCTTGCCGGGGTCGACACCGCATCCAGTTGATAATCTGCGGGATCGAGCACCGATCCTGCTCCGTCCGCGTCGAAAACCGTCACCGACAGGACGCTGCGCACGGGCGTGCGGCGCAGCAGAACCGTCGCGGTTTCCGGCCAGTCGTCGAGCACCAGCCGCCAGGCCTGCTCGATGAGCGCCTGGCCGGTGGCCTTTTCCACCTCCTGGCGCGCGGCACGCAGAAGACCGCCGAGCAGATCGTCCTCGCTCGCGTGATCGATCCTCAGATGTGCCTTCGCCTCGGCAAGCGTCAGCGGCTCGACCGCGGGGTCGACCGTTCGAAAAAGCGTCATGGATGAGACCTGTCGTTCGGGAAGGAAAAGGCGGCACCGGCAGAACGCCGGCGCCGCCGTCGCGCAATCACATCAAGGCCGATGCTACGCCGTGCCGAACTTCAGAAGCTTCGCCGCCTCGAAGTCCTGGATGCCACCGCCGACGCGCTTGGTCGTGTAGAACAGCACGTAGGGCTTTGCCGAATACGGGTCACGCAGAACGCGCACCCCCATGCGATCGACGACCAGGTAGAACCGGCGGAAGTCCCCGAAGGCGATCGGCGTCGTATCGGCACCGATGTCGGGCATGTCCTCCGCCTCCACCAGCGGAAAACCCATCAGCATGGCGCGGCTGCCGGCAGCCGCCGGCGGCTGCCATATGTAGTTTCCGTCGGCGTCCTTCAGCTTGCGCAGCGCGGCCTGCGTCCTGCGGTTCATTACCCAGGTCGCGTTCTGCCGGTAGCCGGCTTTCAACGCATAGACGAGATCGACCAGCACGTCGGACGCATCCGTCGCCGGCAAGGCGCCGCTGGCGCCCGTGACGTTGTAGCCGACCGCGCCCCAGGTCCAGCTTCCGTCCGCCACCTGCGTGTAGCTCAGGAAACCCTTCGGCTTGTTCGTCCCGTCGCCGTCGACGAAGGCGGCGCCCTCCTGCTCGGCAAAGGCGGTTTCCACCTCGCCGGCGATCCACTGGTCGAGATCGACCACGCTGTCGTCGAGCAGGGCCGCCGTCGCCGCCGGCATGGCATAGAGCTCCGCCGTCGGGAACTGCAGCTCATCCAGCGTGCCGGTTGCCGTCTCCGGGCGGGCCGCGGTCTCGGCCACCCAGCCGACCGCCGGACCGCTGATGGCGAAGGGTTTCTTCAGGATCGCGCTCGACACCTGCCGAACCGAAGCGATGGAACGGATGGGAGAGAGATCGGCAAGCCGGGCGCCGATCGCCGCTTCCATCTCCTCGGGCACCAGATAGCCGCCGTCGGGGCTGGAGCCGTAGGACATCGCCTTCTCTTCCAGCGTCCTCAGGCCGCGCTCGTCGCCCGAACGCATATAGGCCTCGAAGGCCTGCTTGCGTTCGAATGAAACGAGCGAGCCTGCGGCCCCGCGCCCCAGCGCCGGCCGCGACCTGTTCAGCGCCAGCCGGTCGATCACCTGCTTCTGCTCATCCAGCGAGCGGGAGATCCGCTCCACCTTCTCTTCCGTCACCGGATCCGCGCCGCGTTTTTCGATCTGGCGCAGCTTTTCGTTGTTGGCTTCCTTGAATGCCTCGAACGAATGCATGAATTCATGGAAAGCGCCCATCAGGTCGCCCGTCGAGCGCCGATTTCACCTCCGGCGCAGGCCCTGCCGTCATTGCCGTCATCTCTTCAATCCCTGTCGTTGAACATGCGGGCCGCCTGGCGGATCACCGCTTCCAGCTGCCCGTCGGAGCCCCACGCGGCGTCCCGCTCGCGCATCAAGGCGCCAAAGCCCTTGGCGATCACCACCCGGGCCTCGCGCCGCGTCAGGCCGGCATCCCGCGTCAGCCAACGCTCGAATTCGCGCGCCGTGGGCAGCGGCGTGCATCGTTCCTCTGCCTTCACCGTCTCCACACGCGCCTCCGGCAGCATGGGAAAGGTGACGACGGAGATTTCCCAAAGGTCGGCTTCCAGGATGCGGCGTACCCCGGTCTTCGCCTCCGTTCTCGCGCGCACCGTGCGGAAGCCGATCGAAAGACCGTCGAGCGCGCGGTCGCGCATCAATTGCCAGACCTCGCGCGCCTTTGCCGCGCCGAGCGCCAGCCGCCCGCGCACGAAGAGCCCGCGCGTGTCCTCGCGTATCTCTTCCCAGCTGCCGATGGGCAGGTTCGGGTCGTGCTGGAACAGCATGCGGATTCCCTGCGCCCCACGCTTTTGGAGCGATGCGGCAAAGGCTCCGTGTTCCACCGCGTCGCGGCCGAGATCGATCCGGCCGAACAGGCTGGCATAGCCCGAAAAGGTCCCGTCCGCCTCGACCTTCTCGATGTCGAGGCCGGCATATTTGCGCTCGTCCGGCGCCGGGGCGTTCTGCGCCTGCATGGCTCTAGCGTCCTTTCTGGTCGGGGAAGTCGAATTTCGGTGCGCCTGGCAGGCGGCTGGCCGGACGCGTGTGGAAATAGCGCAGCGCGAGACCGATCGCGCTCCAGGCGCACAAGCTGGCCACCGCGGCGCCCATCAGCATGGTTTCGGCCGCGCCGAGCTCGTTGGTCAAGCCGAGCTGCTCGGCGAGTTTCAACCCCGTCGCGCCGCCGAACACCATGCCGCACACCACACCCACGGCGAACCGGATCGCCGCCTCGCGCCGGTGTTTCGGCAGGATATAGGCGATGGAGACGGCCGATCCCGCGATCGCGCCGATCCCCTTGGCGAGCCATATCCAGCCCGCCTCGGAAATGTCCGTCATGTCGGATGTCCTGTCATCGACGCCCGGTACAAAAAAAGCCGCCACAAGGGCGGCATGGAGGCGTCCGTTTCGGCCGGTGGCCTGTCTTCAATTGTTTCCCGGATAGGCTGTAGATAGGTGGAAGCCTCGGCTTCGACAAGCATTGTACGCTCAGTCGCCGTGTGTCCACCACTGGTAACCGCGCCTCTCGAGCAACTGAAACGCCAATTCATGCCCCTCCTCCGTTGCCAGCAATTGCGGTACCGGCGCATCCACCGCTGAATGCTCTTCGCCATAGCCCCATTGGCCGTCCTCATCCAGCGCCCCAAACCAGCTCTCGAGCGATCGCAGCAATGCGCGCTCCTCGCTCTCGGGCAATTCCAGAGAGCGGCCAGGCATATCCATCGTCACTCTCACAAGCCCCCTCTCATACAGGGAGCGGGAGGCATCGCAGAATTCTGTCAGATCGGCGCTCGAAGAGGGATCGTATACCGTGTTCATCAGGCTGCAGACATTGTTCTCCCACGCTTCTTCGAGCTCAGACAGTATCCTCTGCTCAATCTCGCCAAGTGCTGTCATCAGACACTCCTGTCATTCAGCATCCGGGATGGGAACATGTTGGCGTTCTTTCTGGTCTTTTCCCGATCTATACCTGTAGTAGTATCGAAACAAGTGTTTCGCGTCAGGCTCTGTGCGAGAACTTCGCGCCGGCCTCGCCATAATGCGCACCTCCTCACCGGTCCCTCGGTTCTTGTAAATCCAGCCATTGCCTTTTGCCGGTCTGTCCAGCCGGTAGCCATGTCGGTAAAGTTCCTTGGTCAGCCGATTGGCGCTCCAGAAGTGATTGAAATCAGGAATGGCGCCCCGCGTCAGGTGCTCGTAGCGTTCCTGCGCCGCGCGCGCGACGGCCTCCAAATGTTCTGTTTCGCCCCGGATCGTTGCCGTTACACTTGTCGGCCCGCGCCAGTTCGGATCGAGCCGCCGCACACGGTTTGCATGATAGCGCGCTTGGCTTGCCGCGACCTCCAGCCGCGTGATCTCGGCGAGCGATGCCGTGGGGTAACGCCGGCGCAACTGCCCGATGCGCCGTCCCCGCCCGCCGACCGGAAGGACGGGCAGTCCTGCCCCGCCCGTCCACCGCCCGCCATCGGTCCTGCCCGCCGGCACACGCTGCTGCAAATGCCAATTGGGGTTGTATTTCAGCGCCCGTTCGAACCGTCCGGCGGCAGCCAGGAAACGGAACCAAGCCGCCTCAGCGCGGAGGCGTGCGGCAAGGATCGCGGAGTCAGGCATGATCGGGTTCTACCCCTCGCCCCGCGGCGCATAGCCCACCGCCTGGCGCTTCTCATCCTCGCTGAGGAAATCCGCCGCACCGACGCGCTTCCACAGCGCGTCGCGCTCGGCGACCAGGCCCTCGATCCCGTCGGCGTCGTACCAGAGCCTCAGGTTTCCGCCGAACACGGGCTGCAGCCAGGCCGAGAGTTCCTTGGCGACCCTCCCCACCAGTGGCAACACCGTCAATCGGTAGAAAGCCCGGTGCGCCTCCTGGTAATTGGCATAGGTGTTGTCGCCGGGGATGCCGAGCAGCATTGGCGGCACGCCGAGCGCCAGTGCCACGTCGCGGGCCGCCCCGTTCTTCGCTTCCATGAAGTCCATGTCCTTCGGCGACAGGCTCATCGCCTTCCAGTCGAGCCCGCCTTCCAGAAGCAGCGGCCGCCCGGCCCGGGCGGCGCCGGCATAGCCCTGCTCCAGCTCGGCCTTCAGCCGGTCGAACTGGTCGTCGGAGAGGTTGCCGCCTTCCTTCGGTGCATAGACCAGGGCGCCGGAGGGCCGGGCCGAATTGTCGAGCAGTGCCTTGTTCCAGCGCGCCGCCTGGTTGTGCGTGTCGAGGGCCATCAGCGCCGCGCCGAGGGGGGCGAAGCCGTAATGGTCGTCGAGCGGGTGGAAGAGCCCGACCTGCAGTCCCGCCCCGGCTTGCAGCGCAACGCGTTCACGCGCCTTGCCCTCGCGGTAGTCGAGCGCCACCGGCCAGCCCACCTCATCGGCCACCACCGACACTCTGTCGGGCCGCAGAAGGTGCAGCTCGCGTGTGCCGGTTCCCGTTTCCAGCATCTGCACATAGGCATTGCCGGAGATCAGGAGATGCCCGTAGAGCATCTCCATGAAGCTGCCGCCCGCCTGCCGCTGGTTGGGCCGCTCGAGCAGCGTCAGGACGGCATGCGTGTCGTGCTCGGCGCCCCCTTCATAGAGCAGCCATGGAATGGCGGCCGCCGCCTCCGCCACCAGCCGCACCGAGCGGTGCGCGACGGGATTGTTCATGAAGCCTTCGCGTGCCAGCGCCGCATAATCGCGCCGCGACCAGCGCGCCTCCGCCTCGCGGTGCAGGGCAACGAACCCGCCGGCTCGTAGCTGCTTCGTTTCGACGGACATGCGGGCGTCTGCCGGACGCCGTGCCCAGGGCCAATTCCAAGCCATCTCGTCTTCCCGATCGTGAGTTTCGTTGCCGGGCTGTCCGTCGGTCAGCCCAGATCCCGGATTCGCGGCTCGTGCCGTTTGCCGAGCATCAGCTCCGTCAGCGCCCAGACCAGCGCGTCGACCCGGTCCGGCGAATGTCCTCCGGAAAGCCCGTCGAGGCCGAAATCGCACATCTCGTCCTCCAGCTCGGGGAACCGCGCCAGATGGCGCACACGCCCCTGCTCGTAGAGGGCCGCCACCGGTTCGGCGCGCAGCCACTTGCCCCGCGTCGCCCGCACCGGCCTCACCGGCACGCGGGCGTCAACGGCGGCAAGCACCGCCGCCACCATGTCGCCGCCCTGGTTCACCTCGGCCACCAGGCAGTCGGCGCCGAAACGATGGTAGAGCGCGACTGCCCGGCTCGCCCATTCCTGCGGCTTCGCCGCATTCACCGTGCCATCGTGGAGCACCAGCCCGTTTCCTTCCGCATCGACACCCGCCACCACCAGCCCGCAGGCGTCCGATGTCCTGCGCGAGGCTGCCGGCGGGTCCACCGCCACGACGATCCGCCGGAGCGCGCCCGGCATCGTCTCTGCCGGCGCCGTCTCCAGCATCGCCCGGGTCCACAGCGCGTCCGGCCGATCGGCGATCAGCTCGCCGTCGAGTTCCTGCCGTCCGAGCCTCGTGCCGGCGTACCGGCGTTCCATCATGCTCAGGAAACCCTGCGCGAGATTGCGTTCGTTTTCCGCCGTGCGCATCCGCGTCACGGTCACCAGCGGGTCGTCGATCAACCGTCGGATCAGCGGGATCGGCCGCGGCGTCGTGGTCAGAAGCTGCAACGGCCGAGGCCCCAGCCGCAGGCCGAATTGCAGCATGTCAAAGGTCGCCTCCACGTGCCGCCACTTGCCCACCTCGTCGCACCAGGCCGCGTCGAATTGCGGACCGCGCAGGCTGTCGGGGTCCTCCGCCGAAAAGATCTGCGCGACCGCGCCATTGTCCCAGACCAGCCGCCGCCGGCTCGGCTCGAAGCGCGGCCTGTGCCGGCGTGAGATCGAAACGATCCCTGAAGGTCCCTCCACCATCACCTCGCGCACATCGGCCAGGGTTTCGCCCACCAGCGCCAGTCGTCCATAGCGCCCGCCGCGTGCGAAGGGCGGAAAGCCGCGCACCAACGCGTTCACCCATTCGGCGCCGAGCCGCGTCTTGCCGGCGCCGCGTCCGCCGGTAACCAGCCAGGTGTCGAACAGCGGCAGCAGCGGATATTGGGAGAGCCGGGCCAGCGCCACCCATTCCCGCTCAATCTGCGCCCCCAGGCTCCGCGGCAGGTTGCGCTGCGCCCATTTCTGCCGCCAACTGGCGGGCAAGATCTCTGGCGAGGCCGAGGATGCGGGTGTCGATGCGTTCCAGAGCGGCGGCCATTTCTTCATCGCTTCTCGTCTGTTCCTCGCTGGCGCGTTCGGGGCCGCGCGTCGTCTCGCCGATCCGCTCGATCATGCGCAGCATCGAGGAGAGCGCGTCGATGCGCGCCTTGTCGTAGATGCCCGTCCGCTCGCCTTCCGCGCTCGCCCGCTCCAGCTCGCCGACGAGCCGATCCGAAAGCAGCAGAAGCCGCCGCTCCATCGCGGCAGCGCTCACCGCCGTTTCGGGCGCACGCCAGGCCCCAGCGGCGGCGATCTTGCGCAGGGCGGCCGGCGAGCGGCGGGTCGCCTGCGCCAGCAATTCCAGCGTCGCCGGCGCCCCCTCGAACAGCGCGCGCAACGCCGCCAGGCTCGACGGGACCGTTTCGCCCATGGGCCAGAAACCTTCGTGAAGTGAGGGAAAATACGCCACCGCCAACCCTGCAGCCGCAACTGTGTGACGATGCCTGAACCCTATCAGACCACCGTAACGCTGTCAAGAATATTTTCCTAATTATATACGTGACGTACCAAACGCCAAATGCGATAAGGGAGTCAAGGAGTTACCGCAATGTTCGACCTGACCCACGCCATTTACAACGATGCCGAGAAGGCCCGCGGGCATCTTGAGGGCATTCACTGGCCGAATGGCCCCATCTGTCCGCATTGCGGCAATATCGATCCTGCCCGCATCACCAAGCTGGAAGGCAAGTCCACGCGCCCCGGCGTCTACAAGTGCAACGAATGCCGCGCGCCCTTTTCCGTAACCGTTCGCACCGTCTTCGAGCGTTCCAAGATTGGGCTTCACAAGTGGGTGTTGGCCTCGCATCTGATGGCCGCTTCCAAGAAAGGCATGTCCGCGCACCAGCTTCACCGCATGCTCGGCGTCACCTACAAGACTGCCTGGTTCATGGCCCACCGTATCCGCGAAGCCATGAAAGAGGATATCGTTGAGACTGGCGGTCCCCTCGGTGGCGAAGGCAAGACAATCGAAGCCGACGAAACCTATTGGGGCCGTCGCGAAGATGGCTATGTGTCCCCACAGCGCAAAGGACAGCCTTACTTAAAGCGCAAGAAGCCCATGAAGAACGCCATTGTTGGGCTGGTCGAGCGTGGTGGGCGTACCCGCACTGTCCATGTCAAACATGCTACTCGTGATGCTGTCCGCGAAATCCTCGTCACGACAGCCGACCGCAATTCGACGCTCTACACAGACGAAAGCAACATCTATCCGATCACCGGCAAGGAATTCGCCGCCCACGGCACGGTAAAGCATTCCGCAAAGGAATACGCCCGCCGCGAGGGTGGCGTCGTTGTTCACTCCAATACGATTGACAGCGTCTTTTCAGTGTTCAAGCGCGGCATGGTTGGTGTCTATCAGCATTGCGGCGAAGCCCATCTTCACCGCTACCTTACCGAGTTCGATTTCCGCTATAATCGCCGTACCGCGCTAAAGATCAGTGACGCAGAACGTGCCGAAGACCTGTTGCGTATGGCTCGCGACAAACGCCTGACCTGTCGGCGGATTGGTGAAGCCAAAAACGCCTAAGCAGAAGGCACGCAAATTACTTTGGCTGCGAAAGCGCAAGAAACGCGACCTGTGAATAGCGTGCAACAAACCGCGATCCGCCTTGCGAATCGCTCATCTGCTGCCATCCAATGAGAACCGGTGGTGATTCTCTGACCAGAATCACCACCGTTGATGCAACCAAGCCACAGGACGGCTAGGCACATGAGAACGACCACCAAACTAATCCTACGGGTGATTCCGTCAAGCCGTCCTGTGGCCACACACAGGAACTTTTTACCATGGCTACATACTGGCTAAGTTTCCGACTTCAGGACGACAGCACCTATAACCAAAGGTACAAAGATCTCACCGACACGGTGCAGAGGCTTTCAACAAAATGGTGGGTAGAGGCTTCGTCCTTTATCGTATTCGCGTCGGCGGCTGACATCGACAAGATTGCATCAGAAATAGCTGATGTAATCTACGTCGATACGGATTTGGTGATTGTCGGGATGCCCGACTTCAAATCCGCACGGTTGATCGGCCATCACGAGGACGACGATATTTTCGAACTGATGCCCTTCATAAAAAAGGTTTGACGGACATCAATCGGAACGCGGAACAGGCGGGCGAGCAGCATCACCACTCTTACCCGAATGCCCCTTCGGGCTTCGCTTTTCATGAGGCTCCTTTCCCTTCCCGGTCCTGTGATCGGGAGGGGTTTTCAACAGGCGGCGTAATACCTCGTCGCCCTTTTTGTGGTCTTTATCCTTTGGAGCTTTTGACATGCTTTATCGCCTTTACCGGCGTGATCCGGTCAAGAAAGGGTCATGGTACTATGCGGTCACATGCAAGGGCTGCGACCAACTCATCTACCTTTTAGATGACAATTCTCAAGGCAAAACGCCAGTGCAGATGGTTGGCGACGGAAGTCTAAGCGCACCATGCCTCCGATGTGCGCACGACGATTTGTACGCTGTCAGCGATGTTCAGGTTGTGCAATCAACAGAAGACATCATGGGCGCGCGGCCGCTTCGCGTCGAAATCTCAGCAGCATCACGCAAGCCGCTCTGGAAATCATACCCTCGGGCGAAAGTAACGTTTGGAGTTGGCTATCTCGAAGATCGCCCTGCCGCAGCGGCAATCATCGGTCGGATAGTTACCTCTTGGGCTGACCTTGAGGTACAGTGTGCCCAACTGCTCGCTGAACTCATGGGAACGAACATTCCCGCCGCCGCTGCTGTATTCGGGTCGTTGCGCAGTAGCCGAGCACAACATGATGCGCTTAGCGCCGCAGCCGAATCCGTGTTGAACGATGCAGATTTTGAATTGTTCACAGCACACATGGCGCGACGTGCATCTCTCGAAAAGGAAAGGAACGATCTCGCCCATGGCTGCTTCGGAGTGTCCGTAGCCATTCCCGATCATATAGTGTGGGTCGCTCAGGCCGATTATCTTACATTTTCGGCCACAGGCGGTGATCCTGATGCATTTCGAAAGAAGCAGTTCGTTTATGAACTTGGAACCCTTGAGAGAATCGCGCAAGAGATCGAAGAGTTTTACAATCAGTTGAGGTCCCTCATCGGGTATCTATGGGCTCGGAGAGACGATCCGCACGGCGCAGCTTTCCGCGCTCAACGATACCCCCAACTATGTAGTCAACCTCATATCCGGCAGGCCCTTGATCGTGCCCGAACTACGAAAAGAGAACAGAAAGCTCGTGCGAAAGCACGCTCCTAAGATCGCGTACATCGATCAGTAGGGAGCCCCTACACCTCCTTCACATGTTGCCGGCCCGCCCGTGAATCATCGCATTTCACCTTCTGGTACGTCAAGTATATAATTAGGAATATTTTCCTAATTCTCACCAGGCCGCCTCACCGCCCCCCGCAGCCCCGCGAATTCCCTTGCGGACGGCGGGAAAATCCGGAAAAACTGTCAAAACAATCCGTTAGGATAATGGATGTATCCTGCCATCCGCTGACCGAGCCCGTTCGTCGGCAGAGTGCATCGCGTCCGAGATGGTTTGCAGGGTGGGCCGGCTGGGGCTGGACGGGTGTGCTTTGGTGAAGAAACCGCGCGAAAAACGGCAGGTGAAGGCGCCGCGGGCGACCATGTTTCTGGCGCTCGACGCCTGGATCGATTCCACACTCTACGAGGCGGGCTTCAAGGCCGCCGAACTGTGGGAAAACATCACCATTTTCTTCCGCCGCTTCCGGGTCTACGGCCTCAAACGCGCCATCGTCGAATTGTTCAGCGAGGCGTTCACGCTCGGCGCCGCCGGCGCGGTCGTCATGCTCGCCCTCGCCATGCCCGCATTTAAGGAAACGGCCGGCAACTGGCGTGCGCAGGACGACTATGCCGTCACCTTCCTCGACCGCTATGGCAACGAAATCGGCCAGCGCGGCATCATCCAGCGCGATTCGGTGCCGGTCGACGAGATTCCCGATCACGTCATAAAGGCCATCCTGGCCACGGAGGACCGCCGCTTCTTCGAGCATTTCGGCATCGATTTCCTTGGCCTTGCCCGCGCCCTGACGGAGAATGTGCGCGCCAATTCGGTCGTTCAGGGCGGCTCCACGCTCACCCAGCAGCTCGCCAAGAACCTGTTCCTGAGCAACGAGCGGACGCTGGAGCGCAAGATCAAGGAAGCCTACCTGTCGCTCTGGCTGGAGATGAACCTGTCGAAAAAGGACATCCTGCAATATTATCTCGACCGCTCCTATCTCGGTGGCGGCACCTTCGGCATCGCCGCGGCGGCGGATTTCTACTTCAACAAGTCGGTCAAGGATCTCTCGCTCGCCGAGGCGGCGATGATTGCGGGCCTGTTCAAGGCGCCGGCGCGCTATGCGCCGCACATCAACCTGCCGGCCGCCCGCGCCCGCGCCAACGAGGTCCTCACCAACATGGTGCAGGCCGGCTTCATGACCGAGGGACAGATCCTTTCCGCCCGCCTGCACCCGGCAACCGCCGTCGACCGCGGGGGCGCCGATGCGCCCGACTATTATCTCGACTGGGCCTTCGAGGAGGTCAAGCGCATCGCGCCGAACGGCACCACCCATTCGCTCGTCGCCCGCACCACGCTCGACCCGGGCCTGCAGAGGGCGGCCGAGGAATCTCTGGAATTCCACCTGCGCCAATACGGCAAGGATTACGACGTCTCCGAGGGCGCGATCGTGCTGATGGACACGGACGGGGCGGTGCGCGCCATCGTCGGCGGCCGCGATTACGGTGCCAGCCAGTTCAACCGCGCCACCAGGGCCGAGCGGCAGACCGGCTCGTCCTTCAAGCCCTATGTCTATGCGGTGGCGATGGAAAAAGGCTTCGAGCCCGAATCCGTCATCTCCGACGGTCCGATCTCCTGGGGCAGCTGGTCGCCGCGCAATTACGGCCGCGGCTATGCCGGCCGCGTCACGCTCACCACGGCGCTCATCAAGTCCTACAACACCGTGCCCGTGCGGCTGGCGCGGGATCACCTCGGCATCGATCCGATCGTCGAGCTGGTGAAGTCGTTCGGCGTCGAATCGCCGCTCAACGGGCACAAGACAATGGTTCTTGGCACCTCCGGCATGACCACGCTGGATCAGGCGACCGGCTACTCCGTCTTTGCCAATGGCGGCTATGCCGGCGCCCGCTTCGGCATCTCGCAGCTCCTCACGCATTCGGGCGACCTGATCTACGACAAGGCGCGCGACATGCCGCCGCCGCATCGCGTGCTGTCCGAGAAGGCGGCCGCCTCCATGAACCGGATGCTGATCCAGGTGCCGGAGCATGGAACCGGCCGCCGCGCCGCCCTTCCCATGACCCGGTCCGCCGGCAAGACGGGCACGACCCAGTCCTACCGCGATGCCTGGTATGTCGGCTACACCGGCAACTACGTCGCCGCGGTGTGGCTCGGCAACGACGATTTCCGCCCCTCCCGCCGCATGACAGGCGGATCGCTGCCGGCCATGGTCTGGCAGCGCCTGATGGCCTATGCGCATCAGAACGTCGAGCTGAAGCCGCTTCCCGGCATCGATGGTCCGATGCGCATCGAGACGGACGAGACCGTGTCCGCCAGCGCGGCCGGGGATGGCGGGTCCGCGTCGGCAGATGCGCTGCCGCTTGCCCTTTCGGCGCGCAGTTCGGCCTATCTGAAACGACTCTCGAAGGCATTCGAGGAGGCCCCGCCCCTCAAGATGCCTTCGGACGCGGAAGCCCTTTCCGCCTTGTGACGAGGGCAGACCGGACGCTCAAACTCCTTGAACCGGCGGTTGCCGCTGGAGTATCCCGAAACGCACCCGCCATATCAGAGCCCATATGCTGAAGACCGTCTTTCTCGTTGCCGTCGTCCTGCTCATCGCCCTTGGCGGCGGCGCCGGCAGCGCATGGCTGATGCTTGAGCAGACGCGCACCATAGGATCGGTGAATGTCGGGGCCTGGACGGCCTTTCCCAAGGCCGGCACCCGCGAGGCCGATCCCTATGCGCGCGCCCGCGCCGCCCGCCTCGGCGAGCTCTCGCTTGGCCAGGCCGAGGGGATAACCTTCGTTGCCGATCAGGACGACACTGGTGCCCCGCTGCTCAGGCAGTGCCGCTACGCCATCGCCGGCGAGGTTCCGCCGGTGCGCTTCTTCACGCTCTACGCGGCAGACCAGACGCGCCGCCCGCTTCCCGCGCCCGGCCGCTTCACCGCCGCGCTTCAATCGCAGTCGCTCCTGTGGGGCCAGGGCGAAGCGCTGCAGATAGCGCTCGGCTCGCGCGCGCAACCGGGCAACTGGCTGCCGGTCGCCGGGCGTGGTCCCATGCTCCTCGTGCTGACGCTGTTCGACACGCCGATCTCGACCGTCCACCGGGTCGACGAGATCGTCCTGCCCAGCATCACCCGGCAGGGCTGCGATGTATAGGATTCTGCACATCCTCCTGCTCGGCCTGTTCGGCGCGGTCATCGTGCACATTGCGATCCTTTTCCTGCTGCCCGTTTATTCTGAGCGCGATGTGTGGCTCGCCCTGTCGGAAAAGGCCGATCTCTACGCCACCGTGCGGCTCGATCGCGGTCGCTCGGATGCGGGTCCGTCCGAACCCGGTTTGCCGCGCATCGACAACCCCTTCTTCAGGGCCGCCGTCTGCCGCTTCGATCTCGAGGACGGCATGGCGCGCATCACCACTGAAGGCCGGGTGCCCTTCTGGTCGCTCTCCGTCTACGATCGCGACGGCCTCAATGTCTTCAGCCTCAACGACCGCAGCGCCGAGCAGGCGAAGCTCGACGTCGTCGTCCTGGATCCGGCGCAGATGCTCCAATTGCGCAAGGGGCTTCCCGGCGATCTGGAGCACGCGGTCCTCGTCCAGGCGGACGTCACCGAGGGCATGGTGCTCGTCCGCGCCTTCACGCCGGACGAAAGCTGGCAGCGCTCGGTGGATGCATTTCTCTCCGGACTGCGGTGCTCCGCCTATTGATCCCACGCGCCTTTAGGATACTAGCTTTTCGTCGAGCCGCGCCGGTTGTCGCGGGGCCGGTCACCGCCCCCACGATGCATGGGTGCGTCGCGCCGTTCGTATCGGACACCTGGAAAGATGATCACAGCGGCTGCGCCGCGTCTTGGAAATGCCGAGGCTGGCGATGCCGGCCGCCGCTTCGGCACGAAGTTCAGAATGATCGCCATGACATTGCGTTTCCTTGCTTGGCTGGAGTGGTACGCAACGCCTCCTGTGGCGATTAGACGCCCGTCATGGTTAACGGCTGGTTACCGGCCGCCTCGCCGCCCGCGGATACTGAACAGAAGTCTAAAGAAACCGGTTAACAGCTTGCTAAGGGAATGCCCGTAATCTCGCCCTGTGCCGGCGACGTTGTTCCTCGCCGCACGGGTTTTGTCGTCATTGTTCACGGGTGTTGGTCGGCTTGTCGTCCGCTATCTTCAGGCAGCTTGCTTCAGGCGGCGAAGAGCACAGGCCGGACCGGCTCTTTCGGGCCGCCGTCTCGGCCTTCACCTCGCTGACGCGACCGACCCGGCGCGAGATCGCCCAGCTCGACGATCTCGCCCTTCCCCTGTTTCCTCTGGTGCCGGTCGAGACCCGCCGCTATGCCGCCGCTGTCCTGTGCGAATGCGCATCGCCGCCGCCGGGTTTGTTGCGCCGGCTGTGCGACGAGCCGGTCGAGGTTTGCGCTCCCCTTCTCGTCCGCTCCAACGCCCTGAGCGATGTCGATCTCATCGATCTGATCGCCCGGCACGGCCTGCCGCATGCCCGGGTGATCGGCCGCCGGGCGGTCCTGCATCCGGCAATCGCCGCGCTGATCCGCGCGCTTGCGACGCAGGAGAACGACAGGGGTGGCACCGCCGCACGCCCGGCCTTCCGGCGTTCGACAGGGCTCGAAGACGGCGTCCGCGATCGCCTCCGGCTGATGATGCGCGCGGCCAACGCGCCCGGCGAGGCCGGCGCCTCGCAGGCTTCGCGCCCCGTCCCGCAGTACCTTGCCGACGACAGGAATGCGGCGCTGCGCCACACGGCCCTCTCCGGGACGGCGGCAGACTTCGAGGCGGAGCTTGCCCGGCGCCTCGGCATCCCGCTCGCGCGGGCAAGGCATATCTCCACTTACGCCACCTGCAGCAAGCTCATGATTGCGCTCCGCGCCCTGATGATCGAGGACGCGGAAGCCTTTCTGCTGACGGCCACACGCTATCCGGAACAGTTGCTGAACCGGAACGCCATCCGCCGCTTCGTCGAGCGTTACAGATCGATCGCTCCCGAAACGGTGCGGGAACATCTGGAGCGGTGGCGCAAGGACCCCTCGCCCGCAGAACCTGTCCCTTCCAAGGTTCAGTCCGCCGTCACCTCGAAATAATTTTCCGCCCGCGCCGCATCCGCCAGCTCGATCTCGACGACCCAGAAATCCGGATCGAAACGCCGCTCCCGCTCGAGCCGAGCGTCGATGCGCTCCTGGTCATCCTGCGCCACCAGCGTGAAGCGGCGCTCCATCGGGCGCGCTTCGTCGTAGCTTGCCTGCGCGGCCGGCCCGTAGAGCGCCAGCCGGCCGAGCCGATCCCGCACGACGATGAAGATGGTGCCGGCCTCGCGCGCGCCGCGCTGGGCGACCGCGGCGAAGCCGCCCTCGGCAAACAGTCGTTTCGTGAGGGCCGAAACCCAGAATTCGCTGGTCAGGCGCATGAATTCCGTTCGCCTTTCGCGGCCTGTGTTTCTGATCGATGTCGGGCAAGCCAGTGCGTGAAGAGGGGCTCAGCACGCGTCAGTTGGTCAGGCCCACTTCGCGCATTTTGGCGAGAAACGGCTCATCAGGCTGTCCGGTGACTGGGAGGCCGAAGAGGCTCTGGAATTCTCGGATCGCCACTTGGGTATCGCGCCCCAGAACGCCGTCCACCTTAATGCCGTCATTGCCGAACGCTTTCAGCCCCGCTTGAATCCGCATGATGGTCGGATCGGCTTCGCTTGCCAGCGACGCGGTTTCGACGGCCAGATTTGCCGGTGCGGCCGCGGCAGGCGCCTGCGTGGCCACCTCGGCTTCGACGGTCTGGCGGGCAAGCGCTGGCCTTGGCGACGGCAACGGCACCACCGCTGCCACCGGCATCACGGTCTCGGCCGTTTCCTGCGTGGCCGGGGCGGGATCGGCCAAGCCGAGCTGGCGCAGCAGCGCGCCGTCGACCGTCTCGGACGTGTCCAACCCGACGATGCGCCGGTAATTGCCGATCGCCTTGCGCGTCTGCGGTCCCTGAAGGCCGTCTATGACGCCCTGGTAGAGGCCGAGATCGCCGAGCACCTTTTGCACCTGGCGAACCGTGGGATCGCCGCCCTCCACGACATCCGGACGGTCGGATGGAATGGCGCCGGTCGTGTCGTCGCTCGGCTTCAGCGCGCGCTGCACCGGATCGGGCGTGCGCCGCACCGCCGCGGGCGTCGGCACCGGGACTTCCGGTTCCCTCTCCACGAAAACGGGCGTGCGTGTCGAGATCAGCGCGCCCGAATGAAAATGCGGCTGATACCACAGGGCATTTGCCGAGACGAAGGCGAAAGACACCAGAAAGGCTGTCGTTCCGCCCACCGCCACGGGGTTGCGGACGATCGCCATGCCCGCCCCGGCAAGCCCCGCCCGCAGCAGAGCGCCGAACGTGAACTCCGGTTCAGGCCGTCTTGCGGTAGTCTTCATCATGCCACTCTTCGTCGATCGCCGGAACCGTCGCCCGGCTTGTCTCGCCTTTCTTTACACTGCCGGTCACCGGCAGTGAAACACTTACCCGCGTGCCTTCACCCGGCGCGCTGTCGATGGTCAAGCCGCCGCCCTGCAGGCCGACCAAGCCCTTGACCAGAGCCAGGCCGAGCCCGGTCCCCTCGACATGACGTGTCGCCTCGTTGCGGATCTGCATGAAGGGCTGCCCGATGCGCTGCAGATCCTCGGCCGCGATTCCAACGCCGGTGTCGGAAACGCTGAAGTCGATCCGGTCTCCGGCCCGCTCAGCCGCGATGACGATCTTGCCCCCGGACGGCGTGAACTTGACGGCGTTTGACAGGAGATTGATGAGCACCTGCTGAACCACCCGGCGGTCGCAGAAAACCACCCCGACATCGTCGCCGATCTTCGCCTTGATCGCGATCGAACGTTCTTCGGCCTGCGCGGCCGTCAGGGCCAGGCTCGCTTCCACGGCCTCCGCGAAGCTGAAGGCTTCCGGGTGCAGGACATAAGTTCCCGACTCGACCTTGGAAACCTCGAGCGTCGCGTTCACGACCGAAAGCAGATGCCCGCCTGCCTGATGGATGAGGCGCACATAGTCACGTTGCCGTTCATCGGAAAAACGGCCAAAAATCTCCGTCAGCAGCGTGTCGGAAAAGCCGAGGATCGCGTTGAGCGGTGTGCGCAGCTCGTGGCTGACGGCGGCCATCAGGCGCTCGCTCTCGAGACGCGCCGCCCGCGCTGTCTCCCGCGCAGTCACGATCTGCGCCTCGAGCTCGGCCTTGTCGTTCTCGTCGCGCACGATGGCGATCACGGTGTCCGCCATCCGTCCGGCGAGGAATTCGATGCCGAACCGGCGATAGCCGGGCGCCCGGGCGCCGCCGTCTTCGAGGGGCATCCGCAGGCGAACGCTCACCCTGCGCTGATGGGCTTCGGTCGAGGGAGCCGAGAGGGCGCACAGATACGTCACCCGATCCGCGACATGCAGGCGCTCGAAGAATCCCGTACCGAGTAGAATGTCCGAACGCACATTGAGCAGCCTTGCCGCCTGCGGCGATGCCGATATGACATCGCCGGAGCGGGTCAGGTGCAGAACCAGCGCGTCCATATGCTCTTCGATGAAGTCGTCCGAACGTTCGGGAGCCGAGGCTTCTTCGCGCAGCCACAGACGGGATACGCGCACGGCAAGGGTGATCCCGTAAAGCAGCGGGGCGATCCACTGGGCTGCCGATGGCGCAGACGCGATGGCGGATATGGAGGATCCCGCCGCCAGCACACCGCCGGCCACGAGCGCGGCGGCGGCTGCGAGCGTCCCGGCCAGGACGGCACGCCGGCTGCGCGCGACGAAGAAGGTCTCGATTGCCAGGGCCCCGACAAGCACCGTCAGCGGCGAAGCCGCCCCGCCGGCGACCGATATCAGGAGCGCGATCGCCGTGCCCGCAAGCACCAGGCCCAGCGCCTCGGCCACCATCCGTCTCCCCGTGGTGAGCACGAGGGCGGCGAGCATCCAGAAGAGCCCGAAGCCGGCGCTGACGACGGCCAGCGTCCCGCCGAGACCCAACAGACCCGACAGGAGCTGGATAGCAGCGCTGCCGACCAGGAACGGGGCCGCAAAAAGCACACCGACCAGCCGAAGCTGGCGCAGCCGCTCACCGGTCTCCGTCACGGACGGATGCATCAGGCGTTCGCAGGCTGCGATCGCGGCTGACGCCCAGTCGAGATTTAGAGATGCTCGTACACTCAATTCGACGCGCTCTCGCTTGGTCCGTTCGACGTGTTCTTGTTCTGCCAGAACCCTCGCACCGAGCGTTTAAGGAAAGGATAAATCGGAGCGCCGGAAGAGCGCGCCATCGCCGCAAACGCCGAAAAACCGACGCGCAAAACGCCACCGAATGAAGTCATGGTTAACAGTCCCTCACCGGTTTTGCGCCTCGCCATGAAGACCGGATGGCAGCCCCTGAGACAGGTCGAAAATGCGAGAAGCCAACAAGATCAAGGGTCTTCATGGTGAACGCATCGTTAGCGTCATTCCGGCGGGTTGCAACGACTTTGCTTCAAAGGCGGTTCTTTCCGGATTCCTGAAAAAGTCGCCTCAAATTTGAGCAAAAATCTCAATAGCTCTTTCCCGCCTGGGTGGCATGCTTTTCACCGGGACGCCCGAGAGGGCAGGAAAACGGGACGACGCCATGTGGTTTCTCATTCGCTCAATCTTCTGGCTCTCGCTGGTCCTCCTCCTGGTGCCGATCGGCGGCGGCAACGACGAGAAAGCGAGCCCGATCGGCCCGCTCCAGGCGCTCAGCGCCGCACGCGAGGCGGTCACCGACATGGTCGGCATCTGCGAGCGCAAGCCGGAGGTCTGCGCGACCGGCAAGGCGGCGCTGCAGACCATCGGCGTCCGCGCTCGCGAAAGCGCCCGACTCGCCTATGAGATGATCGAGGATAACGAGCCCGCCGAGGGAGCGCCGCTCACCACCGGCAGCATCGCCGCTCCCGACGCGCCCGTTCCGGCGGAGCGCTGAACGCTCGCGCCGCAAGTGCGCTCTGCACAGGTTTTCCGTGACGTCGCGTCCGACAGACACTATATCCGTGCTGATGAGCACGACACTCGACACCATCTACGACGACTTCGCCTTCCTGGATGATTGGGAAGAGCGCTATCGCTACATCATCGAACTGGGCAACGGCCTCTCACCGTTCCCGGAAGCCTCGCGCGATGAGGCGCACCGCGTTCGCGGCTGCGTCAGCCAGGTCTGGCTGCACACCGAGCGCGCCGAGGGCGAGGATCCGGTCCTGACCTTCAGGGGCGATTCCGACGCGCATATCGTGCGCGGTCTGGTGGCCATCATGATGCTCGTCTTCTCCGGCAAGCGCGCCAGCGAAATTCTCACGATCGATGCCGAGGGCGTCATGCGCAGGCTCGGCCTCGACGAGCACCTGACGCCACAGCGCGCAAACGGGTTGCGCGCCATGGTGCAGCGCATCAAGGACGAAGCGAAGACCGGCGCCGCAACGACAGGCTAGCGCATCGGCCCAAAAAAGCGACGCGTAGATTCGGGGGCTTACAGCCTTCACGCCTGCGAGAGCGTCGGGCGATAGCCTTCCGCACCCCAATGCAGAACGGACGGCGGGCTGTCGGGCGATCTGGAGGCGCCGGGCTGGTAGTGCCGGCTGAGGGCCCCGAGCGCTGTTTTCAGCACCACCTTGGCGGACCTCACCGGCCATCCGCGCTCCGTCTCCACCTGTTCCAGCCCCTTGAGGAAACAGCAGACGTCGACCAACACCCCGGCGAGTTCGGGGCCGACCGCCGCGAGTGCCCTGTCCACCCGTTGGCGAGCCGCCAATGCGGCGTCGGTCAGTTCGGCGACGCCCGCCCTGCCCGCGCCGCGCCGTCCGGCGGCCACGGTCGCCACCCAATTGGCGCTGAGCCGCGGCATGAGCTGCCCCCGCGTGTAGTCCGCCCGCAATCGCTCGCCCGCGTCGAATTCCGCCTGGCTGAGAAACGGGGCACCGCTGCGGGTCTTGTGCCGCGCCAGGTGTCCGAGGGGCGATTCGCCGAGATTCTTGGCGACCGCCTGGCGCTTGCCGCCCACGTCGACGGTCGTGTGGTCGAGACGCCAGTGCTGGGCGCGAAACGGCTCGGTCCGCGATTCCGCGCGCCTCGCGTGGGCCACACCGACCTCGCTGAGCAGCAGATGCCCGTCCTTGCCGGCGATCACCAGTCCCTCCAACCGCAATGCCTCGATCGTCTCGGCCGGCACCGAGATCGTGCCGCGGTCCGTCGTCTCCAGCAGCACCCTTTGTTGCCGGGTCGAGGTCTTCATCTGCGCCGGGCCCGCGCGCAGAAAGCGAACGGCCCGCGCCCGCTCGCGCTCCATCCGCCGTTCCTGGCCCTTGTCGTGCGTCCGGCTCATCAGTGCACCTCCGTGTGGCGGAAGGCTGCGGCGGTGACCCGCTCGGTCATGTTGACGACCCGGTCGAATTCGTCGTCGTCCCGCATGTCCTCGACCAGATGGCACGCATACTGCACCGTCGTGCGGTCGCGCCCGAACCCGCGACCAACCTCCGTCATGTTGAGGCCCAAAATGACGTGCGCGACATACATGCCGATCTGCCGCACGCGGGCGACGCTGGTCGACGAACGACCCGTCTCGCGCAACTCGCGGCCGCTGACGTTGAACAGCGCCGCGACGATGTCGAGCACGCATTCGCAGACCTCGGTCACCCGTTCCTCGGTGATCGGGCTCAGCCGGCGATTGATCTCGATGAGCGGCATCTCAGCCGGAGCACCCGTCTGGCTCTGCATGTCTTCCTTTTGTTTCGTCGCGATTGATGACACGGAATTCATCCCTTCCTTGGAGAGAGGAATAAATTCTTATACCCAACAAGACGAACGGGAACAAATTAAGAACAAGACTTTTGCCAGAAATCTATTAGCGGCCTGATATCAATGCGGAAATTAAGCGTGCCGGAGAATCCCCGCAGGTCATTTATCCCCGTCGCGCCATACCCCCTCATAGTCGTGTCTCTAAACACCGGAGACCGGCATGACACTGATGAAAACCGACATCGAGGCCTTTCATGGGGCCCGGGAAGCGCGGCGGGCCGAGGCCAGGCAGACGGCCGCCCTCTTCCTGATCAGCGGGATCGACATGGCCGAGGCACTGCAGACATCGGGTAGTGAGCGGGTGCAGTTGCGTCGCCGGCTCCAACGCCTTCTGGAGCGTGAGCGCCTCAAGGGCGCGCGCGGCCACTGGAGCTACGATCTCAACCGCCACATCGCGCTCGGCCAGGCGCTGGAACGCCTCAAGCCGCAACGCAGCGGTGCGGGCTAGAAAGGCAGAGCCACCTGACGCCCGCAGGTATCATGAATGCGAAAAACAAGGAGAGAGAGCGTCCTGGTGCAGAATTTGGAAGGACGCACGGCGCTCTGGTCGTGCCAGACGGATATCAACCCCGTCCGTTGCTTCCGGATGCAAGCATTTCCGTCTGCTCAGAAAGCTGATCTTCGTTCAGACAAAAAAAGCGACGCCAGAGGCGTCGCCAATCGGCCAAAGCTACGCAAGACACACTCGGGAGAAACTACTTTCCCTTGCGCTTGCGACCGAGCCCCATCTGCTTGGCCAGTTGCGAACGCGCAACCGCATAGCTCGGTGCAACCATGGGATAATTCGGATCGAGACCCCATTTCTCTCGGTACTGCTCGGGCGTCATCCCGTAATGGGTCATGAGGTGACGCTTGAGCGACTTGAACTTCTTACCGTCTTCCAGACAGATGATGTAATCATCATGCACAGACCGCTTCGGATTGACGGCCGGCTTCTGCTTCTCGATTGGCTCGGGCTCCGGAGAGCCGCTCACCCGGCCGAGCGCTGTGTGAACATCAGCGATCAGATTCGAAAGTTCGGAAGCGGGAACTGGATTATTGCTCACGTATGCGGCGACGACCTCGGCCGTCAGCTCAATAAGCATACTATCATTCTTGGTTGGCTCTTCGTTCATTTCCATTACCTTGCCCCAACGTCAACTCTATTTCTTGTACCTCATTTGGCATCATGAGGCTCGTTATCGGAGAACGTGGTTTTACTACTTAGTTTTCTCCGATTCTCTAGGAGAGAACATCATATCGGATTTTTATCAAGAGTGGTCAACACACTTTTTCGGAATTAAAAACAAAGTGAATTGCGAATTGTTATGTTTATTTGAGATCAGAAATCTGAAGATTGTTCCAAAAATGTGTTTTGGAATATTATTCCAGAAGACGAGAAAGCTAGACGGCTTTCAACATTTCAGGTTGAAAGATGCACAATCCAGCCATGAGCGCAGCGAGGAAAGCGGCAGCGTATGGAGAGGCTCGATCGGATCGCGCCTTCACCTGGAGTGCCGTGCATTCTCCTGGACGCACGAAGGATGCTCTATCTCTATCTCTTTGTCTTCCACACAAATGCTATAGGAGAAGTGTGTTGCTGGAGCTCTTGATCTTTAGCGCGCAGCGTCCGGTGCCAGTTCGGCAAGAAACGCGTCTCGCTTTTCGGTCGAGAGCAGAGGTCCTGCCCCTAGAGTTCGTCATCCTGGGCGGCGGCATCCGGCGCATGCCTCTTCGGCAGCGTCCCCGCCATCTCGTCATGGAGGGAACTGCCCCACAGCCGGTAACCGGCCGCATAAGCCGCCTTGGCCAGAAGATGCGCGGAAATCGGTGCCGTCAGCAGGAAGAAGACGACGGCGGCGAGTGCCCGGGTGACGATCGACTGGTCGTGAGCGAAGACTGCCAGGGCTATCAGCATCATGCCCGAGCCGAGCGTGCCGGCCTTCGAGGCCGCATGCATGCGGGTGTAGAGGTCCGGCAGGCGCAGCAGGCCGATCGCCGCCACCAGCGTGAAGCCCGCGCCGATGATGAGCAGCATACCGGTGATCAGGTTTTCCGCCGTCGCCATCATGGTTCCTTGTCTCCGTAGATACCGAGCGTATCGCGCTTGACGAACTCCTGCTCGTAGCGGCGGCTGAGGACGAAGCGGGCGAAGGCGACCGTCGCCAGGAAGCCGACGAGCCCCAGCGCGATGGCGATGTCCAGATAGAGCGTAAATCCGGTCCTGATGCCGATCACGGCGATGAAGCCGATGGCGATCGTCACCAGCATGTCGAGGGCCAGCACCCTGTCCGGCAGGCTCGGTCCGATCAGCACCCGCACCACCGTCAGCAGGAAGGACAGGCTGAGCAGCGCCAGGGCTGCGAATTCGGCAAGGGCCAGGAACTCTTCACTGCCGCTCATCGGAACGCCTCCATGATCTTGCGTTCGAAACCATCGGCGATGTCGCGGCGCAGATCGTCGGGCGACGAACAGTCGAGCGCGTGCACGTAGAGAAAGCGCCGGTCCTCCGAGACATCCACCGAAAGAGTGCCCGGCGTCAGCGTGATCAGATTGGCCAGCAGCGTGATCTCGAAGTCACGGTCCACTTTCAGCGGATAGGCGAAGATTCCCGGCTTCAGATCCATCTTCGGCGTTATCACCAGCACGGCGACACGCCACGCCGACAGAACCAATTCGTAGAGGAACAGGAGCGCCAGCGAGATCACCTTCACGCTGCGCGCGAAATAGCCGAGCGAGCCCACCTGCTCCCGGATGAGATAAAGGGTGCCGGCACCGAGCAGAAAGCCGAAGATGAAGTTCGCCAGCGTGAAGGAACCACTGACGGCGGTCCATGTCAGGGCCAGCAGAATGTTGATCAGCGGTAGCCTCATGGCTGTACTCCCATGGGAAAGACCGCACCGACATAGGCTGAGGAATCGATCAGGCCCGTGGCGGCCGCCGCGGCGATGCGGATGAACGGGTCAGGATAGATGCCGAGCAGCAGCACGGGAACCGTCAGGATCACGAGCGCGGCATATCCGATGCGCGGGCTCGCCGCCGCCGCGGCCTCACCGGCCGGTGCCTCCTTCTGCCGCCAGATCGCCAGGATATAGACGCGGCCGAGCGCGACGGTGGTGAGAAAGCCGGTCAGAAGGATCGCAAAGGAGAGCCAGGGTTGCCCCGCATCGATCGATGCGCGCACCAGAAGCACTTTCGGCCACAAGCCCGAAGCGGGCGGCAGGCCGGCCACCGCGAGCACCAGGAGCAGCGCGAGGGCGGCGATCAAAGGAGACTTGCGGTAGAGGCCGGAAAGGTCGTGCAGGGAGTAGCTGCCGCCGATTTCGTTCATGACGCCGGCCAGCAGATAGAGCGCCGTCATCGCCAGCACCGAATGGAACGCATAGAGCACGGTCCCCGTCAGCCCCTCTTCGGTGCCGAGCGCCAGGCCGGCCATCATCACGCCGACGCCGGATATGACCACGAACCCCAGCATCCGCCGGATATCCGATTGCGCCAGGGCCCCCATGATGCCGAGGATCATCGTCGCGGCGGCCACCCAGGCGATCACGCCGGAAAGCACCTGCCGCTCGTCCGGAAACAGCATGACGAGCACGCGCAACAGGGCGTAGACGCCCACCTTTGTCAGGACACCGCCGAACAGCGCCGCCGTCACGATGCGCGGCGTGTGATAGGAAGCGGGCAGCCAGAAATTGACCGGAAAGGCCGCCGCCTTCATGCCGAAGGCGAGCAGATAGAGCATCGTCAGCGTCACCAGCGGCCCCGTCTCGCGCATCGCATCCGCCTTGCGCGCGATGTCGGCCATGTTGAGCGTTCCGAAAATGCCATAAAGGAAAGCGGTCGCGGTCAGGAACAGGGTCGTGCCGACCAGGTTGAGGATGGCGTATTTCGTCGCGCCGTCGAGCTGCTGATGCGTCGAGCCGAGGATCAGCATGCCGAAAGACGAGATGACGAACACCTCGAACCAGACATAGAGGTTGAAGATGTCGCCGGTCAGAAACGAACCTCCCACCCCCGCCATCATCAGCAGCATGAAAGGATAGAAGCCGTAGCGCCGTCCCGTCGCGCCGATGTCCTTCAGCCCATAGAAGGCGCAGACGCAGGCCACCAGCGTCGCCACCAGCGCCAGCGACGCACCGAGCGCATCGGCGGTGAACGAGATGCCGAAGGGCGGCAGCCAGCGCCCCATCGTCATCACCTGCGGCCCCTCGTTCAGGATGCGCGCCAGGAGCCCAATGTTGGTGGCGAGCGTCATCAGCAGGCCGCCTATCGCCAGTCCCGAGTGAAGGCGCGTCTCGTGCCGGACCATCAGCAACAGGGCGCCAAACAGGATCGGAATGGCGACGGGCGCAACGACGAGCCAGTCTCCCGCGGTCGCCGGCGCCATCACCATCGCATGGGAAATATCTACGGTCTCAGCGGCCATCGGTGTCTCAGTATCCCAGCGGTGGCAGCGGCTCGCCCTCGGGCTCGGCTACGCGCATACCATCCGTGTCGTCGGTGCCCAGTTCCTGATAGGCGCGGAAGGCGAGCACCAGAAGGAAGGCGAAGAAGGAGAAGGAAATCACGATCGCCGTCAGGATCAGCGCCTGTGGCAGCGGATTGGCGGTGATGGTGTCCGGCATCTGCAATGCCTCGGGAATGATCGGCGGCACCTCGCGCACCACGCGACCGACCGTGAAGATCGTCAGGTTCACGGCGTTGCCGAAGATGGACACGCCGAGCAGGATCCTGATGATGTGCTTCGACAGCATCAGGTAGATCGAGACGGCAAAGAAGATCGCCACGAAGAACGAGAGAATCGCTTCCATCATCCGTGCTCCCGCTCTTCAAGGGCCAGTGCGATCGAGGTGATCGACCCGACGACGACCAGATACACGCCGATGTCGAAGAACAGCACCGTCGAGATGTCGACCGGCAGGCCGAAGACGCTGACCTTGGTCCACAGACCGGTCATGAACGGCACCTCGAAGAAGAACGACAGCCACCCGGCGAGCGTCGACAGAAGAAGACCGAAGCCGGAGATCGCCATCGGATGGAAATACAGCGCCCGTCGCACCGGCGAGACGCCGCAGGCGATGCCGTAGATGGCGAAGGCGGAGGCGGCGATCAGACCTCCGATGAAGCCGCCGCCGGGGTCGTTGTGCCCGCGCAGAAGCACGAAGATCGAAAACAGCACCATCAGGCTGGTCAGATAGGGAGCGATGGTCCGGAAGATCAGCGTCCGCATGTCAACCCTCCTTCCCTGTCGCCCTGGCCGGCTTGACCGCGCGGATGCGGACCAGCGCCAGAATGGCGAGCCCGGTGATCATCACGACGGCGATCTCGCCGAGCGTGTCCGTTCCGCGGAAATCGACGATGATCACGTTCACGATGTTGCGCCCGTGGGCGATGACACGCGAATTCTGGGCGAAGAACTCGCTGAGTTCCCCGTTGAACGGCACCTGCGTCACCCGAAGGAGCATCAGGCCGAGCGCCGTGCCGCACAGGCCGGCCACGAGCACGTCGCTGATCTTCTCGCCGGTCGGGCGATGATCCGTCGGCGACAGCCGCAACCGCGTCATCACCAGCGCCAGGATGACCACCGACAGCGTCTCCACCATGAACTGCGTGAAGGAGAGATCCGGCGCCCCGAGAAGCATGAACAGAAGCGCCACGGAAAACCCCTGGATGCCGAGCGAGACGATCGCTGTCAGCCGGTCGCGGGCGTAAATCACCGCGCCGAGACCGATGACGCCGATCAGAAGCACCACCCATTCATAGAACGGCGCATCGGGGATCGCCGGCAGGGACGGCAATTCGCCGAAGAGGAACAGCGGGATCAGAAGACTGGCGGCAAGGGCGACGAAAGTCGCCATCATGTAATGGTCGAGCCTGCCGTCCTGAATGACACCGGTCGTGCCGAAGGAGAACCTGGTCAGGCCGCGCAGCGCCTGGTCGAATCCCTTGTCCGGCCCCCAGCCGATGGTCTGCAGCGTCGCGGCCATCAGGGCGCGCCCGCGATCGAGCATGAGGAAGGCGAC
This sequence comes from Nitratireductor sp. ZSWI3, assembly GCF_024655565.1. Classification (GTDB taxonomy): domain Bacteria; phylum Pseudomonadota; class Alphaproteobacteria; order Rhizobiales; family Rhizobiaceae; genus Nitratireductor. The sequence goes on along the minus strand of NZ_JANKOF010000006.1, from coordinate 77,941 downwards.
GATGCCGAGGGCGACCGTCACTACGGAAAGCAGAAGCGGCAGGCCGACATGCGGCACGGTGGAGATCGTCACCGTCACCGGCAGGCCCGCCACGGCGCTCGACATGGGGCTGCTGACGAACTGGTGACTGACACTCGAGGCCAGCGCCGCGATCAGGCCGAGCCCGCCCAGCACGAGCGGCCCGAGCCACAGCAGCACGGGGCCTTCATGGGCATGTTTCGGCGTCTCGACCTTCGCCCCCAGGAACGGCTTCAGCGCGACCGCGAAGCCGATGGCGAACATCAGCCCGTTGCCGATGAGGGCGACCAGCGTCAGCAGTGAGCTCCAGCCATTCGAGAAGCCCAGCGCGGCGTAAATCTCCTCCTTGGCGAGAAAGCCGAAGAAGAGCGGCAGGCCGCCCATCGAGGCGGCCGCCAGCACGGCGGCGGCGAAGGTGATCGGCATGGCGGCCCGCAATCCGCCGAGGCTGGTGATGTCGCGCGTCCCCGATTCGTGATCGACGAGCCCTGCCACCATGAACAGCGCGCCCTTGAACATGGAGTGCGCCACAAGATAGAGCACCGCTGCCTCGACCGCCTTTTCGGAACCGAAACCGGTCAGCATGACGAGCAGGCCCAGCGAGGCGACCGTCGTGTAGGCGAGCATCAGCTTCAGGTCGGTCTGCCGCACGGCAAGCAAGGTGCCGACGATCAGCGTCGTTCCGCCGAAGATCGGCAGGATCGTCTCCCAGGCACCCGTCTCGCCCAGAACCGGATTGAGCCGCATGACGAGATAGACGCCGGCCTTCACCATGGTCGCCGAATGCAGGTAGGCCGACACGGGCGTCGGTGCTTCCATCGCGTTGGGCAGCCAGAAATGGAACGGAAACTGCGCCGACTTGGTAAAGGCGCCCCCCAGGATCAAGAGCAGCGCCGCCATGTAGAGCGGGGCCTGGCGCAAGGCGTCCCCGGTCTCAAGCAGCGCCGACATGGAGCCGGCGCCCGTGACGTTCCAGATCACCAGAAGGCCGGCGAGCAGCGACAGCCCTCCCATGCCGGTGACGATCAGCGCCTGCAGCGCCGCGCGGCGTGAGGCCTCGCGCGTGTGATCGAAACCGATCAGAAGGAACGAGGTGATCGACGTCAGTTCCCAAAACACGAACAGCGTCAGGAACGAGTCTGCAACCACCAGGCCGAGCATCGACCCCATGAACATCAGGATAAAGGAAAAGAACCGTCCCTGATGCTCGTGTCCCTTCAGATATCCGCCCGAATAGAGGACGATCAGGGTGCCGATGCCGCTGATCAGCAGCGCGAAGGTGAGGGAAAGCCCGTCCAGATACCAGGAAAAGTCGACGTCGAGACTCGAGATCCAGGAATATCCGCCCGCAACCGTCCGCCCGTCGGCGACCGCAGGCAGTAAGCCGGCGAAGTGGAGAAAGATCAGCGCCGGGGCGAGCGCCAGCACCCAGGCCGCGTTGTGGCGGAAAAGCCGGGTCAGGAGCGGCGCGGTCGCCGCGGCCGCGAACGGCAGCATCAGTGCGAGAAATGTCAGCCACTGGCTGTCTGCCGTCATGAAACCTCCCCTCAAACCCTGGGTATTCGCACAAATTTCTTTGCAAGCACAGGGTCACATAAACGCTCACCTTGTGTACGACAAGGTCGGCGCGCAACTCTTCGACGCGGTGAATTGCCGCCATTCACAAGAGATTGACCGCTGAAAGCCGCTGACATCGGCAAGGCCGAAACCTACATTAGGCGACAAGATCGAAGGGTTTTGCAAAACCGACGCTTGGAGCAGTTCATGAACGACACGATCAGGAAAAAGGTGGCGAGGAGCGAGGAGGAGTGGCGTGCCGAGCTGACGCCGGAGCAGTATCATGTCACGCGCGAGCACGGCACCGAGCGCGCCTTCACCGGCCCCTACTGGGACAACAAGGAAGAAGGTCTTTATCGCTGCGTCTGCTGCGGCAAGCCGCTCTTCTCGTCCGAGACGAAATACGATTCCGGCACCGGCTGGCCGAGTTTCTACGCGCCCGTGGATGGCGATGCCGTTACCGAGCACAGGGACCGCTCCTGGTTCATGACGCGCACCGAGGTCCGCTGCGCGGATTGCGACGCGCATCTCGGCCACGTCTTCGGCGATGGCCCGGCCCCGACCGGCCAGCGCTATTGCATGAACGGGACGGCGCTGCGATTCGACAAGACGTGAGCCGCGTCAATCGGCCGGTTCGATGTATTTGCCGTAGACCCAACCGGTGACGAAATGGCCGTCGCGCGCCGGATCGTGCCACACTTCGCACCAGCGGTAGCGGACCGCCTGCTTTTGCCGCCAGGCGGGATGGCCGGAGATTTCCAGGAGATCGACGCCGCCGGTGCAGCGGCCGGTCATCTGCAGCACCGTGCCGTTCGGATAGGCGGTCTGTTTCTGCGAGTGGCTGGCGGGGTATTTGCGAACGTTGAGCGTGTCACCCCAGCCCACACCGGTCACGCGCCAGGCGGAAAACGCGGTCGCTTCCGCATGGCCCACGGCCAGCACCGTAAGAAGGGCCGCAGCAAGCAAGGAGCCTGATTTCTTCATCTTCTTGTCCTCATCTAAGGATAGTCCGGCAACAGTTTCGATTGCAGCATTGCTTCACGGCGCTTGAACGGGACATGAAGGGCTTGTTCAGGTGTCGTCCGATTCCCTTGGCACCCGCCCGCATACCATCCAGAAAGAACAGCATATGTCCTCGAAAACCTTCCCGTCGACCGCCACGCCCCCGAAGCCGGACGCCCATCCCGTCAAGGACGTGCGGCACGGAATCGAACGCGTCGACGAATACGCCTGGATGCGCGCCGACAATTGGCAGGAGGTGTTGCGCGACCCGTCGCTTCTTGCACCGGAGATCCGGGCCCATCTGGAGGCGGAAAACGCCTACGAGAAAGCCCTGATGGAGGACACCGAGGCCTTGCAGAAGACGCTCGTCGCCGAGATGCGCGGGCGCATCAAGGAGGACGACACCTCGGTTCCCGCCAAGGACGGTCCGTTTGCCTATGGCGGCGGGTTCCGCACCGGCGGCGAGTATCCGCGCTTCTTCCGCACCCCGCGCGAGGGCGGCGAGGAGGAAGTGCTGCTCGACGGCGATGTCGAGGCCGAAGGCAAGAGCTACTTCCGCCTTGGCGGCGCCGACCATTCTCCCGACCACAGCCAGCTTCTGTGGGGGCACGACGACAAGGGCTCGGAGCTCTACACGCTGAGCATACGGGACCTGGCCACGGGCCGGGATCTCGAGGAGACGGTGGCGGAAACGGGCGGCTCCGGCGAATGGGACGCGGCCGGCAAGGGATTCTTCTACACGCGCCTCGATGCCAATCACCGGCCTTCGAAGGTCTTCTACCACGCGGTCGGTACGGCCCCGGAGGCCGATCGGCTGGTCTACGAAGAGGCCGACCCGGGCTTCTTCGTCAGCGTCTCCAGCAGCCGCCTGAACGACTGGATCTACATCTCGGCGCATGACCACGAGACGGCCGAATGCCGCCTCGTCCCGGCCGGCGATCCATCGGCCGCGCCGCGCCTCGTCCTGCCGCGCCAGACCAATCTGCAATACGACCTGGAAGAAGGCGGCGATGTCTTCTTCATTCTCACGAATGCCGACGACGCCAAGGATTTCAAGATCGTCACCGCTCCCGTCTCGGCTCCTTCGCGCGAAAACTGGCAGGACCTGGTGCCGCACGAGCCCGGTCGGCTGATCCTGTCGATCATGGCCTTCTCGGGCTTCCTGGTGCGGCTCGAGCGCAAGGACGGTCTGCCGCGCATCGTGGTGCGCGCACGCGCCTCCGGCGAGGAACACACCATAGCGTTCGATGAGGAGGCCTATTCGCTCGGCCTGCACGGCTCCTATGAATACGACACCGACACGCTGCGCTTTTCCTATTCGTCCATGACGACCCCGGAACAGGTCTTCGACTACGACATGCGCACGCGCAAGCGCACGCTGCTCAAGACCCAGGAAGTGCCCTCCGGCCACGATCCTGAGGACTACGTCACCCGACGCCTGATGGCCCCGGCCGGCGACGGCGAGCTGGTGCCGATCTCGCTCGTGCACAGGAAGGGTCTGGCGCTCGACGGCTCGGCGCCGTGCCTGCTCTATGGCTACGGGGCCTACGGCATGGCGATACCCGCCTCCTTCAACACCAATTGCCTGTCGCTGGTCGATCGCGGCTTCGTCTACGCCATCGCCCATATCCGCGGCGGCAAGGAAAAAGGCTACACCTGGTACGAGGACGGCAAGCGGGAGAAGAAGATCAACAGCTTCACCGACTTTATCGCCTGCGCCAGGCATCTGGTCGCCGAGGGCTATACCAGCCATGACCGCATCGTCGCCGAAGGAGGGTCGGCGGGCGGCATGCTGATGGGCGCAGTCGCCAACATGGCGCCGGATGCCTTCGGCGGCATCGTCGCGGCCGTTCCCTTCGTCGACGTGCTCAACACCATGCTCGACGACACCTTGCCGCTCACCCCGCCCGAATGGCCCGAATGGGGCAATCCCATTGCCTTGAGGAGCGATTACGATACCATCGCCGCCTATTCGCCCTACGACAATGTCGGCGAGAAACCCTATCCGCCGATCCTGGCGCTGGCCGGCCTCACGGATCCGCGCGTCACCTATTGGGAGCCGGCCAAATGGGTGGCGCGGCTGCGCCAGCGCGGCACCGGCACCAATCCGGTGCTGCTCAGAACCAATCTCGATGCCGGCCACGCCGGCGCATCAGGCCGCTTCACGCGGCTCGAGGAGAAGGCGCTGACCTACGCCTTCGTGCTCAAGGTGACGGGCAACGTCTGAGGCCGGCGCCGCCGCCCCTCATCCGCCTGCCGGCACCTTCTCCCCGTAAACGGGGAGAAGGAGGATGGCCGGAATGTCGAGCCCCAACCTCTATGCCCCCTTCTCCCCGTTTACGGGGAGAAGGTGAGGATGAGGGGCCGGCGCCGGCGGCCCTCAAGGCCGCGCCGGATATCCGTTCGGCTCGGCCGGCACCACCTTCAGATAGGCGGCGATGGCGTCCCGGTCCTCCTTGGTCAGCATGGCCATGTTCTTCTGCACGGAAACCATGGCGCCGCCGACCGAATCGAAGTCCGGCGTGAAGCCGCTTTCCAGATAATAGGCGATGTCGCCCGCCGACCAGGAGCCGATCCCCCCCTCGCCGGGCGTGATGTTGGGAACGATGCCGTCTCCTTCGGCGGCCACCGCCCCGGCCAGCCATTGGGCCTGGTCGGACCCGCCTGCGAAATTGCGCGGGGTGTGGCATTCGCCGCAGTGCCCCGGCCCTTCGACCAGATAGCGGCCGCGCCTGACTTCGTCCGAAGCCTCGGCATCGAGCGCCACCACCGGCTGATCGTGAACGTAGAGACGCTTCCACAGCCCGATGCCGCGCCGAAGGGTGAAGGGGAACGAAAGATCGTGGTCCCGCGTCCGGCCCTCGACCTGCGGCAGCGTCTTCAGGAATGCGAAGAGATCGGCCACGTCCTGCGGCGTCATGCGCGCGTAGGACGCATAGGGGAAAGCCGGGTAATAGTGCTCGCCCTGCGGCGAGACCCCGTGCAGCATCGCGTTGGCGAAGTCGGCCTCGCTCCAGTCGCCGATGCCGTCGGTCGGATGAGGAGAAATATTGGGGGCGACGAAAGTGCCGAACTCGGTCTTCAGCTCCACCCCTCCGGCAAGCTCGAGCCGGGCAGCACCATCGCTGCCCGGCCGCGCATGGCATGAGGCGCAGCCACCCGCCCAGAAGACCTGCTCGCCCCGGCCCGCCTCGGCGGCAGGCAACGTTCCGCCGCCGATCGATGCCGGCGCGCTCAACGTCCACAAGGCGACGCCGCCGGCGACGACAGCCGCCCCCGCAGCAAGCAGTTTCGTCTTCATGGCGATGTCTAGTTCTGAACCCGGAAATTCTCGTGGCAGCTCCGGCAGTTGCCGAGCACCGGCCCAACGGCCGCCTTGAAGGCATCGAGATCGGCGGGGCCGTCCTTGCCGGCGGCCACAACCGCGGCCGAGGTGTCGGCCATGTATTTGTCGAGCGCCTGCTGGAAGGCGGCCTCGTCTTGCCAGATCTTCGGCGAAGCCGTCGTCCGACCGTTGTCGGAGCCCTCCGGGAAATAGTCGCCGAAGGATTTGGCGCTTGCATTCAGCGTCAGGAGAGCCGCCTTGGCGATTGCCGGGTTGTACTCCAATTCGCCCTTCATCATCGCCCCGGCCAGGCCGGCGGATGCGGCGTTGGCGTCCATGATCGCCTTGCGTACGGCCACCGGATCGTCGGCGGCGGCAACCGTCGAGACCGAAAGACAAAGTGCGGAAATGACAAGTGCAAGTTTCTTCATCAGAACCCTCCAGTGATTTGCACGGACAATATCGGCTTCAACGGCCGCTGCCGCTGAAAAATCCGCGACATCCATTCACGGTTTCGTGAGGACATCTAGGACGCAAAAAGGCCCGGCGCAGGGCCGGGCCTCTCGTTACAGGACGATCCTATATTTATTGTGAAATCACAGCGCGCCGTCTCAGGCGGCCTTCTCGTAGAGTTCGAGGACGTAATCCCAGTTGATCAGGCTGTCGACGAACGCCTCGAGATATTTCGGCCGGGCGTTGCGATAGTCGATGTAGTAGGAGTGCTCCCACACGTCGACGCCGAGGATCGGCGTTGCCCCGTGCACCAGCGGGTTCTCGCCGTTCGGCGTTTTCATGATCTCCAGCTTGCCGTTCTTCACGGCAATCCAGGCCCAGCCCGAGCCGAACTGCGTCGTGCCGGCAGTGATGAAGTCGGCGCGGAACTTGTCGTAGCCGCCGAGGTCGCTGTCGATCGCCTTGGCCAGCGCGCCCGGCAGGCTGCTGCCGCCGCCGCCCTTCTTCATCCACTTCCAGAAATGGACGTGGTTGTAGTGCTGGGCGGCGTTGTTGAAGAGGCCGGCATTCTTGCCGAAGGATTGCTTCACCACATCCTCGAGCGACAGGCCGTCCATGCCCGCCTCTGCCGCCAGCTTGTTACCGTTGTCGACATAGGCCTTGTGGTGCTTGTCGTGGTGGTATTCCAGCGTCTCCTTCGACATGAAAGGCTGCAGAGCCTCGTAATCGTAAGGCAGGTCCGGCAGTTCAAAAGCCATGGTGATAAACTCCCTCGTACAGGTGGTTGAAAATCGACAGGTCGCAGATGGGGTCCTGTCTCCAGTGGGACAATACCCGCTCCGCTCCTTTGTTCCCTCGCCGTCAGACCGGCAGCCCCGAATGGGCCCACTCCCAATAAAGGGCGCGGGCCTTTTTGGCCACAGGGCCGGCCTGAAAATCGCGGTCCTCGACCCGGTTCACCGGAACCACCTTGGAGTGGTTACCGGTCGAGAAGACCTCATCGGCGTTGAGGAAATCCTTCACCGAAAGCGTCTTCTCGACGACCTCGACACCGGCCTCGCGAAGCAATTCGATGATGCGGCTGCGGGTGATGCCCGACAGGAACGTCCCGTTCGGCGCCGGCGTGAACGCGACGCCGTCCTTGACCAGGAAGATGTTCGAACTGCCCGTCTCGGCCACGTTGCCCAGCATGTCGAGCACCAGGGCGTTGTCGTAGCCGCGGCTGCGGGCTTCGAGGATCGCCCGGCCGTTGTTCGGGTAGAGGCAGCCGGCCTTCGCATTGGTCGGCGCGGTTTCCAGCGTCGGCCGGCGGAACGGCGAAACGGTCACCGAAAAGCCGCTCGGCTCGATCATCGGCGCCTCGTAGAGGCACAGGCAGAAGCGACTGGAATCAGGATCGGCCGGCACGCCCATATACCCGCCGTGCTCGCCCCAGTACATCGGCCTGATGTAAACCGCCGTCTTGCCGTCGAACTTCTTCAGCCCGTCGCGGGCCAGGCCGACGATCTCTTCCGTGGCCACCGTCGGCTTCAGCCCGAGATTGGCCGCCGAGGCATTGACGCGCGCGGCATGCCGGTCGAGATCAGGCGCCACGTTTTCGAACCAGCGTGCGCCATCGAACACAGTGGAGCCGAGCCACATTGCATGGCTGCGGGGACCGATCAGCGGTACGTTGCCCTCATGCCAGTCGCCATCAACGAATGTCCAGGTCGCCGATTGGACTTCGGTCACTACGGTCATGCTGTCGCTTCCTTCCTTGATCCATGCTTCGCCGCCGCCGAAGCAACGGCATTCTCATCGTCTCGTGCCAGACATCGAAATGGCTTTGCCGGGCGCCGTCAATCGCTACCGTCCGCCTATCGATGAGGCCAGAGGGACTTCTTGACCCCCGCGCATGTCTGCGGTCAAGTATGTTCGACGACAGGAGTGTTCATGCGCCACGCCGCCTATGTGTTCGATGCCTACGGCACGTTGTTCGACGTCCACGCGGCCGTGCGCCGCCATGCCGGCGAGATCGGTCCGGATGGCCAGCTCTTCTCGGAGCTGTGGCGGGCGAAGCAGCTCGAATATTCCTGGGTTTCGACGCTGATGGGCCATTATGCCGATTTCTGGACGATGACCGAACGTGCGCTCGATTTCGCCTTTGCGAAAATGCCGTCCATCGACCGCCGCCTCCGGCAGCCCCTTCTCGACGCCTATTGGCAGCTCGATTGCTACGAGGAGGTTCCGGCGGTGCTGAAGGCGCTGAAGGCGGGCGGCGCGCGGCTCGCCATCCTGTCCAACGGCTCGCCTGCCATGCTGGAATCGGCCATCCGCTCCTCGGCTCTCGACACGGTCCTCGACGATGTCTTTTCCGTCGAGACGGTGCGCCGCTTCAAGACCGACCAGTCGGTCTACGAGATGGTGACCAATGCCTGGCGCGTCTATCCCGACGCCGTGTCCTTCCAATCCTCCAACCGCTGGGACATCGCCGGAGCCCACCATTTCGGCTTCCACACCGTCTGGCTCAACCGCACAGGGCAGCCGGACGAATACGAGGACTTTCCGCCGGACCTCATCCTGCCTTCGCTGGAGGGATTGCTGAACTGAGGCTCCGGATTTCGATGATGCAGTTATAACACAGTTGCCCACGAACTTCGTCGAGGCTTCATTTTTCGACTTCCAGACGAAATTGGCGGGTTTATCAAGCGCAGACCGATATTTTCGGAGCCAGGAAGGAACGTGGGAAGTTTCCCGTGCTGGTGGGGTGGGCGTACCCAAGGCGCCCCTCGTCACCGTCCTGACCAAACGCTGGTGGTGCGATCCCAACAGATGGTGCCCATCTGTTGGGAAAAATCGCCTCGCCAGATCAACAGCTTGTGTGCTGACTTGTCGAAACAGACGGGTATCATCTGTTTCGGTCAGACCACTAGAACAACGAAGAGACCGATGTCGAATTCCCCCAGTGCCGAACGACTTTTGACACGTCGTAAGTTTCTTTCCGCCGGTGCGGCAGGTGCCGCCTCGCTCACCCTGTCCGCCTGCGTGAGCAGTTCCGGCAACGCACCCGTGGTCGAGGGGCGCGTGCCCGAGCCGACCGTGACCACGTCCAGCTCGATGTATGCGGCGGTCAGCGACGCCGGCTACGACATCCCCGCCGTGCCGTTCGAGAAGATCAACCCGCGCTATTATCGCCAGGAAGTCGCCGACCCGACCGGCGAGCGCGCCGGCACGATCGTCGTCGATACGGCCAATCACTTCCTCTACCTCGTCCGCGGCAATGGACGGGCGCTGCGCTACGGCGTCGGCCTCGGCCGCGCCGGCTTCGAGTGGGCCGGCCGTGCGGAGATCAGGTTCAAGCAGCAGTGGCCGCGCTGGTTCCCGCCATCCGAGATGATCGACCGGCAGCCGGAGCTGGAAAAATACCGTGCCGAGTACGACAAGGCCAACGACACATGGCTCGGCGGCATGCAGCCGGGCGTGGCGAACCCGCTCGGCGCCCGAGCGCTCTACATTTTCCAGGACGGCAAGGACACGCTCTATCGCGTCCACGGCTCGCCGGAATGGTGGACCATCGGCAAATCCGTCTCCTCGGGCTGCGTGCGCATGATCAACCAGGACGTGATCGATCTCTACAACCGCGTCCCGGACGGCTCCCCCATCCTGGTGACGTCGGGCATCGCCACGGCCTGATCGCCGCGCCGGAAAACCGAAAGAAAAAGGGGCTCGCCGGAGCCCCTTTTTTGCGTCTCAGAGGCCCCTCTTCAGACTGCCGAGGATGCCGCGCACCAAGGCACGGCCGAGCGAGGAGCCGACCGAGCGCACCACGGACTTCACCGCCGCCTCGGTCACCGATTGCCGGTTCGAGGTGCGGCGCCGCGTCGTCGTGGTCCTGCGGGAGGAGGTGCGCGGCGCGCTGCTGCCGCCGTCACCGAAATCGGGCAGCGACCAGCGCGAGCGTCCTTCGGCGCCGTCCTGCTCTTCCTCCTTGCGCGCGGCTTCCGCTTCCGCCTTCACCTTCTCCTCGGCGCGCTTTTGAAGCATCTCGAACGCCGATTCCCGGTCGACCGACTGATCGTACTGGCCGGCAACCGGGCTTTCCTTGATCAGCTTGTCGCGCTCGGCGTCGGTGATCGGGCCGAGCCGCGATGCCGGCGGGCGGATCAGCGTCCGCTGAACCACGGACGGGATGCCCTTCGCTTCGAGCGTCGACACCAGCGCCTCGCCGACACCCAGTTTGGTGATCGCCTCGAAACAGTCGAATTCGGGGTTCGGACGGAACGTGTCCGCCGCCGTCTTCACCGCCTTCTGCTCGCGCGGCGTGTAGGCGCGCAACGCATGCTGGACACGATTGCCGAGTTGGCTCAGCACGGTCTCGGGCACGTCGAGCGGGTTCTGGGTAACGAAATAGACACCGACACCCTTCGAGCGGATCAGCCGCACCACCTGCTCGACCCGGTCGACGAGGATCTTCGGTGCGTCGTCGAACAGGAGATGCGCCTCGTCGAAGAAGAACACCAGCTTTGGCCGATCGGGATCGCCCACTTCCGGCAATTCCTCGAACAACTCGGACAGGAGCCACAGCAGGAAGGTCGCGTAGAGCCGCGGGTTCATCATCAGCTTGTCGGCGGCGAGCACGTTGATCGCGCCGCGGCCGTCGCGCGTCGTGCGCATGATGTCGGCAATGCGCAGCGCCGGCTCGCCGAAGAAGTGCTCGCCTCCCTGCTGCTCCAGCACCAGGAGGTTGCGCTGGATCGCCCCGACCGACTGCTTGGAGACATTGCCGTAGCGCGTGCCGATCTCGGCCGCCCGGTCCGCCACATGGGTCAGAAGCGCCTGCAGGTCCTTCATGTCGAGGAGCAGCAGCCCTTCCTCGTCGGCGATGCGGAAGGCGATGTTGAGGACACCCTCCTGGGCCTCCGACAGGTTCATCAACCGCGACAGGAGGAGCGGGCCCATCTCGGAAACGGTCGCGCGGATCGGATGGCCCTTCTCGCCGAACAGGTCCCAGAAGATGACCGGGAACTCCTGGAACTCGTAGGGATCTAGCTTGATCGTCTCGGCGCGCTTCAGGAGGAAATCCTTCGCCTCGCCCATCATCGCAATGCCCGACAGGTCGCCCTTCACGTCGGCGCAGAAGACCGGCACGCCGGCGTTGGAAAAGCTTTCCGCCAGAATCTGCAGAGTCACGGTCTTGCCCGTGCCGGTGGCGCCGGTGACGAGGCCATGCCGGTTGGCGTATTTGAGCAGAAGGCGTTCGGCCTGCTGATAGCTGTCGTCCGGCTTGCGGCTCGCGCCGAGGAAAATGCTGTCTTCCGCCGTCATGAAATGGCCTCGCTCAATGATTTTCGCGCTGCGACGCAATGCCATCCGGTATAGTCAGACGCGTGGCAAGTCTCAACGACCTTGTGCGATCGCGCCTCGGCGCGGCTTTCTTGCAACGCCGGGCGGTAATCCATCAATGGTGCATTGCGGCGTCGGAAACCGCGTCCTAAACTCGCACGACCGTTGGATGCGCATCCGGGTCCGCGCGTGGACGACGTGCGGGGTCCGGCTGTCGGCAAAGTGGGAGGACGTGTTGGATCGATCGATCCTGAAGAAAGTGGAATTTCCGCCTGTCGACGAGGAAGGCTGGCGCGCGCTCGTGCGGGATTCTCTCAAGGGCGAAGCCGATGCCGATACCCTCGTCTGGAAGACCGACGACGATATTTCCGTGCAGGCGCTGTACGGGCGGGCCAAGGATGCGGTTCCGCTCGAGCGCGGCCGCACCGCGCCCGGCTGGAGCATCGTCCAGCGCATCGACGATCCCGATCCGCTGCGCGCCAACCGGCAGGCCAAAGAGGACGTCGCCCAGGGAGCGACCGGCCTCTCGCTCGTCCTGGCCGGCGCGCCCAACGCTTTCGGTTTCGGCCTGCCGGCGACGGCAGAAGCCCTGATCACGGCCATCGACGGCATCCCGCTGCACGAGATGCATCTGCGCATGGATGCCAATCCCAACAGCCGGGCGGCTGTCGACTGGCTCACGGAGCATTTTACCGAGCGGCGCATCGATCCCGCACGCATGACCCTATCCTTCGGCATCTCGCCGGCGGCCACCTTCGCCGGGACGGGGCAACTGCGGATGTCCATCGAAGCGCTCGAGGCATCCATGCCGCAGTCCTTCGCCGGCTTCTTCGCCATGGACCTGCCGGGCATCCTCCTCGAGGGCGACGGCCGCGTGTTCCACAATGCGGGCGCCTCCGAAGCCCAGGAGCTCGGCATCATGCTGGCTTCGGCGGTGTCGCATCTGCGCATGTTCGAGCAGGCCCGCCAGCCGCTCGTCTATGCCGCGCCGCATATCGGCTTTTCGCTGTGCGTCGACCAGGACCAGTTCCTGTCCATCGCCAAGATCCGGGCTCTGCGCCGTCTGTGGGCCCGCGTTCAGGAAACCTGTTCGATCGAGCCGTCGCCGGCGACGATCCACGCCGAGACCTCCTATCGCATGATGACGGCGAAGGACCCGGAGACCAACATCCTGCGCACCACGATCGCCGCCTTCTCGGCCGTCGTCGGCGGCGCCGATTCCCTGTCGGTCCTGCCGCACACCGTGGTGCACGGCCTTGCCGACGGCGCGGCGCGGCGCCTGGCCCGCAACACGCAGCTGATCCTTGCCGGCGAAAGCCACCTGGGTCTCGCCGTGGACCCGGCCGCCGGCTCGGGAGGCATCGAGGCGCTGACCGCGGCGCTTTGCGAGAAGGCCTGGGATGAATTCCGCCGCATCGAGAATGAGGGCGGCGTGCTGCGCAGCCTGATGGCGGGCCACATCCAGGAGCGCGTCCTTGCGGCGCGCGACAGGCGGCAGGAGCTTGTGAGCGACGGCAGCAGGCCGGTGATCGGCTCGACGCTTTATCCGACCGAGAAGGAACGCCCGGTGACGACCTTGAAGGCGCAATCGCACACGAGCGCCGGCGAAGCCGCCGTCCGCTGCCGCCCGCTTCTGGTGCACCGGATCGATGAGATGAGCGGAGGCAGTGCATGATCCCGGACTTTTCCAGCATTGCCTGGTCGGTCCCCCACACACCCTCTCCTTCTGCCTCCGCCAGCCCGACAATGACGCCGGAGGGCGTCGAGATCCGTTCCATCTATACGGAAGACGATCTGAAGGGCCTGCGCTTCCTCGACACCTATCCGGGCGCCGCGCCCTTCATCCGCGGCCCCTACCCCACCATGTATTCGCGCCAGCCCTGGACCATCCGGCAATATGCCGGCTTCTCCACGGCGGAGGAATCGAATGCCTTCTACCGGCGCAATCTCGCCGCCGGGCAGAAGGGCCTGTCGGTCGCTTTCGACCTGGCCACCCATCGCGGCTACGATAGCGACCATCCGCGCGTTGCCGGCGATGTCGGCATGGCCGGCGTGGCGATCGATTCCATTCTCGACATGCGCCAGCTCTTCGACGGCATCCCGCTCGACAAGATGAGCGTGTCGATGACGATGAACGGCGCGGTGCTGCCGATCATGGCGCTCTACATCGTTGCGGCGGAGGAGCAGGGCGTTCGGCAGAAAGACCTTTCGGGCACCATTCAGAACGACATTCTGAAGGAGTTCATGGTCCGCAACACCTACATCTACCCGCCCAAGCCGTCGATGCGGATCATTTCGGACATCTTCGCCTATACGGCGCAGCACATGCCGAAATTCAACTCGATCTCGATCTCCGGCTATCACATGCAGGAGGCCGGCGCGACGGCCGACCTGGAGCTTGCCTACACCATCGCCGACGGCATCGAATATGCCCGGGCGGGCCTTGCCGCCGGCCTCGACATCGACCGTTTTGCGCCGCGCCTCTCCTTCTTCTGGGCGATCGGCATGAACTTCTTCATGGAAGTCGCCAAGATGCGCGCGGCACGCCTGCTCTGGGCGACGCTGTTAAAGGAGAATTTCGCGCCGAAGAACGAGCGTTCCCTGTCGCTTCGGACCCATTGCCAGACCTCCGGCTGGTCGCTGACAGCGCAAGATCCCCACAACAACATCGTCCGCACCATGGTCGAGGCGATGGCCGCCACGCAGGGGCACACCCAGTCGCTGCACACCAACGCCTTCGATGAGGCCCTGGCGCTACCCACCGACCATTCGGCGCGCATCGCCCGCAACACCCAGCTCGTGCTGCAGAAGGAATCCGGCACCACGCGGCTGATCGACCCCTGGGGTGGCTCCTTCTTCGTCGAGAGGCTGACGCATGACCTCGCCGCTCGCGCCCTCGCGCATATCGAGGAGGTGGAGAGCCTCGGCGGCATGGCGGCGGCCATCGAGAAGGGCGTGCCGAAGATGCGGGTCGAAGAAGCCGCCGCACGCACGCAGGCGCGCATCGATTCGGGCGAGCAGATGGTCGTCGGCGTCAACAGCTACAAGCCCGAGGTCGATACCGAGGTCGATGTGCTGAAGGTCGACAATGCCGAGGTCCGCGCCCGCCAGCTCGCCAAGCTGCAGCAGCTCAAGGGCACCCGCGACGTGGCGGAGACCGAAAGCGCGCTCGATGCCCTCACGCGCGCCGCCGGCGAAGGCGCGAACCTGCTCGAATTCGCCATCCGCGCGGCACGCGCCAAGGCGACGGTCGGCGAGATCTCCCTGGCGCTGGAGAAGGTGTTCGACCGCCATGTCGCCGACATCCGCACCATTTCCGGCGTCTACCGCAAGGAGATCGGCAATCTCGCCTCCGTCGACCGTACCCAGGAGAAGGTTGAGGCTTTCAGGAGGAAGACGGGAACGGCGCCGCGCATCCTCGTCGCCAAGATCGGCCAGGACGGCCACGATCGCGGCCAGAAGGTGATCGCCACCGCCTTCGGCGATCTGGGCTTCGACGTCACCGTCGGCGCGATGTTCCAGACGCCCGAGGAGGTCGCCGATCTCGCCATCCGCAACGATGTCCACGTCATCGGCGCCTCTTCGCTCGCCGCCGGCCACCTGACGCTCATTCCCGAGCTCAAGGAAGCGCTCGAAAAGCGCGGCCACGGCAACATTCTCCTCGTCGCCGGCGGCGTCATCCCGCCGAATGATTTCGTTGCCGTGCGCAAGGCGGGAGCGAGCGAGATCTTCCCGCCCGGCACGGTCATTCCCGAAGCGGCCGAACGCCTGCTCGACCGGCTGCTCGAGGGGGCGTGAGGCGGGACGGGTGGTCGGCGCCGCCTTCTCGGCAATCGCCGCCCGCCCCTCATCCTCACCTTCTCCCCGCCAGCGGGAAGAAGGGGGCATAGATGTTTACGCTCGACATTGCGGCCATCCTCCTTCTCCCCGTTCACGGGGAGAAGGTGCCGGCAGGCGGATGAGGGGCAGCGCTGCCACACGCCGATGCTCCGCCGCCACCCCTTGTCCTCCGGCCTCGCATGTTATATCTTTTGTTATAACATGCGGAGCGAAACCATGAACGTCACCATACGCAAAATCGGCAATTCCGAGGGCGTCATCCTGCCGAAGGAGGTCCTGGAGCGGCATAATCTGCGCGCCGGCGATACGCTCAACCTGCTCGAAGACGGTCAGGAGCTGCGCCTGCGGCCTCCTGCAGACGATCCGGAGGAGTTCGAGCGCAAGATGAAGATCGCGCGCGAACGCATGAAGAAGTACGAGGCGGCCTATCGCGTGCTCGCCAAGTGACCGAGTTCCACTCGCGTAGCTTCGTCGAGGCGCTTCACCTCGAGCAATTGCGCCTGCATGGCGGCGCGGGCGGCGTCCGTGACGAGGGCGCGCTGGAATCCGCCCTGCACCGCCCCTTGCAGAAGCAGGCCTATGAAGACCCCGATCTCTGCACCCTCGCGGCGGCCTATCTGTTTGGCATCGTAAAAAACCATCCCTTCGTGGATGGCAACAAACGGACAGGGCTTGCCGCCGCGGACCTTTTCCTGGTCTTTAACGGGCTCAGCATGGAGGCCGAGCAGGAAGAGGTGATCCAGCTTGTTCTCATGGTTGCCGCCGGCGAGATCGACGAGACCGGCGCCGCCGCCTTCTTCCGCGACCACACCGTTGAAATCGAAGGCTGAAGGCGGCACGAAACCTGCTTCCCAGGCGCAGAACAAACGGGAGCTGTATCGAAATGAACCGCCGCCGTCTCCTCAAGGCCAGCGCCGGCTTCGCCGTTCTCGGCCTTTCCATGCCGCGCGCCCTGGCCGCCGAAGGCGCCCTGCTCGGCCGGGCCGTGGCGGGCGCCGTCAATGCGCAGGAGTTCGGCATCGTCCCGAACGCGGCCAAGGACCAGACAGAGGCGCTGGCGGCGCTCCTTGAGCGCGCGAGCGCCGAGGATTTGCCGGTCTTCCTGCCGCCTGGCCGCTACGGGCTTGCGGGCCTTCATCTGCCGAAGCGCACCCGGCTTCTGGGCGTTCCCGGCGCCACACGGCTCGTCCATGGCGGCAACGGTCCCTTCGTGAGCGGACGCGACGTCGAGCGGGCTTCGTTCACCGGCCTCGTTCTTGACGGCGGCGACCTCCCGCTCGCCGGCGGCGCCAAGGCCCTACTCGAGCTTCGCGGCGTGAACGACCTCGCCATAGACCAGTGCGCGATCGTCGGCAGCGGCGGCAGCGGCATCGCGCTCGAACGCGCGGCAGGCCGCATCGAGCGCTGCGCGATTTCGGGAGCTGCCGAATACGGCCTCTTCTCGCTCGACGGGCACGGCCTCGACATTGTCGCAAACAGCGTCGTTGATTGCGGCAATGGCGGCGTTCTGATCCATCGCAGCACGCCTGGCGAAGACGGCACTGCCGTCGCGCGCAACCGCATCGCCCGCATCCGCGCCGACCGTGGCGGCACCGGACAATACGGCAACGGCATCAATGCCTTCCGCGCCGACAATGTCCGCGTGACCGACAACCAGATCGACGATTGCGCCTTTTCGGCCGTGCGCGGCAACAGCGCCGGCAACATCCAGATCAACGGCAACCTCTGCCTGCGCTCGGGCGAGACGGCGATCTATTCCGAGTTCGCCTTCCAGGGAGCCGTCATCGCCGACAACATCGTCGACGGCGGCGCACACGGCATTTCGTTGGCCAATTTCGACAAGGGCGGGCGATTGTGCGTGTGCAGCGGCAACATCGTCCGCAACCTGTCGACGAGCGGCCCCTACCCTTCACCACTTGCGGGCTTCGGCGCGGGCATCAGCGTCGAGGCCGACAGCGCCGTCACCGGCAACCTTGTCGAGAACGCCCCGCTCTGCGGCATCCGCATCGGCTGGGGCCCCTTCCTGCGCAATGTGACGGCGACGGGCAACATCGTCCGCAAGTCCGGCATCGGCATCGCCATCTCGGTGGTGGAAGGCTCCGGCTCGGCCGTCATCAGCGGCAACATCCTCGAAGGCACGCCGGGCGGTGCCATTGTCGGCACGCGCTGGGCAGACGTCGCCACGAAAGACCTCGCCGTCGTCGGCGCCGAAGGCATCGCCCATCTGACGGTCGAGAACAACCGGGCGTCTTAGAGCCTCGCTCGTCCGTTCTAGGGCATTTTGCAGTCAGGTGGAATCACCTGACGACGGCATAAATGCGGAAAAACAAAGAGATAGACCGGGACAACGTTTCCGTGAAACGATGAACCGATCTAGCGGGACAGCCGCGCCAGCGCCTCGGACGGCTGCAGGCCACCCACTTCCATGCCGCGCCGGGTGGTGATTGCCGGCCGCGCCATCTGGCGCAACTCGACCGCCAGCGGCTCTGTCTCGCCCAGAAGCAGCGCCAGGACCTGCGCCACCATCACCTCGGAGGCGCGGTCCGCGCCGTCGTCGCATTTGAGCGCGATCCCGAGGCCCAGCTCGGGGACCGCCGCGCAGAACACGCCCTCCGCCCCCATCTTGGTGAAGATGCGCCCCTTTCCCCGGCCCATCATCATGGTGTCGGCGCGGTTGGTGCCGGCCACATAAAAGGGCTCCGCCATGCAGGCCGAGAAGATGCGCTGGGCGGCCCTCGCCCGCTGCGGGCCAAGGCCCGTCCCGGTCGCCAGCCGGGCGAAACCCCGCGCCAGCGCCCTGAGCGGCACCGCATAGGTCGGTATCGAGCAGCCGTCCGTGCCGCAGACGTCGAGCGAGTGCGGCGCCCCCGTCACCGCTTCCATCGCCTCGCGCACGGCCTCCTGTGCCGGATGACCGAGCGTGACGTAACCGTGATGATCCTCGCCCAGGTGGCGGCATGTGCACAGGAATCCGGCGTGCTTTCCAGAGCAGTTGTTGTGGGCCGCCGTCGGCTGCGAAATCGCGCGCGCCTGCTCGATCGCCACCTCCTGGCGCAGCGACCAGTGCGCCCCGCACTCCAGATCCGCAACCTGCAGTCCCGCCCTCGCCAACATGTCGGTGGCAAGGTGCACGTGCTCCGGCTCTGCGGAATGGGAGGCACAGGCGAGCGCGATCTCCTTGTCGGCAAAGCCGTAGGCATCGGCAGTGCCGCTTTCGAGCAGCGGCAGCGCCTGGATCGCCTTGACGGCCGAGCGCGGAAAGACCGGGCGGTCGATGTCGCCCCAGCCCGCCACAACCTTGCCGTCGGCATCCAGCACGGCCACCGCGCCTCGATGCCTGCTCTCGACGACGCTGCCGCGCAGCACTTCAACCAGAACCGGATTGCTCATCATTTCACCCCATTTCGCGGGCCTGATCCACCGTCAATGCTTCGCGGCCAATAGACTGGTGCCCATGCCGATTTTCAAGCGCACAATTGCCTTTCTCGTCATCGTTTTCCTTCTTCCAGCCTCCGCCTCGCTCGGTTGGTGGGCCTTGCAGGACCGTCCGGCCTCCTGGCGCGAGGCGAATTGGTCGGCAAGCGGGATCCTGCCCTCCGCCACGGCGGACGACACGCCGGCCATCTACGTGCTCGCCGCCCGCACCGGCGGCCTGAAAGGCGGTCTTTCGGTCCACAGCTGGATCGTCGTCAAGAAGCGCGCAGCGGCCACCTACGATCGCTATGACAAGGTCGGATGGGGCCTGCCGGTGCGGCGCAATGCCTATGCGGCGGACGCGCGCTGGTATTCCAACACGCCCTTCATCGTGGCGGCGATCAGGGGCGAGGAAGCCGAGCGCCTCATTCCCGATGTCGAAGCGGCGATCACCGCCTATCCCTTTTCAAGGCACGGCGACTACGGCCTGTGGCCTGGACCGAACTCAAACTCCTTCACTGCGCATGTCCTGCGCTCGGTGCCCGGCCTGCGGGCCGAACTGCCGCCGACTGCGGTGGGGCGCGATTATCGTCCAGGCCTTCTCGCCTTCGACCATGCTCCCGACTGGTCCTCGATCCACCTCTCCCTCGGCGGCCTCGCCGGCTTTGCGGCCGGTGTCAGAACCGGCATCGAGCTCCATTTTCTCGGCCTGGTCGCCGGAATAGACATCCTGCGCCCGGCCGTGAAGATTCCGGGCTATGGCCGGCTCGATCTCTGGCCGGTCGCCGATGCCTCGGCCGGCCTCGGATATCCGGGAGCGAAAACGGGAGAACCCGTCACTTGATCCGTTCGAGGATCGACACGTAGTTCGCCACCGCGGCGCCGCCCATGTTGAAGATGCCGCCGAGCTTGGCACCGGGAATCTGGATGCCGCCGGCCTCGTTCATGAGCTGCATCGCCGTCAGCGCATGCATGGAAACGCCGGTGGCGCCGATCGGGTGCCCCTTGGCCTTCAGCCCTCCCGAGGGGTTGACCGGCAGGCGACCGTCCTTCTCGGCCTGGCCTTCAAGCGCGATGCGCGCACCCTCGCCGCGTCTTGCCAGTCCCATCGCTTCGTATTCGATCAGCTCGGCAATGGTGAAGCAGTCATGCGTCTCGACGAAGGACAGGTCGTCGAGCGCCACGCCGGCCCTCTTCAGCGCCCGCGTCCAGGCTTCCTCGCACCCTTCGAACAGAAGGATGTCGCGCTTCGACATGGGCAGGAAGTCCTGCACGTGCTCGTTGGCGCGGAAGGCGACGGCACGGCGCATGGACAAAGCCGTCTGCGTGTCGGCCAGAACGATCGCCGCAGCACCATCGGAGACCAGCGAGCAGTCGGTGCGCTTCAGCGGTCCCGCGACGAAGGGATTGCGTTCGCTCTCATGGCGGCAGAACTCGTAGCCCAGATCCTTGCGCATCTGCGCATAGGGATTGTCGACACCGTTCTTGTGGTTCTTGGCGGCGATCCGCGCCAGGGCGTCGGACTGGTCGCCGTATTTCTGGAAATAGGCGTCGGCGATCTTGCCGAACACACCGGCGAAGCCGCCCGGAATGTCTCCTTCCTCAGGCAGGTAGGAAGCCTTGAGAAGATTCTTGCCGATCTCCGGGCCCGGCGTCGTCGTCATCTGCTCGGCACCCACCACCAGCACGATGCGCGCCGCATTGGCGGCGATCGCCCGCGTTCCCTGCCGTACGGCGGCGGAGCCCGTCGCGCAGGCGTTCTCGACGCGCGTCGCCGGCTTGAAGCGCAGGCCGTCATCGGCCTGCAGCACCAGGCTGGCGGTAAAATCCTGGGCGGAAAAGCCCGCATTGAAATGGCCGAGAACGATCTCGTCCACGTCCTCGGGGCCGATGCCCGCATGCTCCAGTGCCTCGCGCGCCACCTTGACGATCAGCCCCTCG
This sequence comes from Nitratireductor sp. ZSWI3, assembly GCF_024655565.1. Taxonomy (GTDB): domain Bacteria; phylum Pseudomonadota; class Alphaproteobacteria; order Rhizobiales; family Rhizobiaceae; genus Nitratireductor. The sequence goes on along the minus strand of NZ_JANKOF010000006.1, from coordinate 57,069 downwards.
AGGGTCACATCGGCCAGCTTGCCGAAATTCGAATGGGCCCAGCCCACGATGCATGCGGTCATCTCTGCCTCCCGGCGGTTGCGAGCGCCTTCCGGCGCAGAAGCTTGGATAGCACGCCGGCGAACATAGTGCCGATCACAATACTGTTCAAGCATGAACTAATTTGACGTCAGCCGGGGTTCCGGCACCGTGAGCCTCCCGCTTCGTTCTGCGCGACATCGCTCCACCGCTCTTTTTTCTTGATTGACTCATCAATCAATTATAAGAATGCTTATGCCAAAGATTGGAATGGAACCCATCCGCCGCCGTGCGCTCATTGATGCGACCATCATTGCCATCGGCGAGCATGGCGCGCTCGACGTCACCATGGCCGACATCGCCGGCCGCGCCGGCGTATCGGCCGCGCTCGCGCATCACTATTTCGGCGGCAAGGACGACCTGCTCTTCGCTACCATGCGCCACATCCTGGCCGAGCTCGGCCTGGAGGTGCGCACCGCCGTCCACGGCCTGTCCGGCGCCGATCGCGTCCGCGCCGTCATTCAGGTCAATCTCTCGCAAGGGCAATTCCGGCCGGAGATCATCGCCGCCTGGCTCGCCTTCTATGTCGAGGCGCGGCGCAACGCGGCGCTCGGCCGTCTGTTCCGCATCTATGTGCGGCGGCTTCACAGCGATCTTCTGAGCGGCCTCACCCATCTGCCGCGCGCCGGCGCGGTGCGCACCGCGAGGGGTATCGCGGCGCTGATCGACGGGCTCTATCTGCGCCGTGCCCTCGGCGAAGGCGCGGCCGATTCCATGGCAGCGATCGACCTCGTCGAGGATTATCTCGACACCGCGCTGGCCCGGAGCGCCCGCCGTGCTTGAAGCCGATTTCGTCATCGTCGGCTCGGGCTCCGCCGGCTCCGCCCTCGCCTATCGCCTGTCGGAGGACGGGCGGCATTCCGTCATCGTCATCGAATATGGCGGCAGCGATTTCGGCCCCTTCATCCAGATGCCCGCCGCCCTCTCCTTCCCGATGAACATGGCGCGCTACGATTGGGGCTTTAAGAGCGAGCCGGAACCGCATCTGGGCGGCCGGGTGCTCGCCACGCCGCGCGGCAAGGTGGTCGGCGGATCCTCGTCCATCAACGGCATGGTCTATGTGCGCGGCCACGCGCGCGACTTCGACCACTGGGCCGAGCAGGGAGCCGCCGGCTGGGCCTATGCCGACGTGCTGCCCTACTTCAAGCGGATGGAGAGCGCAGCGGACGGCGAAGCCGGCTGGCGCGGCACAGGAGGGCCGCTTCACGTGCGGCGCGGGCCGCGCGACAATCCGCTCTTTGCCGCCTTCCTCGAAGCAGGCCGCCAGGCCGGGTTCGAGCTGACGCAGGACTACAATGGCAGCAAGCAGGAAGGCTTCGGCGCCCTGGAGCAGACGATCCACCGGGGTCGCCGCTGGTCGGCTGCGAATGCCTATCTCAAACCGGCGCTGAAGCGGCAGAACGTGAGTCTCCTCAACGGCTTTGCCCGACGTGTTGTCGTGGAGAATCAACGCGCTGTCGGCGTCGAGATCGAAGCTCACAAGAAGATTCAGCTCGTTAAGGCCCGGCGTGAAGTGATCGTCGCAGCCTCGGCGATCAATTCGCCAAAGCTGCTGATGCTGTCCGGCATCGGCCCTGCCGATCACTTGCGGCACAACGGGATCGCCGTTATCGCCGACCGGCCGGGCGTCGGCAGCAATCTGCAGGACCATCTGGAGCTCTACATCCAGCAGCAGTCGCTGCAGCCGATCACGCTCTACTCAAAACTCAACCTCCTTTCCAAAGCATTGATCGGCGCCCAGTGGCTGTTCTTCAAGAGCGGGCTCGGCACCTCGAACCATTTCGAGGCGGGCGCCTTCCTGCGCTCCGCGGCGGGTGTCGATTATCCCGACATCCAGTACCATTTCCTGCCCGTCGCCATTCGCTACGATGGCAAGGCAGCTGCGCAAGGTCACGGCTTTCAGGCCCATGTCGGGCCGATGCGGTCGAAGTCGCGCGGCACGATCCGCCTCGCCTCGCCCGACGCCTGGCAGACGCCACAGATCCGCTTCAACTACATGTCGCATCCGGACGACTGGAGCGATTTCCGTCGCTGCATACGACTGACGCGGGAAATCTTCTCCCAGGCCGCGTTCGATCCGTATCGCGGCCTGGAGATCGCGCCGGGCGATGCCGTGGGATCGGATGCGGCGCTCGACGATTTCATACGCGAGCACGCCGAAAGCGCCTATCATCCCTGCGGAACGTGCCGCATGGGCGCCAGGGACGATGCGATGAGCGTGGTGGACAATGAATGCCGTGTGATCGGCGTCGAGGGGTTGCGGGTCGCCGATTCCTCGATCTTCCCGCGCATCACCAACGGCAACCTGAACGCGCCTTCCATCATGGTGGGCGAGAAGGCAGCCGACCATATCCTGGGCAGGACGCCGCTCGCGCCGTCGAACCAGGAACCCTGGATCAACCCGCGCTGGCGGGAGTCCGACCGATAGGACATGTTTCGGCCGAGCCTCTCGGCCCGGCATCAGCAACCAATGCGGCACGACCGGAAAACCAAGCGGAGCCAACCATGCGCGCCCAACCGAAAGCATCGCACTATATCAACGGCCGCTACGTCGAGGACGATCAGGGCACGGCCATCGACATTCTTTACCCGGCCACCGGCGAGGCGATCGCGCGGATCCATTCGGCCACCGGCAACATCGTCGCGCTCGCCGTCGAGGCGGCGCGCAACGCGCAGCCGGCCTGGGCGCGGCTGAAGCCGGTCGAGCGCGGGCGCATCCTGCGCCGGGCGGCCGATCTCATCCTCGCGCGGAACGAAGAGCTGGCGCGGCTCGAGACGCTCAACACCGGCAAGGCCCTGCAGGAGACGCTGGTCGCCGATGCGCCGTCGGCGGCCGAGGCGCTGGAGTTCTTCGGCGGAGCGGTCGCCGCCTTCACCGGCGCGCAGGTCGAGCTGGGCGGCTCCTTCGGTTACACGCGGCATGAGCCGCTCGGCGTCTGCGTCGGCATCGGCGCCTGGAACTATCCGATCCAGATCGCCGGCTGGAAATCGGCGCCGGCGCTCGCCATGGGCAATGCGATGATCTTCAAGCCATCGGAGCTCACGCCGCTGTCGGCGCTGAAGCTTGCCGAGATCTTCACCGAGGCGGGCCTGCCGGACGGGCTCTTCAACGTCGTCCAGGGGCTCGGCGACGTCGGCGCCGCCCTCGTCGCGCACCCGGCCGTCGCCAAGGTCTCGCTCACCGGCTCGGTCGAGACCGGCAAGAAGGTTCAGGCGCTCGCCGGCAGCCACATGAAGCACGCGACCATGGAGCTCGGCGGCAAGTCGCCGCTGATCGTCTTCGACGATGCCGACGTGGAAAACGCCGTCGGCGGGGCGATGCTGGGCAATTTCTACTCGACCGGCCAGATCTGCTCGAACGGAACCCGCGTCTTCGTGCAGAAGGGGGTCTACGACCGTTTCCTCGCCCGGCTCACCGAACGCACCAAGGCGATCCGCCTGGGCGACCCGCTCGATCCGGAGACCCATCTCGGCCCGCTGATCAGCAAGGCGCAGCACGACAAGGTGATGCGTTACATCGAGATCGGCACGGAGGAAGGCGCGAGCCTCCACCTCGGCGGCGATGCGCCCCGGCTGCAGGGCTTCGAGAGCGGCTTCTACGTCTCGCCCACCATCTTCACAAAGGTGCGCGACGACATGCGAATCGCCCGCGAGGAAATCTTCGGTCCGGTCATGAGCCTGCTGGCCTTCGAGACGGAGGAGGAGGTCGTGGAGCGAGCCAACGACACGCCCTTCGGTCTCGCCGCCGGCGTGTTCACCCGCGACCTTTCGCGTGGTCACCGCGTCATCGGCGCGCTGCAGGCCGGCACCTGCTGGATCAACGCCTACAACCTGACGCCCGTGGAGCTTCCCTTCGGCGGGTTCAAGCAGTCCGGCTTCGGGCGGGAGAACGCGCTCGCCGCCCTTTCCCATTATTCACAGGTGAAATCCGTCTATGTGGAGATGGGCGACGTGGAAAGCCCATATTGAAGACGGTTTGATCTTGCGCAGTTCACATGCGGCGGCTATAAGCCCGCCGTCTGGTCACGGAGTGTAGCGCAGCCTGGTAGCGCACCTCGTTCGGGACGAGGGGGTCGCAGGTTCGAATCCTGCCACTCCGACCAGAAAATCCGTGTACGGCCCGGAGACATAGGTAACAGAATGTACCTAAGACATGGGTGACAACCTCGTGCCGAACGGGTTGTCGATTGTCTGCAAGGTCCTCTGCTCCAGATCGATATATCCGAGATCATAGCGCATGAAGGAGACGAGCCAAATGCCGTCGTCGACCTCCTTGATGCCGAGCCTCTGACCGGCCAGCACGGTCGAGACGTTGATCTTCTTCCTCATCATGCAGATGCGGCCGCATGCGGTGACGAGGATATCCTTGTCGTGGAAGGGGTATTCCACGTCCGGCAGCCCGTCATAGGGCCGTGAAGCGGGTGTGTAGGCTTCGGCGGGAACCCTCATGGCGATGCCTTCGTGCGGTCTTTCCTCGTTGAACTCGCTGACGAAGTCGTCGAACCGATCCTGCTGCTGGAGGACGTTCATGCCGGGCGGCCGGGCGGTCTCCTGCTTGAGGGTCCGGTGCATGCGCTCGTGGCGGCCGTTCTGTTGTGGGTGGCCCGGCCTGATGCGCTCGATGGCGATCCCCAGTCTCAGCCAGAACACGGACAGCTTCGACAGGTTGTAGAGGCCGTTGGGACTGGCGAAGGGAAGGCCGTTGTCGGAGCGGATCGCGGCCGGCAAGCCGCGCTCCCTGAACAGGCGCACGAAGGTCTCGATGACCGGCTGCTCTTTTGTTGATTCCAAGGCTTCGCAGGCCAGGATCATGCGCGATGCCTGGTCGGTGACCGTCAGGGGGTAACAGTAGTGGCCGTTGCCGGTCTTGAACTCGCCCTTGAAGTCGGCGCACCACAGATCATTGGGATGAAGGCCTGCGGAAAGCTGCGTTCCTTCGGCCTTCATCCGGCGCCTCTGCCGGCTCCGCTTGACCAGGCCGTGCCGGTCGAGCACCGCGTGCACCGTCGACTTGGCCGGAATGCGCACGTCCCCGGCCAGCCTCCTGACCAGCAGTTCCCTGATCTTGCGCGCCCCCCAGTGCGGCTTCTCCCGCTTGCTCTCGACGATCAGCCGCTCGATCTGCTCGGGCAACTGCACCGGCCGCCGCGAGCGGTCCGTCAGCGCCTCCAGCCCTTCCTGCCGGTAGCGGTTGAAGATCTTGTAGCCGGTCTTCCTCGATATCCCGAATTGCCGGCACACCTCGCTCATGCTCTCGCCGTCCAGAACACGGCCGACGAAGCGAATACGTTCCTCCATCACCGAACACTCCTTCCACGGCATCAACACCTCCCGCAAAGCGAAAAGTGTTACCCATGTGTCCGGGACAAAACGTCACCTATGTCTCGGGTCGCTCACCGCTCCATTTCCGGCACATGGCTTGGATTTCATTCCGCGGAGGTGGTCGACACTTTCTCCGGGGCGACATTGCCCGCGCCGTCCCATGCGCCCTCGGCGACCAGGGAGAGCAGGACTTCCCGGCACAGGCTTTCGACCACCGATACGGCGCGCGGCACCGGCCGGTCGGACGGCCGCACGAGATGCACTTCGCGCTGTATGACGGGGTCGACGATCGACCAGCACCGCAGGCGCTCCGCCGTCACCTCGCTCGCCACCGCATGCAGAGGCAGGATAGAGAAGCCGAGGCCGCGCGCGACCAGGTCCTTGATCGCGGCATAGGAATCGACGTCCAGTTCGCTGTTGAGCGTCACGTTGCGCGCAACCGCCAGTCTTTCCAGCATCTGGCGCAGGCCGTGCGCCTGTCCCGGTAGGATCAGGGGGAGTTCCGCCACCGCCGAAAAATCGACCGATGGCCCTCCGGGCGTCCGCAGCCCGGTTTTCGGACGAGCCGGCCCCAACAGGCACAGTTCCTCGACGAACAGGCGTTCCGACGCCAGGCCCCTGTCCACCGCCGGCATATAGAGAATCGCCAGGTCGACATGCCCGGCCCTCAGCCAGTCGAGAACGAAACCGCTCATCGCCTCGGCGATGCGCAGCTTGATGCCGGGATAGCGCGTGCGAACGGCGAGGATCAACGGGACGGCAAGCTTCTGGCTGATCGTGCCGGGAATGCCGATCCGCACCTCGCCCTGCGGCTCCGCGGCGTGCCCGCGGATCTCCGCTTCCGCCGTCGCCACCTGGTCGATGATGAGCCGGGCGTTGCGCAGCATCGTCGCTCCCGCCTCCGTCGGCACCACCCCTTGCGCGCTGCGGAAGAGGAGCCGCATCCCCAGATCGGCCTCCATGTTGCGCACATGGGCGCTGAGCGCCGGCTGAGCCACGTTCAGCACCTGCGCGGCCCTGGAGAACGATCCCTGCTCGACGATGGCCACGAAGTAGCGCAACTGCCTCAGGTCCAAGAACGCCCCCGATAGAAATGAATTATATGTCGTCGTAAAGCCATATGTGCAGCATATAACCAACCCGGCAGCGGTTCAAACCTGCCGGCCGCCACGGTTATAGCTTCATGCTATGGCCGGGAACGCAAATCCCTATTTCCCCTTCCCTCCTCGCGCGGCCATTCTCGCCCGGTGAATTCAAGGAGGAGAGCTTGCCCCGCACAGCGCTCGACACGATGTGCCTGCCCCTGTTCGTGCCCGCCGACCGCGCCGAGCGGATCCCGAAGGCGGCGGCGGCCCGGCCCGACGCGGTCATCGTCGACCTCGAGGATGCGGTCGCCCCCGCCGCAAAGCCGGGTGCCCGGTCGGGCCTTGCCGCCGCGCTCGGCCCCGCGCGGCTCGGTGTGCCGATCCTCGTGCGGGTGAACGCCGCCGGAACCGCTTGGCATCGGGACGATCTTGCGGCCTGTGCCGACCTTCCGCTCACCGCGATCATGCTGCCGAAAGCGGAAACGGCGGAGGAGGTCTCGCGCGCTGCCGCGGCAAGCGGTCATCCGGTGATCGCCCTCGTCGAGACGGCGCGCGGCCTTCACGCGGTCGCCGAGTTTGCCGGCATCGCGGCGCGGCTCGCCTTCGGCTCCATCGACTATGCGGCCGACATCGGTGCCGGCCACACGCGCGAAGCCCTCCTGTGCGCGCGCAGCATGCTGGTGATCGCCGCAAGGGCCGCCGGCCGGCCGGCGCCGCTCGATGGCGTGACCGTCGCCATTGACGATGCTGAAGCTCTGGCGGACGATTGCCGCCACGCGCTGTCCCTCGGCATGACGGGCAAGTTGCTCATCCATCCGCGGCAGATCGCGCCGGCCCGGCGGGCCTTCACTCCCGGCCCGGCCGAGCTCGACTGGGCGCGGAGCATCCTTGCGGCGGTCCCGCATGGGGGCGGCGCCGCCAAGGTCAACGGGACGATGGTCGATGCGCCCGTCATCAGGCGGGCCGAACAGATTGTGCGACGAGCCGAGGCCGGTGCGAGATGAATGCAAAAAACCCTCCTGCGGTCACGCAACAGCTCGCCGGATTCGCGGCGTCGCTGCGGTTTGACGATCTGCCGACGGAGGTTCCCCTGCGGGCGCGCGACCTGACGATCGACCTGATCGGCAGCATCGTGCGTGCCGGCGCCGAGGCCAATTCGACGCCGGCGCTGCTTGCCATGGCGGCGCGCCTCGGCATGGACGGACCGGGCGAGGCCACCGTCTTCGGCTTCAACCGGCGCTACGCTCCGCCGACCGCCGCCCTGTTCAACGGCATGCTCGGCCATTCGCTCGATTTCGACGACACGCATTCCGACAGTTCCACCCATCCGAGCGCTCCGGTCGTTCCCGCGGCGCTTGCCGCCGCCGAGATGACCGGTGCCAGCGGCCGGGACACGCTGACGGCCATCGTCGCAGGCTATGAGGTGATGCTGCGCATCGCCAATGCTCTCGACCCCACCGCCCATTACGCGCGCGGCTTCCATCCGACCGCGACGGCAGGCGTCTTCGGGGCCGCTGCGGCGGCGGGCCGGATCTTCGGCCTGTCCGCCGGGGAGATCGCCTCGGCTTTCGGCGTGGCCGCCAGCCAGGCGGCCGGTTCGCTGCAGTTTCTCGTCAACGGCGCCTGGAACAAGCGCTACCAAGTCGGCGCCGCGGCGATGAACGGGCTCATCGCGGCCTCCCTGGCGCGGGAAGGCTTTGTCGGCGCCGCTGAAGCCATCGAAGGCAAGCACGGCCTCCTTGTCGGCTACACCGACGGTGCGGACCCCGAGCGCGCCATTGCCGGGCTCGGCTCCGTCTGGGAAACGATGAAGATCGGGCTGAAGCCCTATCCCGCCTGCCGCTACACCCATGCCGCCGTCGACGGGCTGATCGCCCTGCGCTCGGAACTCGGGCTCGTCGCGGACGAGGTGCAGGCCGTCACCGTCGGCCTGCATCGCAACGGCATCACGCTGACGGGCGCCCCTCTGTCGGAAAAACGCCGTGCCGGGAGCATCGTCGAGGGCCAGTTCTCGATGCCCTTCGCCGCCGCCGTGGCGCTCACGCTCGGCCGCTTCGGCTGGGACGACTACGCATTGCTCGCACGGGCCGAGATCGACGCCTTGTGCGACCGCATCGACGTCGTCCGCGACGAGAGCCTCGAAGGCCTGCGCCATCCGTTCGGCGCAACGTTGAAGCTTTCGACACGGCAGGGAACCGTCACCCGCCGCATCCCCGATCCGTCCGGCGAGCCCGAGACCTTCCCGACGGCCGAAGCGCTCGCGGCCAAGTTCATGACCCTTGCCCGCCCGGTCCTCAACGACGGCGCGGCCGGACTGCATGAGCGTCTGGCCGGGCTCGTCGACATGCCCACGCTGCGCGCGCTGCGCGACTGATAGAACTTTTTGATATAGATGGTGCATCCATTCTATATTTGCCGATATACCCAGGCCTCTCTAACGTCGTCTGCGATGTGGCGGGCCTTGACGGCTGCGCCCGTGCGGGAGGCGCGAGGATGAACGATCAGATGAGTTTTGCCGCAACCGATTACCGTGACATCCGCGAGGAAGTCGCCAAGCTCTGCGCCGATTTTCCAGGCGAATACTGGCAGCGGCTCGAGCGCGACAACGCCTATCCCACGGAGTTCGTCCAGGCGCTCACCGACGCCGGTTATCTTGCCGCGCTCATTCCCGAGGAATATGGCGGGGCCGGCCTGCCGCTTTCGGGCGCGGCGGCGATCCTGGAAGAGATCCAGCGCGCCGGCGGCAATGGCGGGGCCTGCCACGCGCAGATGTACATCATGGGCGCCATCCTGCGCCACGGCTCGGAGGAGCAGAAACGCGAATATCTGCCGCGCATCGCCAGCGGCGAGCTGCGTCTGCAGGCCTTCGGCGTGACCGAGCCGACCAGCGGAACGGACACCACGTCGCTGCGCACGACCGCTCGCCGCGAGGGCGACGAGTACGTGGTCAACGGGCAGAAGATCTGGACCTCCCGCGCCGAGCATTCCGATCTGATGCTGCTCCTCGCCCGCACCACGCCGCGCGATCAGGTGGCCAAGAAGACCGACGGGCTGTCGGTCTTCATCCTCGACATGAACGAGGCGAAGTCCGCCGGCCTCACGATCCGGCCGATCCGAACCATGATGAACCATGCGACGACGGAGGTGTTCTTCGAGAATGTGCGGGTGCCGGCCCGCAACCTGATCGGCGAGGAAGGCAAGGGCTTCCGCTACATCCTGTCGGGCATGAACGCCGAGCGCATCCTGATCGGTGCTGAATGCATCGGCGACGCGAAATGGTTCATCGACAAGGCGCGGAACTATGCCTGCGAGCGCGTGGTCTTCGGCCGTCCGATCGGCCAGAACCAGGGCATCCAGTTTCCGATCGCCAGGGCGCATGCGCAGATGCGCGCGGCCGAGCTGATGGTGCACGAAGCGGCCCGGCGCTATGAAGCCGGCGAGCCATGCGGCGAGGAAGCCAACATCGCCAAGATGCTGGCCGCCGAGGCCTCATGGGCGGCGGCGGAGGCCTGCGTGCAGACGCATGGCGGCTTCGGCTTCGCCGAGGAGTACGACATCGAGCGCAAGTTCCGCGAGACGCGGCTCTACCAGGTGGCGCCCATCTCGACCAACCTGATCCTGAGCTTCATCGCCGAGCATGTGCTCGGCATGCCGCGCTCCTATTAGGACGCCGCACATGGACGACACGGCTCCCTCCGACATCGACATCGGGCACCTGCGCGGCTGGATCGGCAGGGAGCGGATCGTCGAGGACACGATCACGCCGCGGCTCGCCGCAAGCCTCGCCGCCGTGCTCGACGAACCCGTCGATTTCCGCGACGGCGCTGCCGCGCCGACGGCGATCCACTGGTGCCTCTGCCCCGACATCGTGCCGATGTCTGGGCTGGGTCCTGACGGGCACCCGGCGCGCGGGGATTTCCTGCCGCCGGTCCCCTATCCCCGGCGCATGTGGGCGGGCGGCGAACTGTGGTTCAGCGGCGACTTCAGGGTCGGCGACCGGGTGCGCCGCACGTCGCGGATCGAGGACGTGTCGGTGAAGTCGGGCCGGTCGGGCCCGCTTTGCTTCGTCGAGGTGCTGCACACCTACGAGACGCCGCGCGGCCTCTCTCTGCGCGAGCGGCACGACATCGTCTACCGGCCGCTGGAGAGCGCGCCCGACGCACCGAAGGCGCCGCCTGAACCGTCCCCGCCGCGCAGGGCCGACCGGCAGATCACGGTCGCAGCCGATCCCGTTCTCCTGCTGCGCTACTCCGCCGTCACCTTCAACGGCCATCGGATCCATTACGACCGGGATTACTGCCGCAACGTGGAGGGATATCCGGGGTTGATCGTGCATGGGCCGCTGCAGGCGACCCTGCTGCTGCATCTTGCCCGGCAGGAGAACGGCGGCGCCTATCCCGCCAGCTTCGCCTTCCGCGGGGTCGCTCCCCTCTTCGACGGTCAGCCCTTCACGGTCAATGCCGGGCGTGGCGCTCCGCTCGACCTGTGGGTCTCGAACGCGGCCGGCCAGACGACGATGACCGCGGCCGCCGTCCTGTAACGGCTCCAGCGCCCCTCAGGCGGCGATCCTCGCACCGGTCACCGACTGCACGTCCTCAAAGCTGTTGCCGGGTGCGAGTTCGACCAGCCGGAAGCCGTCCGCCGTCACGTCGAGCACGGCAAGGTCCGTATAGACGCGGCTCACCACGCCGAGCCCGGTCAGCGGATAGGTGCATTTTTCGAGAAGCTTCGGCGAGCCGTCGCGGTTCACATGGCGCATGATGATGTAGATCCTGGGCACGCCGACCACCAGGTCCATCGCCCCGCCGACCGCCGGCGGATAGTTGTCGTCGAGCGTCGCCCAGTTCGCCAGATCGCCGTTTTCGGCGACCTGGTAGGCGCCGAGCACGGCGATGTCCAAGTGCCCGCCCCGCATCATGCCGAAGCTGGTGGGATGATCGAAGAAAGCCGAGCCTGGGATCGTGGTCACCAGTTTCTTCGAGGCGTCGATCAGTTCGGGGTCCGCCATCCCCGCGTCCGGGGCCGGGCCGACGCCCAGAAGACCGTTTTCGGTCTGGTACATGACCTCGCGCCCCTCGGGAACGAAGGAGGCGACACGGTTCGGCATGCCGATGCCGAGGTTGACATAGGCGCCGTCCGGGATGTCCCGGGCGAGCCGCCGCGCCACATCGTCGTCGCTCAGCCGGATCATGGGCGCACCGCATAGCGGGCCACGGATTTCACGAAGATGCCGGGTGTCACCACCGCCTCCGGCTCCATCGGCCCGTCGAGGACCTGGCGGGCCTCGACGATGGTGTGCCGCGCGGCCATCGCCATCACCGGATTGAAATTGCGCGCCGTCGCGTGGAAGCGCAGGTTGCCCCAGCGATCCGCGGCCTCCGCCCTGATCAGCGCGAAATCGGCGGGCAGCGGCTGTTCGAACACATAGCCGCGTCCATCGATCATCCTCGTCTCCTTTCCCTCGGCGAGGCGGGTCCCGTAGGCGGTCGGCGTGAAGAACCCGCCGAGCCCGGACCCGGCAGCGCGAATGCGTTCGGCCAGGGTCCCCTGCGGCACGATCTCCAGATCCACCTCCTTTGCCTCGTAGCGCCGCTCGAACCAGATCGAGCCTGGCGTGCGTGGATAGGAGCAGATCACCTTGGCGACCCGCCCTTCGCGCAGCAGGGCCGATATGCCCTCCTCGCCGGCGCCCGCATTGTTGGAGATGATCGTCAGGCCGCCGGCGCCGTGCGCCACCAGCGCATCGATCAGGCCGTAGGGAATGCCGGCGCTTCCGAAGCCGCCGATCATCACCGCCGCACCGTCGTGAATCGGCGCGACGGCGGCGGCAAGATCGGCCACGCGCTTGTCGATCATCGCGCCGCCTCCGTCCGCCGGACGAGCGACACCCCCATCATCGCCGCCACGCTGGCAAGCACGACGAAGCCGGCAAGGCTCGTATAGAACTCCGGCAGCAGGATCAGGACGCCGGCGACGCCGGTCGCCACCCGCAGCACCGGATTGAGCCTGCCGCCGCCGTAGAACCAGCCTTCGAGCGCCGTGGTCATCGCCCAGATCGCAACGATGCTGAAGACGACGGCTTTGAGCACCGCGGGCCAGCTCCCGTGCATGATCAGGGCGGGGTCATAGACGAAGATGAAGGGCAGGATGAACAGGATGCCCCCCAGCCGCATGGCGTAGAAGCCGGTGCGCATCGGTGGCGAGCCGGCGATGCTGGCGGCCGTGATCGCGGCAAGCGCGACCGGCGGGGTGATGTAGCTCAGCATGCCCCAGTAGAGGATGAAGAGATGGCTGGCGAGCGGGTTGAGGCCCGCCTCGATCAGCGCCGGCGCCAGAAGGATCGACAGGAAGATGTAGCAGGCGCTGACGGTCATCCCCATGCCGAGGATGAAGCTCGTCACCGCGCCGGCAATCAGCATCAGCGGGACGTTGCCACCCGCATAAAGAAGCAGCTCGCGTGAGAAGGCCCCCGCGACACCCGTGTAGGACAGGCCGCCGACGATCAGGCCGATGCCGGCGAGAACCGCCACCAGAGCGGCGATGCTCTTGGCGATGTCGAAAAGCAGGAGCACCGCCCGGCCGAGCGTCAGCCGCGTGTGCGAGCGGAACGCCGTCGCCGCCAGCAGCACGGCCGAGGCGGCATAGGGCGAATAGGTCTCCTGGCGCAGCACCATCAGCACATAGACCAGCACCACAAGCCCGAGCAGATAGGGCCAGCCGCGCAGCAGCGTCGGCAGCAAGGCGGGAATCTCCTCCGCCGGCGCGCCTTTCAGGCCGTTGCGCGCAGCGAACATGTCGACCTGGAAGATGAGCGCCGCGTAGAACAGCATGGCCGGGATGAAGGCGGCGGCGGCGATGTCGGCATAGGGCACGCCGAGGAACGAGGCCATGATGAAGGCGACCGTTCCCATCACCGGCGGCATCAGCGTTGCGCCCGTCGACGCGCAGCTCTCGATCGCCGCCGCATAGACCGGCGGATAGCCGATCCGCTTCATCGTCGGGATGGAAAAGGGCGCGATGGTGAGGATGTTGGAGATCACGCTGCCGGAAAGCGAACCGAGGATACCGCTGCTGAGAACGGCGACCTTCGCCGGCCCGCCGCGGCTGCGGCCGAGCAGGGCCGCGGCAAGCTCCATGAAGAATTCGGAGCCGCGGGTGATCGTCAGCACCGACCCGAAGATGACGAAGCCGATCACCAGTTCGGCCACCACCTGCATGGGGATGCCGATGATGCTCTCAACGCCGAGGACATGGGCGCGCACCGCCTCCAGCGGCCCGTAGGAGGTGCCCCAGAGGAAGCCGGGCATGTGGTCGGCGAACAGAGGATAGCTGCCGAAGAGGAGCGCCGTGCCGAGCAGGACCGGCCCCGCCGCGCGGCGCACGCCCTCCAGCGCGGCAAGGATCACGATGCCGGCGGCGATGTCCGCCGTCAGCGGAGCCTCGTATTCCCAGCCCTGCTGGATGATGTCGAGACCGTGATGGCCGAGATAGCCGGCGGCCGGAAGAACCAGGACCACCAGCAGCCAGTCATACCAGCGCGGTGCCGCGGCGTCCGCCTTGCGGGCCGGCAGGCAGATGAAGGCAACCGACAGGAATATGCCGATCAGATAGTAGAGATAGCTGTTGCCGAGCGGCTGGAAGCCGAAAAGGTTGAGCAGGAAAACCTGGTTCAGGGCCAGGACGACGCCAAGGGCGCCGAGGACGAGCGCGGCAATCCGCGCAAGACCGGACGGCCTGGCCCTTTCGCCCGATAACGGCGGCTCGGCCGAATGGTGAGCGTCGGCGGACGGCGATTGCGCGTGCATCGTCATGAGCGATCTTCTCCCGGGAGACAGGCAGGACAGGACCCATGCGGGGGCTGGCTCCCCGCATGGGCGTTGGGAACGGTCCCGTGCGTCAGCCGAGCGTCGCGAGGACTTCCTTGCGTTTGGCCGTCCACGCCTTGGAGAACTCTTCCGGCGAGAGCGACTTGTTGGCAGGCATGAAATCCTTCCAGGCGGCGACCAGCGCGTCCATGCGCTTGATCCTCTTCTGGTTCCAGGCCTCGTCCTGCTCCGTCCATATGCCCTTTTCCTTCAGGTAGCGCACCGCGCCCTCATGGAACGGGATGTCGATCGCCGGATGGCCGGACTGGTCGAGCGCCCAGCGCTTCATCGTCGCCGTGCCGTTCTTGTAGAGATCGTAGGTCTCGTCGAGCGCCTTCACGAAGGCATAGACCTCGTCGGCCGACTTGTCCTTCGTCGTGGTGATCACCGGATAGCGGTAAGCCGCCATCGGAACCTTTTCGCCTTCCTTCAGCCCGGCGGCGATATCCTCCTCGAACGGGCTCATGATCGGCAGCACTTCGTCGAGCTTGGCCCAGCCCTCGGCGTTGTCCGGTTCGAGCGCCACCCAGTGGATGCCGCGCGGCGACTCGGCGAGTTCGTAGAGCTGGCTGGTGGTCGGCGTCGTGCAGGTCGCGTCGGCCTCGTTCTTGGTCATCGAGCTCATCGCTGCGGCGTAGGTCGGGAACATGACGACCTCGACATCGTCGAGCGTCAGCCCGGCAAAGGCCAGGATCGCCTCGCATTTCACGTTGATCGACGGATTGCCGGCCACGAAGGCGAGCCGCTTGCCCTTCACGTCGGCGACGGTCTCGATCTCGGCATTGGCCGCCGTCACCAGGGAGATCGACGCGGGACGGCCGGCAACGGTGCGCAGCTCGGTGGGTCCCCATTCGGGCGTGGCAAAATCAAATGCGCCTTCGGACACGAAGAAGGCCTCGGTCGCCAGGAAGCCGTAATCGGCGCGCCCCTTCAGGATGGGCTGCAGCCGGCCGATGCCGCTGCCCGAGGGCTGGATGCGGATCTTGGTTCCGAACTTCTGGCCGAAGGCATCGGCGATGGCGGAAGCCTCGGCATAGCCCGCCGAGCCGACATCATAGGTCGACCAGATCATGGTCTTCGGCAGGTCCTGCCCCCAGGCGGTCGCCCCCGTGGTGAGCACGACCAGTCCGGAAGCGGCCAGCAGACGACGGATCCTTGCTTTGCTATGGCTCATTCTCTCTTTTCCTCCCTGGAATGATAAGGGCGGCCGGCGCGGTCTCCTCTCCCCGCCGTCCCGTCAGGGACGCACCCTCTTGACTAACGCTGTCCCGCGTCGACTTATGTTTCAAGTGCATTAGAGATATATCAGCCATAAGGATCCGGCATCGTGGACATGCGGCAGTTGCGCAGCTTCGTGCAGATCGTCGAACTGGGCAGCATCACCGCCGCGGCGGAGCGTCTGCAGATCGCCCAGCCGGCACTCAGCCGGCAGGTCCAGGCACTCGAGGACGAGCTCGGCGTGGCGCTTCTGAGACGGCACGGGCGCGGCGTCGTTCCCACCGACGAGGGCCGCACCCTTGCCGATCGCGCCCGCCAGATCCTCGATGACGTGGAATCGATGGTCCGTGACGTCGTGGCGCGTGATCATCGCCTGCGCGGCACGGTGACGCTGGGCCTGCCGCCGACCGTCGCCGAAGTTCTGGCCACCCCCCTCGTTGCGGAAACGCTGCGTCTTTATCCGGAGGTCAAGCTGCGCATCGTCGCCGGCTTCAGCGGCCACGTGCAGGATTGGCTGCAGCGCGGCACGATCGACATCGGCGTGACCTATGAGGGCACCAAGGTGCCGCTGGTGCGCTCGCACCCGCTGCTGCTCGAAAGGCTCTTCCTCATCGAGCCTCCGGGGGCGCCCGGCACGCCCGTGCGGCTCGCCGAGGCGCTGTCCCGCAATCTCATCCTGCCGAGCCCCGACCATGGTCTGCGCAAGCTGGTCGACCGCGCGGCCCGGCAGAGCTCCATAGAGCTTAGCGTGAGCCTCGAAGTCGACATCCTGCCCACCCTTCTCGCCTTCGTCGAGCGCGGCGCGGGAAGCACGATCCTGCCGCTCGTCAGCGTCTTCCAGCGCGTCAACGAGGGCCGCCTCGTGGCACGACCGATCGAAGCGCCGGTGCTCGACCGCATGCTCGTGCTGTGGACGCCGCTCAACCGGCAGAGCACCCGGCTCACCGGTCCCTTCATGACCATGCTCGGTGACACCGTGCGCCGGCTGGTCACCAATGGTGAATGGCCCGGCAGCAAACTCTGATCGCGGCATGCCGGAGCGCCGTTCCATGCCGGAACGCTATCGCTGAAATTCGGAAACGGCTTTTGTCCGCCCCGCCCGGGCGCCCTAGCTTTGGGCTGCATGGCGGAATGACGAGCGCCCGGTTCGGCGCGCCGCCGATTTTGGGGAGGCCGGACAATGACAGCTCTGGAAGGCAAGCTCGTCGTCACGATCGAACAGGCGGTCGCGGCTCCGTTCTGCACCTCGCGCCTGGCCGATGCCGGCGCACGGGTGATCAAGGTGGAGCGGCCCGAGGGCGATTTCGCCCGTGGCTACGACAGCGCCGCCGACGGCCTGTCGAGCTATTTCGTGTGGCTGAACCGCGGCAAGGAATCGCTCGTCCTGGATCTCAAGAACACCGACGATCACGCGCTGCTCCTGCGCATGATCGCGCGGGCCGACGTGCTGGTCCAGAATCTGAAACCGGACGCGCTGGAGCGCATGGGACTGGGGCCGCAGACGCTGCTCGCACGGCACCCCCGCCTGATCTGCTGCTCGATCAGCGGCTACGGCGACACCGGCCCCTATGCCAAGCGCAAGGCCTACGACCTGCTGATCCAGGCCGACAGCGGGCTTTGCAGCATCACCGGCGGCCCGGAATCGGCCGCCCGTGTCGGCATCTCCCTGGTCGACATCGCCACCGGCGCCACCGCCCATGCCGCGATCCTCGAGGCCCTGATCCTGCGCGAACGCACCGGCCGCGGCAGCGACATCCGCATCTCCATGTTCGACGTCATGGCAGACTGGCTCACCGTGCCGTTCCTGCACGCCCGGGCCGGCAAGCCACCGCGGCGCATAGGCCTTGCTCATCCCTCGATCTCGCCTTACGGCGTCTTCACGACCCGCGACGGGCGCGAGATCCTGGTGTCGATCCAGAACGATCGCGAATGGGCGATTTTCGCACGCATCGTCCTCGACCGCCCCGAAATGATTGCCGACCCGCTCTTTGCCACCAACAATGCACGGGTGCAGAACCGCGCCGCCGTGGATGCGGTGGTGGGCGCGCGCTTTGCAACCCTGGACCGCGAGGCGGCAATCCGGCTTCTGGTGGACACCGACACGGCCTTCGCCGACGTCAACGGCATCACCGATCTTCTGACCCATCCGCATCTCAACCAGGCCGCGATCGATACAGAGACCGGGCCGCAGGCCATCCCGGCGCCGGCGCCGGTGGTCGACGGCGCACGGCACAGCGGTCGCCGCGTGCCTGGCCTCGGCGAGGACAGCATGGCGATCCGCGAGGAATTCGCCGCCGTTCCGGCGTCCTGATGATCAGAGCCAGCCGGCGCGTATGGCACCGGCCACGGCAAGCTGCGAAAGAACCAGCAGCGTCGCCGCATAAGCGCCGTTCCAGCGCATGCCGACCGTGACCGGCGAGCGCCCGACGATCGCCCCCGCATAGGCGACCGTCGTGATGAAGGGCGAAAGTCCCATGGCGGCGGACCATGCGCTGAGCATGGCGAAGGCGGCGGCGGCCTGCGACAGCCCCGCGATGCCGACCTGCGCCACCAGGCTTCCCAGAACCGAGACCGTGATGATGGGGTTCACCCCGACAAGGGCAAGGCCCAGCGTGGCGAGACCGAGCATCGCCGAGATCGCTTCGGGCGGCAGGTCGGCACCGTTCAGCATCGTCTCGATCGTCTCGACCGGCAGAACCTCGAGCAGCAGGACCGACAACAGGCCGGCGGAAGCGAACACGCCGATCTCGCCGGCCGCCATCGGCAAGGCGCGAATGGTCGAGGCGACGCCCGCGGCCGCGGCGCCGACGGCTTGCCGGCCAGCCCCGGCGCTCAGGAGCCATGTGAGCGCATAGACCGGCACGGTGATCAGCAATGCCTCCTGGAAGCTGAGCGGGCTCTGCGAATGCAGCACCATCACCAGAAGCCCCAGCAGGGCCACATGGCCAACGAGGCGCAGCACCGATCCGCCGGCAGGCTCCGGCGGTGCGAACGCATGGCGGTTGCCGCGCGGCGCCAGCATCCTGTCGAACATCCATCCGAGCGCAAAGACGGGCATCGTCAATGCCAGCCCGAGCGGCCCGAGAAACGCATAGTCCAGCCCCGGCATCGCCAGCAGGACCGAGTTCACGGCAAAGCCGAGCGGCGACCAGAAGGCGACCAGCGTGAAACCGCGCACGATGGCGAGCGTCATCCTCTTGAGCCTCAGCTCCTGCAGCGCCGGCGGCAGGCCGCTGAGATTGGCCTTGTTGGCGCGCGCCACCATGTCGAGGAGGATCGCCAGCCCGCCAAGGTTGATCAGCGTGCCGAAGAGGTGCCCGCCGAAGCACAACGCCATATAGCGCCGGCCCGGCGGCTGACCGGTGAGATAGGCGCCGGCGCGCAACACGTCGCGCGACCGGCTGGCCGCCTGCCGCAACAGGGTAAGCATCGACAACAGGGCCGTCAGGAACAGCGCCCGGTCGGCCGCGTGGAGCAGACCATCGGCCGACACGCCCCTCGCCAGCGCGCCCGCAAACGCGACAAGCGAAAGGCACAGCGGCACGAGAGCGGCGAGCCCGAGACGTCGCCGGCTGAGCCAGAGGAACAGCAGCAGCGAAAGTCCGCCGGCCACGGTCATCGCCGCATGGTGCCTAAAGACGCCGGCGATCCCGACGGCGACCGCCACGCAGATCAGCCCCTGCGCGGCGACGGCTTGGCGTCCGGCCGCCTGCAGTGCCGATCCCGCAGCGTCGTTCACGGCCGCCTCAGATCGGATCCCAGGCGAAGACGTCGCCGCTGCGTTCGACCGCGGCAAAGGCCGGACGGAGGGCCGGCAAGGCCAGTTCGGCGATCAGCCCCGGCGTCCAGCCATCCGCCGAATGAACGCTGCGCACCGGCCGCGTCTGGCTGAACAGGAAGAGTTCGTTGAGCCGCGCGGCGAAGATCTGCGCGGTAACCCCTTCGGCCGCCGCCGAGGCCAGGAAGACGACCAGCGGCGCGTTGGTTTCCGGTGTCATGCGTTTCATGCGCTCGACGCGCGCCTTCTCCTCGGGAGTGTTGGCGGGGATCGAATTGGTCATGCGGCTCCAGGCGAAGGGCGCAACGCAGTTCGACCGCACGCCGAAGCGTGCCATGTCGAGGGCGATCGACTTCGACAGTCCGACGATGCCCATCTTGGCAGCCGAATAGTTGGCCTGGCCGAAATTGCCGATCAAGCCCGAAGTGCTGGTCATGTGCACGAATGCGCCGCTTCCCTGCGCGCGAAACGGCTCGGCCGCCGCCCGGCTCATGTAGAAGCTGCCGTTCAGATGAACGTTGATCACCGCCTCCCAGTCGGCGGGGTCCATCTTGTGGAAGATGACGTCGCGCAGAATGCCGGCATTGTTGACGACCGCGTCGACGCGGCCGAAACCGTCGAGCGCCATCTCGACGGTGCGTCTTGCCGAGGCCCATTCGGAGACGCTCTCGCTGCTGATGATGGCTTCGCCGCCGAGAGCCTCGATCATCGCCTTCGTCTCTTCCGCGGGCGCCGACGAGCGCTCGCCCGTGCCCCCCAGCGAGACGCCGATGTCGTTGATCACCACCCTGGCGCCCGCCTTGGCGAACTCCAGCGCGATACCGCGGCCGATGCCGCCGCCGGCACCGGTGACGATGGCGACCTTGCCCTCCAGCCCGAGATCCACTGCCATGAATTTCTCCTTCTCTTATCTTCCCAGGCCAAGCACCTGCTTGGCGACGATGTTTCGCTGAATCTCGGACGAGCCGCCGTAGATCGAAGAGGGGCGCGCCTGCAGGAAGACGCTGCCCGGATAGAGCGCCGGGTCGTCCGGCAGGGCGCCGGCCAGGGTCCCCAGTTCGCCCGCCAGTTCCATGATGCGGTCGGTGATCTTCTGGTAGAGCGCCGTCTGGTTGATCTTCAGCATCGACACGTCGGGGCCCAGCGTCTCGCCGCGGCGGACCTGGTCGGCGAAGGTCGCATAGAAGGACTTGTGGTCCTCAAGCTCCATGCGCAGCCCGTTGACGAGCGCCGCACAGTCTTCCTTGCAGCCCAGATGCGCGGCAAGCCGCTCCAGGTGGTCGAGCGCGCCCTCGGCCTGCTTGGGAGAGCCGAGAAAGAGACGCTCGAAGCCGAGCAGGTTCTTGGCGATGGTCCAGCCGGCGTTGACCGCGCCGACGATCGCATCGGCGGGGATGCGAACATTGTCGAAGAAGACTTCCGCGAATTCGTCGTGCCTGTCGATGTTGACAATCGGCCGAACGGTAAGGCCCGGCGTGTCCATCGGCACCAGGAAGAAGCTGATCCCCTTCTGCTTCGCCGCCTCCGGATCGGTCCGTGCGAGCACGAAGATCCAGTTGGCGTCGGTGCCGAGCGTGGTCCAGATCTTCTGTCCGTTGAGCACCCACTCCTCACCGTCTCGCACCGCCGAGGTGCGCAGCGCGGCAAGGTCCGAGCCGGCATTCGGCTCGCTGTAGCCCTGGCACCAGATGATCTCGCCGGACAGGATCCTCGGCAGATGATAGGCGCGCTGCTGTTCGCTGCCATGGGCGATCAGCAGCGGGCCGACCATGGTCAGGCCGCTGTCGGGCAGGCGGGCGCAGCCGTGGCGCTCCATCTCCTCCATCATGATCAGCAGCTTCGCCGGCGAAAGCCCCATGCCGCCGTGCTCGCGCGGCCAGCCGGGCGCCAGCCATCCCTGCGCCGAAAGGCGGTGATACCAGGGCATCGCCTCGGCCGCGTGCAGCCGCTTCGGCGGGTTGCGCAGCTCGGGCGGGTAGTTGGCGGCGATCCAGTCGCGAACGGTGCGGCGGAAATCCGCGTCGGACAACGGGTTGAGGTCGGCGTGCGGCGCCGGGGCCGCGGTGGCCGTGTCGGTCATGTCATTCTCCCCTGAAGACCGGAGCGCGCTTCTCGAAGAAGGCCGTGCGGCCCTCGACGGCGTCGGCGCTGAACATCAGCATCGGCTGGACCTGGCGCTCGAACTCGAGCGCGCGGTCGACATCCGCGGCGAGGAAATCCTTGACGAAGGCGCGCGGCAGCGGCGCGGTGGCGGCCGCCTGGCGCGCGATCGTCTTGGCAAGGTCGAGAGCCTCGCCCTCGGGTGCGAGTTCGTCGACGAAGCCGAGGCGATGCCCCTCCTCGGCATCGATCGTCGCCGAGGTGAGGAAGATGCGCTGCGCCCTCATCGTGCCGATGCGGGCCGGCAGGGTGGCGAGCAGGCCGAGATCCGGCGCCAGTCCGATCTTGCCGAAGCTCGACACGAAGCGCGCCGAACGGGCCGCGACCACCGTCTCGCAGGCCAGCGCCAGGGAGAAGCCGCCACCGGCGGCCCACCCCTCGACGGCGGCGACGAGCGGCTTTGGAAAGCGCACCATGCGTCCGATGAGGTCCTTGATGACGGCGAAGCGGTCGCGTGCCTCGATGCGGCTTGCGACGCCCTTCTGGTCACGAATGTCGCCGCCGGTCGAAAAATGCCCTCCCGCGCCGGTCAGCACCACCGCGCGGGTCTGCCCGTCGCGCTCGGCGTCGGAAAGGCGCCTGACGATCTCCTGCCGCACCGCATGGCCGATCGGATTGCGGCGCTGCGGCTCGTCGAGGGTCAGGATCAGCACCCCCTCCTCGTGATCGACGGTCAGGCTCATGGCCGTCCCTCCGACAGGTTGCCATAGCGCCGGCGATGATAGGCGGCACTTCCGTAGCGCGGCGCGAGCACCATGGCGCGGCGCAGGAACAGGCCGATATCGGCCTCGTCGGTGTAGCCGATGGCGCCGTGCAGCTGCACCGCCTGGCGGGTGACGCGCATCGCCGCATCGGCGGCGCGCGCCTTGGCGCGCGAGACGATGCGGCGGCAGTCCTCGCCCGCATCCATCGCCGCGACCGCATCGCGCAGCGCCGCCCGGGTCAGGCCGATCTCAATCTCCAGATCCACCGCGCGGTGCTGCAGCGCCTGGAAATTGCCGATCGGCTGGCCGAACTGCACGCGCGTCTTCAGATAGTCGAGCGTCATGGCGAAGGCCCGCTCCATGATCCCGAGCAGGGCCGCCGCCGTCGCCAGCGCCGCCGCCTCGAAGGCATGCGGGTCGGGCGCCGGCAGTCGCTCGCCCTCCACCCCGTCGAGGGTGAGCGTGCCCGTGTGCCCGCCGTCGAGCGTGTCTTCCGCCGTAAGGCCGAGGCCCGGCGCATCCGCCGGAACCAGCCAGCAGGCATCGGAGCCGGCGAGGAGAAATACATCGGCGGCCTGCGCCATCGGCACGAAGAGCCTGCGGCCGCTCAGCCGCCCGTCCGCCTCCGAAAGCCCCTCCCCGGCACCGAGGCCGTCCGGCCCCGTGGCCCAGGCCGGCAGCACCAGCGTGTCGCCGGAAAGAGCACCGGCAGGCGCCTTCTCCCCCATGAGATCGAGCGCCAGTTGCGCCTCGATCACCGGCTCGGGCAAAAGCGCCGCCCCGATCTCGGTTGCAAGGGCGGCGTATTCGCTCATGCCGAGCCCCGCGCCGCCCGCCTCCTCGGGCAGGCGCAGGCCGAGCCAGCCCATCTCGGCGATCCGGCGCCAGCGGGCGCGGTCGATCCCCGGCCGCGTGAAGCGCAAGGCACGCACGGCGCGCAGGTCACCGGTGCGGGGCGCAAGCCCCGAGGCGCTCTCGACGAGAAGGCGCAGCCCCTCGCGCCGCTCCTCGTCCTGTCCGAATGCTCCGTCCATCCCGTTCTCCTCTCAATCGATGCCGGCGAGACCGTTGCCGATCACCACCACGTCACGCTCCACCGACCGCGTGCGAAACGAGCCGTCCGGCCAGATCTCGGTGCGCAGCGTCTCGCCCGGCGTCACCGTCGCCGTAAAGCGCGCGTCCAGCGTCTTCAGGCGGCCGGGGGCGCCCCCGCACAGGGTCGCGACGACCGCATGGGCGGCGATCCCCAGGCTGCACAGGCCGTGCAGGATCGGCCGCTGAAAGCCGGCCTTCGCTGCTATGTCGGGATCAAGGTGCAGCGGATTGTCGTCGCCGTTCCAGCGGTACCAGAGCGCCTGTTCGGGCCGCGTCACCGTCTCGTGCACGATCTCCGGCGCGCTTTCAGGCAGGCTGTGGGCGCGCTTGACCGGGCCCTCCGGCCCTCCGAAACCGCCGTCGCCGCGCAGGAACGTCGTCGAGCGGGTGGTGGCGTAGAGGGTGCCGGCGCCGGCATCGCGCAACTCCTTTTCCGTGTAGAGCAGCGCGCCGCGCCCCTCCCCCTTGTCGACGATGCCGGTGACGCGGGTCTTGCCGGTCACCGTCCCCTCGATGGGCAGGGGCGCATGGATGGTGATCCCCTGCTCGCCATGGACGAGCCGCACCGCATCGACCCCGGTGTCGGGATTGCCGAGCCAGAAGCCGGGGTGACCGAGGACCAGCGGCAGGGTGGGAAACGGAACCAGCGCGCCGGCCCCGACGAACCGCAGATTGGCAGGATCGAGCGGGTCCTGGCCGACGCCGATGGACAGCGCATAGAAGGCGCACTCGCGCGGTCCGTAGCTCTGCCGCACCTCCGGTATGTCATAGGCCATCAGCCGTTCGTAATCGATCATGCCCTGGCCTCCGGTCCGATCTCGATCACCGCGTCGAGCGCGCAGGCGCCGTCCGGCAGCGCCAGCACGGGGTTGAGGTCGATGGCGCGCAGCCTCGGTCCCGCGGCGGCGGCGAAGGCCGACAAGCGGGAGAGCATCGAAGCGAGCGCATCAAGATCGGCCGGCGCCCGCCCCCTTGCGCCGGTCAGCACGCCGGCCGCCTTGATCGACAGGATCATCTCGCGCGCCGCGTTTCGGTCGAACGGGCACGGCCGTATCGCCACGTCGTCGAGGATCTCGACGAATATCCCGCCAAGGCCGAACACGGCGACCGGGCCGAACACCGGGTCGCGGTTGATCCCCATCAGGCATTCCACACCACCCGTCAGTTGCCGGGCGACAAGGACGCCGGCGATCCGCGCCTCGGGAGCGGCCGTTCTCACCGCATCGAGGATCCCGTCATGGGCGGCCCGCACCGCTTCGGCATCGCCGAGCCCGAGCCGCACGCCGCCGATGTCGGATTTGTGCACGATGTCAGGCGAGACGATCTTCATCACCACCGGGAAGCCCAGCGCCTGCGCCGCCGCTGCCGCCTCCTCGGCCGAATGCACGATGCGCTCCGGCGCCGCGGCGATGCCGGCGTCCGCCAGAAGCGCCTTGGCGGCGTGCTCGTCCGGACTTGCTGCGG
This sequence comes from Nitratireductor sp. ZSWI3, assembly GCF_024655565.1. Taxonomy (GTDB): domain Bacteria; phylum Pseudomonadota; class Alphaproteobacteria; order Rhizobiales; family Rhizobiaceae; genus Nitratireductor. Next base: position 32,300 of record NZ_JANKOF010000006.1, on the reverse strand, counting down.
GAAGGGTCACGCGCGGCAATCGCGGACGCGCGGCGGGTCTGGCGGCGAGCCTGTCTCCCACCTGCCCCATCGCGGCGATCGCGCGGACGGCGCGGCTCGGATCCGTGAAGGTCAGGAAGCCGGCCTCCTCATAGGCGCGCGTCACCTCCGGGTCGGCGATGATGCACAGCGACAGCAGCCGGTCGGGATAGTCGGTGCGTATCTTGCGCAGCGTCTCCAGAAGCCGGGGAGCCAGCGTCGCCCCGCCCGCCACGTAGGTGAGGAAGCAGAGGATCGACCGATACCCGCCATCTTTCAGCGCCGCCCGCGTGAACGCCTCGAAAAGGGAAAGGTCGTTGAGCGCCTGCGCGGTGCAGTCAAGCGGGTTGGCCGGCGCGCCGAAAGGCAGGATCTCCTTCAGCCGGGCCTGCGCCTCCTCGGGCATCAGCGGCATCGGCAGGCCGGCGATCTCGGCTTCGTCCGTCGCCACGATGCCGGCCCCGCCGCTGACCGTGATCACGCCGAGGCTGTTATCGGCCGGATAGATGCGCTGGCGCGCCGCATAGGCGAAGTCGAGCATCTGCTCGGTGTCGCGCACGCGGATCACGCCGTGCTCTGCAAGCACGGCCTCGGCGACCGCATCGTCGCCGGTCAGCGAGGCCGTGTGCGAGGCCGCCGCCGAGGCGCCGAGCCGGCTGCGACCCGATTTCAGCATGAAGACCGGCTTGCCCGCGGCCCGCGCCGCCTCGAGCGCAGCGATCAGCCGTCCGGCGTCACGAAAACCCTCCTGATAGGCGCAGATCACGTCGACCGCATCGCTGCCGGCCATCCAGCCGATCGCGTCGGCGACCGTGACGTCCGCCTCGTTGCCCGTGGTGATCAGCACCGAGGCGCCCAGCCCGCGCGAGCGTGCCACCGCCGCAAGATGGGCGCCATAGGCACCCGACTGGCTGGCGATGCCGATGTTGCCGGGCAGCGGAAAGGCCATCTCCAGCGACGACGAAAAGGTGCCGTAATAGCCGATGCCGACATTGTAGACGCCGAGCGTGTTCGGGCCGAGGACGCGCATGCCGTGGCGCCTGGCGATCGACAACAGCTCGGCCTGGGCCTTCTCCCCCTCCGCCCCGGTCTCGGCGAATCCCGCCGAAAAGAGCGTCACCGAACGGCAGCCGCGTTCGCCGAGCGCCTCGACCACGCCCGGCGCATGTTTCGCCGCAACGGCGACGATGCCGGCTTCCGGAACCTCCGGCAGCTCCGCCACCGAAGCGTAGCAGGGCAGGCCCTGCACCTCCTCGCGGCCGGGATTGACCGGCAGGATGCGGCCCCGATAGCCCGCCGAAAGCATCGCTGCGATGGGCCGCCCGCCGATCCGCGTCGGATCGGAAGAAGCGCCGACGATGGCCACCGAGCGCGGCTGGAGCAACGCCCCCAGGGCCGCGAAATCATATCGCATGGAGCCCTCGACCATGGTCATAGCGTCGCCTGCGAGCCGAGAAACGCGGTGACCTGGCTCGACAGCGTGCCGCCATTGCCGTGCAGGAGCGCGACATCCGCCCTGGCCAGCTGCCGCTCGCCTGCCTCGCGGCGGATCTGCGCGACTCCCTCGGCGATCAGGAACATGCCGTACATGCCCGGATGGACGCAGGAGAGCCCGCCGCCATTGGTGTTGACGGCCAGTTCCCCTCCTGGCGCGATGCGCCCGTCCTGCACGAAACGCCCACCCTCGCCCTTGGGACAGAAGCCGAGATCTTCCAGGAACAGGATCATGTTGATGGTGAAGGCGTCGTAGAGCATGACGAGGTCGACGTCGGCATGGCCGAGCCCGGCCATCGCGAAGGCTCGCGGGCCGCTTTCGCTGGCGCAGGTGACCGTCAGGTCGGGCATCGCCTGGATGGAACGGTGCCAGTTGGCCCCGGCGGCGCCCAGGAAATAGACGGGCGGCTTCGGGAAATCCCTGGCGCGGTCCGCCCGCACCATGAGGCAGGCGGCCGCCCCGTCCGTCACCAGGCAGCAGTCCCCCGCCGTCAACGGATCGCTGATCATCCGCTTGGCCAGCACATCCTCGCGGCTGAGAGGGCCGCGCGCGAAGGCTGCCGGATTGAGGTTCGCCCATTGGCGTGCCGCAACGGCCACATCCGCCAGCATCTCGCGCGTCGTGCCGTACTGGTGCATGTGCCGGCTGGTCGCCAGCGCATAGGCGGTGATCGGGTGGCGCGGGCCGTAGGCCGTCTCGTGCCATTGCGGCTCGGACATCGAGACGAGACGCCCGCCGGCCGTGCGCTGGTTCGAGCCGTAGCAGATCAGCGCCACGTCGCAGAGCCCGGCTTCCAGCGCCAGCGAGGCCTGCAGCAGATGCATCTCGAAGCTGGAGCCGCCGACATTGGTGCTGTCGAAATATTTCGGCTTGAGGCCCAGATATTCGGTAACGCTCATCGAGGCGAAGGCGTGGCTGCTGGTGGCGGCGAACACGGCGTCGATGTCCGACAGTTCGAGGCCGGCATCGGCCAGCGCCTCGTGCACCGACAGCCCGAGAAGCTCGATCGCCGAGAAACCCGGCGCCTCGCCGACACCGGCGGTGCCCATGCCGACGATGGCGGTCTTGCCGCGGATGGGATGGCTCATGGTCAACGCTCCTCGGGCTCGAAGACGACGCGTGGGGTTTCGCCCGGCTCGACGCGGGCGCGCACCCGCGCGCCGATCGGCAAGGTTTCGACGCCGGTGATGGTCGTCATCATGCGCGGCCCCTCGTCGAGATCGACGAGCGCCACATTGTAGGAGCCCTCGCGCCTGCGGTTGACGGTGATGGCGTAGACGGTCCCGCCCCCCGATGCCTCGACCCATTCGAGCTCGGTTTCGCCGGAAGGCGACATCACCTTGGGATAGAAGACGTATTCACCGGTCCTGCGGGCACGCTGGATCATGAAGCGTCCTTCGGCCAGAAAAGCCTCGTAGGTCGCCTGCGGCCCCTGCGCGGCGATCATTGTCGACGTCTGATCGTCCATGTTTTCTCCTTGGTCTCTTCCGGCATGCTGGCAAGGCGGAAATCATGCATCAAATGCATGTTTTGCCTATCGACAATGCCGGATCGGCATTACTCGATGAGGCCGGCGCGGGTCAGCACGAGCACGTCGCTGCGCCCCTGCTGGACCACCTCGCCCGGCCCGTCGATCAGTTTGAAATGACGTCCGATCCGCCCGGTCCTGCCGGTGCGTCCCCGTTCAGCGTCGATCACCTCGAGCCGCAGATGCAACGTCGTTCCGATCAGGATCGGCCGTTCGAACCGCCACTCGGAAATGCCGAGCATGGCCACCGCCGAGCCTTCGAAAATGCCGAGCCCGTGCATCAGGCCGATCGCCAGCCCGATGCCGAAACTGCCGTGCACCAGGCGCTCGCCATAGCGCGTCGTGCGCGCATAGTCGGCATCGCTGTGGATCGCGTTCCAGTCTCCGGTCAGCATGGAGAACATGGTCAGGTCGGTTTCGGTGATGGTGCGCCCGCCCGTCTGAAAGACCTGCCCCGGCGAGAAATCCTCGAAATACATCGTCCTGTGTCCGGCAGTCGCCGCCTGTGCCGTGCTCATGCCGTCACCTTTCTCATCCGTTCCTCCGCCATCGCGCGCAGGCGGGCCCGTTGGATCTTGAGCCCATTGGCGCTGTCGGTCGTGGGATAGGCTTCGACCGGCCACACATGCAGCGGCACCTTGTAGGCGGCGAGCTGCGCCCGCGCCTCGGCGATGACCCGCTCCTCGTCGAACGGTTCCAGAGCAGCGGGGATGACGAACGCTACGGGTCGGCTCTGTCCCTGATGCGCCACCGCCACCACCTGCGCATCGCGCACGCCCGGCAATCGCTTCAGCACCTCCTCGATTTCGGCCGGATCCGTCAGGAAGCCGGAGAGCCGGATCGCGTCTCCCATCCGGGCGAGATAGACGAAGGTGCCGTCGCCGCGCACGAAGCCCATGTCGCCGGAGCGAAAGAACCCTTCCTCGTCCACCGCCTTGGCCGTTGCCTCCGGGTTGCGGAAGTATCCGGCGAAATTGGTCGGCGAACGGATTTCCAGCGCTCCGGTCTGGCCTGCCGGAAGCAATCTGCCGCTCTCGGGATCGCGCACGCGCACCTCGGCATCGGCGGAGGCCGGCCGGCCGCCACCCTGGATGCGCTGTTCCGGCGGCGCATCGCGATCCTGGATCGCGAACAGCGCACAGACCTCGCTGGAGCCATAGAGCCCGCGGATCGGAACGCCGGCCTTGGCGGCGGCGAGCATCGTCTCGCTGAGCCCCGGCGTGAAGGCGGCGTAACCGCAGCAGCGTGCCGATGCCAGAACCGCTTCGCCCGCCTCCAGCAGGCGACGGAACATCTCGTCCGAGCCGAAGACATGGGTTATGCGATGCTCCTCGATGCGCCGCGCCGCCTCGCCGGCCTCGAACATCGGTGCCAGGTGCATCGGCGCGCCGGCGGCGACGGCCGCGAGCGCCGCGTTCAATCCAAAAACGCCGCAAAAGGGCATCGCGGCGAAAAACGCCGCACCCGGCTCATTGAAGCCATAGGCCGTCGCGCAGCGCTGGGCGTGCAGGGCCAGCGTGCGCTGCGGATGGGTCACCAGTTTCGGCGCGCTGGTTGTGCCGGAGGTGGTGAAGAAGATCAGCGGCGCGTCGGGGTCGCTCTCCCGGTCCGGGCCGCTTCCCTCGGTCGGATCGAAAACAGCCGCCACCACGGACCTGCCGATGATGGCCTCCGGAACGGCCTGCGCACCGAAAAGCGCGATCTCCTCCAGTTCGGGCAGATCGCTTCCTTTGAGATCGCGCAGGATCGACAGGAAATCGATCCTGCCGAAATCGGGTTCGAGAATCAGCAGCGAGGCTCCCGAGGAGCGCAGGATGTGTTCGAGCTCGCTCGCCCGGTAGCGCGTGTTGACGACCGCGACGGCCGCCCCGATGCGCGCGCAGGCGAACAGCACGGCCAGCCATTCGAGCCGGTTGACCATCCACAAGGCGATCCTGTCCCCGGCACCGACGCCACGGCCGCGCAGCCAGGCTTCCGCACCCGCCGTGAGGGCATCGAAGGCAGCGGCGTCCGCCGTACCTCCGTCCGGCTGGTGGAACAGCGCACCCCCATTCCGCCGGGAGGGCGCAAGCAGATCGTCGAGCCGCGGCGCCATCAATAGAGCTCCATCAGCTTCCGGTTGTCGGAAAGGTCCGCCGGCAGGCCGCGCCAGATGATCCGCCCCGACTTCATCACCACGACACGGTCGGAGATCTTCAGCGCTTCGCGGACGTTCTGCTCGACCAGGAGGATCGACAGGCCCTCGGCCTGCTGCAGCGCGCGGATCGGCGCAAGAAGGTCCTGGAAAAGCTTCGGCGCCAGGCCGATCGACGGCTCGTCGAGCAGCAGGATGCGCGGCCGGCCGAGCAGCGCCCGTCCGATCGAGACCATCTGCGCCTGGCCGCCGGAGAGCGTTCCGGCGCGCCGGTGCAGGAACTCGGCGATCATCGGCAGGATCGAAAGCACCCAGTCGCGCCGGGCGGCGCGCTCGGCCTGCGGAATGCCGACCGCCCACATGCCGAGCTCGAAGATCTCGTCCACCGTGAGATTGGGGAAGACGCCCCGTCCCTCCGGCACCATGGCAAGGCCGGCCTGCGAGAGCGCCTTGGGATCCAGCCCGGTCACCGGCTTACCGTGGAGCAGGACCTCGCCGGCGCTCGCCGGGTGCAGCCCGAACAGGGTCTTCATCAGGGTCGACTTGCCGGCCCCGTTATGCCCGATCAGGCACAGCACCTCGTTTTCCCTGAGGTCGAGATCCACCTTCTCCAGCACCATGGCGCCGCCATAGCCGGCCGACAGCCCACGGGCCTCGACAATCGCTGACTGGCTCATGTCCGGTCTCCGAAATAGATCGCTGCAAGGTCCGGATCATCGAGCACCGTCTGCGGGTCGCCGTCTGCCAGAAGCCGCCCGCGATCGAGAAAGGCGATGCGGTCGGAAATGCTGACGACGATGTCGAGATTGTGCTCGATGATGCAGACGGTGACGCCGGAGGCGACCTCCTCGCGCAGAAGCCGCAGGAAGAGCTCGTAGCTGTTCGGATCGAGCCCGGAGGCCGGCTCGTCCAGCAGCCACAGCCTGGAGCGGGTCGCCATGATGCGCGCCAGCGACAGGAACTTGCGCTCCGCATAGGCCAGATCGACGGCGCGTGTTCGCGCCTTGGCGGAAAGCCCCGTGCGTTCGAGGACCTCCGCCACGCGGGCCCGCTTTTCGGCAGTCGAGGGTCCGCTCAGCGAGAAGGGCAAGGCGCCCGGTTCCATGACGGTCAGGACGTTTTCCTCGACCGTCATGTCGCCGAACAGCCTCAGGTCCTGGAAGGTGCGGGCGATGCCCAGCCGGGCGACCCGGTAGGGCTTCATGCCGCCGATGTCCCGCCCGAGCCAGCGGACGGAACCGCCGCTGCGCGTCAGATGCCCGGTGATCAGGTTGAAGAGCGTCGTCTTGCCCGCTCCATTGGGCCCCACCAGCGTCGTGACGATGCCGGCCCGCAGATCCATCGAAACGTCCGAGACCGCCTTCAGCCCGTCGAAATGCTTGTCGAGATTGCGGATCTCCAGCAGGACCTCGTTCCCGGCGCCCGCGGCCGGCATGTGCGCTTGCGCGTTCATCGGGCGCCCTCCGCCTTCGCCTCGACCGCGGGCGGCTTCTGACCGACGGCGACCTTGGCCGCGCTTTTCGTCTCGCGTGCCTTGCCGCGCCCGACCAGCCCGCCTGGCCTGAAGATCATCAGGATGGCCATGCCGAGCCCGTAGAGGGTCTGCTGAATGGCGCCGATCTCGGTCGGCGGCAGGAAGCTCAGATAGCTCAGCAGGCCCGGCAGCAGGAGCAGGATCGCAGCGCCCAGGATCGGCCCCCAGCTCGTGCCCGTCCCGCCGATGATGACCATCGCCATCACCAGAACCGAGGTGTCGAGCATGAAGCTCTCGACATTGATGAAGCTGAGATAGCCGGCATAGAGCGTGCCGGCGACGGCGGCCAGCGCCGCCGAGATCACGACCGAGATGGTCTTGATCAGGGGGACGTTCTTGCCGAAGCTCGCCGCGGCGCTTTCGCTGTCGCGGATCGCCGTCAGGTTGCGCCCGAAGCTCGACCGCACCAGAAGCCGGGTGACGACGATCACGATCGCCAGGACCGCGAGCGACAGCGGGAAGAAGCTCGCCGGCCGGTAGACGGCCTGGCCGAACAGGTCGACCGGCGGGATGCCGATCAGGCCGCCGATCCCGCCGGTGACCGACTTCCATTCGGCAAAGATGGTCACCGCCAGCACCTGGAGCCCGAGCGAGGCGGCGACGAAATACTCGCCCCGAACCCGCAGCGCCGGCAGCGCCAGGGCGAGCGACAGCACCGCCGCGCAGGCCATCGCCACCGGCACGGTGACGAAGATCGAGGCCGAAAGATGCATCGCCGCGAGCGCGCCGGCATAGGCGCCGACGCCGAAGAACACCGCATGGGCGAGCGAATAGATGCCCGCATATCCCATGATGAAGTTGAGCGTGATCGCGAGGATCGAATAGATCGAGATCAGGACGCCGAGATTGAGCAGATAAGCCGCCATCGTCGGGCCTCCTCAACTGGTCGCGGCGCGGCCGAACAGGCCAGCCGGGCGCAGGAGGATGAACAGGAACAGGATCGCGAACGTCACCGCCTCGGTCCACTGGCTTTCGAAGACGATCAGCGCCAGGCTCTCGGCCAGGCCGAGCAGGAAGCCTGCCGCCAGCGCTCCGCCGATCGAGCCGATGCCGCCGACGATGGTGGCGGCCAGCGAGATCAGCATCACGTGATGACCGAGCGCCGGGTTGAGGCCCGAGGTGGCGGCGGTGATGATCGCCCCCGGCACCACCAGCACCGAGCCGAGCGCGAAGGCGTAGGTGGAAAGCCGGCGCGGGTCGAGCCCGTAGGCCCGGATCAGCTCCGGCGAATCGGAGAGCGCCCGCAGCGCCATGCCCACATGCGTGCGGCGCAGGAACCATTGCAGGCCGACGAAGAACAGTGCCGCGCAGGCAACCGCGATCCAGGCGAGCGGCGAGACATAGACCCCGTCCAGGATTTTCACGGAACGGCTGAGCTCGGTGGTGACGGTCACGAAGCTGCGGCCGAACACCATGCCGACGATGTTCTGCACCGCGATGCCGACGCCGAAGGAGGCGACGAACACGGTGAAGAACGATCCCTCGTGCCGCTGGATGGGCGCGTAGACCAGACGGTCCATCGTAACGCCCAGCGCCACCGCTGCGACTGCCGCCGCCAGGATGCCGAGCGGTGCCGGAAGGCCCGCCTGATACGCCCAGTAGAACACGTAAGCCGCCAGCACGAAGGTCGCGCCATGGGCGAAGTGGAAGATCCGCGTCGACCCGAAGATCAGCGAGAACCCGACCGCGGTCAGCGCGTAGACCGCGCCGACCTGCAGTCCCGTCAGCGCGAGTTGGAGCCAGAGCATCGCCGCCGCCCGTCAGTTCACGGAAACGGTTTCGAGAGCGGCGCCCGCGCCCTCCTCGATCCGGTTGATCTGGATCGGGGCGAGCAGCGTGCCGTTCGCTTCGAATGACACGGAGCCGCCGACGAGGTCGAAGCTCTGCGTCGCCTTGCGCTCGGAAAGAAGGTTGGCGCCGGTGACGGCTTCGCCCTTCTTCTCGAGGCCCTGGGCGAGCAGCGCGAACAGACGCACCGCGTTGTAGTAGTTCACCACATAGGCGCTCGGCTTCTTGCCGGCCTTGGCGCTGTAGTCGCTGACGAAACGCTGGGTCACCGGATCGGCCGAATCGTAGTCCACCGCCTGGGTGGTGTAGAGCAGCCCCTCGGCCTCCGGCAGCGCGAGGGCGTCGGGCACGGCGAAGCCGGAATACGACACGAGCTGCGCCTCCACCCCGTTGTCGCGGAGCTGCTTGACGATCTGGATCTGCTGCGCGCCGTAGGAGGCGATGTAGACGGCATCCGGCCCGGCGGCGCGGACCTTGGCGGCGATGCCGGAGAAATTCTGCGACGTGGTCGGCACCGAGATCTGCGCCGCCAGTTCACCGCCGGCGTTCGGCAGCGACGCCTCCAGTTCCTCGAGGATCGACTGGCCGAGCGGGTCGTCGACATAGACGAGCACGATCTTCTTCATGTCGTGCTGAGCGAGATAAGGCACCACCGCGCGCACCTCGAGATTGGCGAGCGGGATGACGTTCCAGAAATAGTCGCCGAGCTTGGCAAGGTCCGGCCCGACACCGCCGCCGTTGACGGCCACCGTCTCGCTGCGCTGGGCCAGCGTCGAAATCGCCTTCGACACGCCCGTGAACGCCGACAGCACATAGGGCGTCTGGTCGACCTCGACGAGCTTGGTCATGCCGACGACGGCGGTCTGCGGCAGGGCCTGGCTGTCCTCGTAGCGGACCGACAGGGCTCCCGACAGCATCTTGTCGGCGTTGATGTGCTCGACGGCCAGATTGACGCCGGAGCTGAACACGTCGCCATAGGTGGCGTTCGGTCCGCTCAACGGGAACAGCGCCCCGATCTGCAGGTCCTCGGCACCGGCTCCACCGGCCCACAGGCAGGCGGTCGCCAGCGCGGCAAAAATTCTTCCCTTCGTCATTTCAACCTCCCATTCGAAATGCAGGACTCTCCTCTTTCTTTTTTCTGCATCAAGAATTACATTCTTCCAAGAGAAAAATTAATCTGCCGGTGAAAACCTTTCGATCCGCTTGGAAGGCCGGGCGCGATGGAGGAAGATGACGGAGCGGCAAAAAGCGACGGACGAGGGTGTCTGGGGACTCCTCGGAGCGCACGAGGGACGCTGGAAGTTGTTGAATCCGCGCATCGCCCGTTTCGAAATCGATTTCGATCTTCGGGCCGATGCGCCAGGCAGAGAGGCAAGATGGCACCGGACAGCGGCAAGCTTCCCGAGGACGCGAATGGCGACACGCCACGGGGACAGGCGAAATATGTGGGCGCGGTCGAGAACGCCGTCGCGATCCTGCGCTTCCTGACACAGGATCACGCCGCCTCCGGCGTCGCGCGGGTCGCCCGCGAGACGGGGATCAACGTCTCGACGACCTTCAACATCCTCAGGACCCTGGCCAAGGAGGGGTTGATCTCCTTCGATCCCTCGACCAAGGAATACCGCCCCGGCATCGGGCTTCTGGAGTTCTCCGTGCCGCTGCTCGGCACCAACCAGATCGACCTGATCCGCCCCCGGCTCGAGCAGCTTTCGATGAAGCACAAGGCTTTGATCGGCTTGTGGAAGGTGACGCCCCTCGACCGCATCATCCTGGTCGACCGCGTCGTCGAAGGATCCGTCGTGCGGGTCGACATGGCGCTGGGGTCACGTCTGCCGGCTCTGGTCGGTGCGATCGGACGCTGCGTCGCGGCGGCGCAGAAGATCCCGATGCGCGAGCTGCACCGCAGGTTCGGAGCGCTGCGCTGGCAGAACCCGCCGAGCTTCGAAGAATACGCCAACGACGTGGTGCGCGCTCAGGCGACCGGCTTCGCCTTCGATCGGGCCAACCTGTTCCAGGGGCTGGACATCGCCGCCTCGGCCGTCCTCGACCACGAGGGGCAGGCCCGCCTCGGCATCAGCGGCATCGCCATCACCGGACAGATGTCCGAGCCCGAGCTCGATGCGCTGGCGCACGAACTGCGCGATACGGCCGCCTATCTCTCGGCCATGCTGTACGGCCGCCGCGCGGGCGAGCAGAGCCGCACCGGCTGACCGCTTCCGTCAAAAGAGGAAATGATCTAGCTCGCGCACAAGGCGGCGATCGCTGCCCGGCGCTCGCCATCGAGCCGCTCGACAATGTCGCCGACAGGCAGGATCTCGCCGATCGATCCGATCCCCTGCCCGGCGCCGTAGATCTCCTTCCACGCCTTGGGCTTCGACGCGCCCTGCGCAAAATCCATGCGCCGCGGCCGGGCGAATGCCGCCTCCTCGGGATCGATGCCTGCGGCGGCGATCGAGGCGGCCAGGTAATTGCCGTGCGTTCCGGTGAACATCGGCGAATAGACGACGTCGGCGGCGCTGCCCGCCACCACCATCTCCTTGTGCGCGTCCGATGCCATCGATTCCCGCGCCGCCAGGAACAGCGTTCCCACATAGGCGAAGTCGCAGCCGATGGCCTCGGCCGCCGCCACCGCGCCGCCGTCGGAGATCGCCCCGGACAGGGCGAGCGCGCCATCGAAGAACTGCCGCACCTCGGCGGCCAGCGCAAACGGGCTGAGCCGGCCGGCATGCCCGCCCGCCCCAGCGCAGACGAGGATCAGGCCATCGACGCCCGCCCCCGCCGCCTTGCGTGCGTGGCGCACGTTGATCACGTCATGGAACACGAGCCCGCCATAGGCGTGCACACGCTCCACCACCGCCCCCGGCTGGGAGAGCGAGGTGATCACCAGAGGCACACGATGCGCCGCGATCACCTCGAGGTCCTCCGCAAGCCTGGGATTGGAATCGTGCACGATGAGGTTGACGCCATAGGGTGCCGGCTTGCGTCCCGTTTCCGCCTCGGCCCGCGCCAACCCGTCCTCGATCCGCGTCAGCCAGCGGTCCAGCTCTTCCTGCGGGCGGGCATTGAGCGCCGGAAAGGTGCCGATGATGCCGGCCCGGCATTGCGCGACAACAAGATCGACCCCGGAGGTGAGGAACATCGGTGCGCCGATCACCGGCAGGCGCGCCGCCCGGCGCAGCGTTGCAGTCGTCCACATAGCCCCTCTCCCTTCAACCGTTCCGCTCGCCCGACCATTCGACGAGCAGTTGCGTCTGCGTTGCGACGGCGGCGACCTTGCCGTCGCCGCGCGAGATTGTCGCCTGCCACACCATCATGGTGCGCCCCTTGTGCACGGGCGTGGCGACGCCGTGCGCCACGTCTCCCACCCGGATCGGGCGCAGGAAGTTGGTCTTGCTCTCCACCGTCACGGTCACCTGCCCTTCCGGGAGGTTGAGAAGCGTGCCGGTGCTGCAAAGATTGTCGGCAAACGTCATGAGAGCGCCGCCATGCAGCACACCGTTGCGGTTGCCGAGCCCGGGCGACACCGGCATCTCGCCGACGACCTCGTCGGGACAGAAACTGACCGTGCGGATCCCCACCGCCTCGCTGAAGGGCGAGCGCTCCAGCGCGATCTGCTTCATCCTGTCAGCCAAGTCCTGGTCCTCCGTCGGCATCGATTTCCTCCGTTTCGCCGGAGCATAAGCCGCCATTCCGCCCGCTCTCAAGCGGCCGGAGCGCCCCGACGGCCTATTCGATGCGATCGGGCGGATTTAATTTTTCAAAATGCTCCAGAATGAGGCCGTGCGCCGCCGATCTTTCTCTATCAAGAAAGATTTTCTCTATTTTATAGAATCTTAGCTCGCATCGGCTGTCTGGTAGAGATCGGCATAGTCCTGACGCAGGATGTTTTTCTGCACCTTGCCCATGGTGTTGCGGGGGAGCTCTTCGACGAAGATCACGCGCTTGGGCTGCTTGTAGCGCGCCAGGCGGTCCTCCAGCGCCTTGAGGATCGTCTGCTCGTCCAGCGCCGCGCCCGGCTCCGGCACGACCACAGCGGTGACGCCCTCGCCGAAATCGCGATGCGGTACCCCGATGACGGCGCTCTCGATGACGCCGGGCAGTTCGTCGATCTGCGTCTCGACCTCCTTCGGATAGACGTTGTATCCGCCCGAGATCACGAGGTCCTTGCCGCGCCCGACGATGTGGACGTAGCCGCCGGCATCGATCATGCCGAGATCGCCGGTGATGAAGAAACCGTCGTCGCGGAACTCGGCCTCGGTCTTCTCCGGCATGCGCCAGTAGCCCTTGAAGACGTTCGGCCCCTTCACCTCGATCATTCCGGTCTCGCCCGTGGCGACCGGAACGCCCGTTTCGGGGTCGACCACGCGCAGCGACACGCCCGGCAGCGGAAACCCGACCGTGCCGGCGATCCGCTCGCCGTCATAGGGGTTGGAGGTGTTCATGTTGGTCTCGGTCATCCCGTAACGTTCGAGGATGGCGTGTCCGGTCACCTCGCGGAAACGATTGTGCGTCTCGGCGAGCAGCGGTGCCGAGCCGGAGACGAAAAGGCGCATGCCGGCAACCGCCTGGCGCGTCAGCCCCGGATGCTGCAGCAGCCGCACATAAAAGGTCGGCACGCCCATCAGGGCCGTCGCCCGCGGCATCAGCCGCAGCACGGCGTCGGCATCGAACTTCGGCAGGAAGAACATCGACGCGCCGGACAGCAGGATCACGTTCGAGGCGACGAACAGGCCATGCGTGTGGAAGATCGGCAAGGCGTGGATCAGCCGGTCGGATGCCGTGAAGCGCCAGTATTCGCGCAGCGTCAGCGCGTTCGACAGGAGGTTGTCATGCGTCAGCATGGCGCCCTTCGACCGGCCGGTCGTGCCGGATGTGTAGAGGATCGCGGCAAGATCGTCGGGTCCGCGCGGCACGTCCTGGAAACCGGCGTCGGCGCCCGCGACGCCTTCGAGCAGCGAGCCGCCGCCCCTGTCGTCCAGCGTTTCCACCCGCGCCCCGTGCTTTTCGGCGACGGCGCGCAGTCCTTCGGCGGCGGCGGGCGTCGTCACCACGATGCGCGGTTCCGCGTCGCCGATGAAATAGTCGAGCTCGGCCGTCGTGTAGCCGGTGTTGAGCGGCAGATAGACGGCGCCGGCACGCAGGCAGGCGAGATAGAGCATCAGGGCCTGCGGGCTCTTGTCCACCTGCACCGCCACGCGGTCGCCGGGGCGCACCGCAAGCTCCGTCAGCACATGCGCCAGGCGCGCCGAGAAGTCGAGCATTCGCTCATATGTCCACACCTGGCCGTCAAGCGTCTCGATGAAGGTGGCTTCCGGCCGGGCGGCGCTCCTTATGGCGTCGAACATATGATTGCTCATTGCGTCAGTTCCTTATTGTCTTTCTTCTCGGGGTCTTCGCCCCTCTTGCTTCCGGCGACCGCTTTTGGAGACGCGGCGGGCACGAGACTGCGGCCAGCGCGGCTGGCCGGGGCCAGGCGCCGGACGGCGGGTGCTGCCACCACCTCGCTGCGCGCGGCGAACGCCTCGTGATTGGTCTCGATGTCGTCGAGCTTGTAAAGATAGTTGACCATCATGCCATGCGCCTGGCGCATCGCCCGAGGCGAGCGGTCGGCAAGGAAGTTGATCCTTTCGAGCCGCGCCCCGTTTCCGAGATGAAACCGGGCGACCGGATCGATGATCCTGCCGCTCGTCGAACGGGCGTGGAGCAGATAGCGGGCCGTCAGCGCCGTCAAGAGCGGGCGCAGCGCACCGGCGGCCTCCGCCTCGTCCGGCCATTGCGGATCGTCCAGCAATTCGAGCTGGCTGCGCTCGTCGGCGCTCAGCATGTCGGAGCTCTCCGCCCGCCGCTCGCGCGACAGCCAGTCGGCGAAGCCCGGAACCGGCGACAGGGTCACAAAGGTGTTGAGCCGCGGCAGCTCGCGCCGCAGGTCCTCCACCACCTGCTTGATCAGGAAATTGCCGAAGGAGACGCCGCGCAATCCTCTCTGGCAGTTGGAGATCGAATAAAAGACGGCCGTCGTGGCGTCCTCGGCCTGCACCAGCGCCCGGTCCTGGCGCAGCACGTCGGCGATCGCCGCCGGCATGTCCTGCGTAAGCGCCACTTCGACGAAGATCAGCGGCTCGTCGACCAGTTGCGGATGGAAGAAGGCGAAACAGCGCCGGTCCGCGGGCTTGAGGCGGCGGCGCAGCTCGTCCCAATCGTCGATCTGGTGCACGGCCTCATAGCGGATGATCTTTTCCAGGATGTCGGCGGGCGTCGACCAGCTGATCGGCCACAGCAACAGAAAGCCGCGATTGAACCAGGAGGTGAAGAGATGCGCGAAATCGGCATCGACCGCGGCAAGGTTCGGCTCCTCATCCTTCAGCGTCAGCAGCGCCTCGCGCATACGCACCAGCGTCGAAATCCCCTTCGGCGCCAGGTTCAGGCGGCGGATCAGCTCCTGCCGCCGCGGCTCCGCAGCGGTGTGGAGCTCGAGGAGAGCCGCCGGCGTCTGCTCGGCGCGGTATCGGTCGATGGCCCGCTCCAGCCTCACGGTGTCGGGCCCGAAGCGCTCGAGCAGCATCAGCATGAACTCGCGGCGGCCGACCGGCTCGAGCTGCTCCCAGCGCTCCATGATCTCCTTGGCGAGCGCCATGCCCGAGGCTTCGCCGCGGCTCGTCAGAAGGGTCTCGCATGCCGCCTCGACCGCGCCGAGCCCGTTGCCGGCCCCATTCTCGCGCGGACTCAAAGACAGGAAGCGGCGGCCGCGATCCGTGATGGCCTGCAGCATGTCGCTGAAAAAGCTGGCGCTGTTCATCGCACGACCCCCATCATCTGGTTGGGCAGCCAGGTGGCGATCTCGGGAAAGATGCACAGGACGACGATCGCCAGGAACATGACCAGCACATAGGGCAAGGCCCCCCAGAGGATATCCCGCGTCGGGATATCCGGGGCGATCGCGTTGATGACGAAGAGGTTGAGGCCGATCGGCGGGGTGATGAGCCCGACCTCCATGTTGATCGTCAGGACGATAGCGAACCAATACGGATCGAAGCCCGCCTGGGTGATGATCGGGAAGAGCATCGGCGCCGTCATGACGATCACCGCGACCGGCGGCAGGAACATGCCGGCGACGAGCAGGAAGACGTTGATGATCCCCATCAGCACCCAGCGGTTGACCTCCATGTCGGCGATCGCACCGGCGATGGTCTGGGTGATGAACAGCGACGACAGCGCGAAGGCGAACAGCTCCGCCGCCGCCATGATCATCATGATCATCACGCTTTCGCGCATCGCCGCGCCGAAGATCGTGGCGACCGGACGCAGCCGGAACAGCCGGTAGGCGACGATCACCACCAGAAGCGTCAGCATGGCGCCGACGCCCGCCGCTTCCGACGGCGTCGCAAGGCCGCCATAGAGCACATAGAGCGTGCCGGCGATGATCAGCAGGAACGGCAGGACGCGCGGCAGGGCGGCGAACCTTTCGCGCAGGCTGAAGCGCACGGCGCGCGTGTCGAAGGCATAGCCCTTGCGCCGGCAGTCGATGATCGCCCAGGTCATGAACATCAGTGTCAGCATGATGCCGGGAATGACGCCGGCCATGAACAAGCGCCCGATGGAGGTTTCCGTCGCGATGCCGTAGACGATGAGCGTCACGGAGGGCGGGATGAGGATGCCCAGCGTGCCGCCGGCGGCGATCGAGCCGGTCGCCACCGATGTCGGATAGCCGCGCCGCAGCATCTCGGGAATGCCCATCTTGCCGATCGCGGCACAGGTGGCCGGCGACGATCCCGTCATTCCCGAGAAGATGCCGCAGGCGCCGATGTTCGACAGGACCAGCCCGCCCGGGACGCGGTTGAGCCAGCGGTCGAGCGCCGTATAGAGATCGGCTCCGGCGGGCGAGGAGGCGACCGCCGCCCCCATCAGCACGAACATCGGGATCGCCACATAGGCAAGGTTGGCGATGCCCGAGAACATCGTGTCGCCGAGCACGTAGAAGATGTCGAGGCCGCTCTGCAGGAACAGGGCGAGGAAGGCCGCCAAGCCGAGGGCGAAGGCGATCGGCATTCCGGTGCCGAGCAGCACGAACAGAGCTGCGATGATGGTCAGGCCTGCCAGGGTCGGGCTCATCAGGCATTCTCCTTCGTGACTGGTTTGAGATCGGCTGCCGCACCGGCACTCTCCACCGCCTCGCGCGCCACGTCATGCTCCACCGCCGGCGCGTCCCCCGACAATTGCCCGGCGATCCCGGCGATGTATTGCAGGCAGAGCATCGCAAAGCTCAGGGGCAGCGCCGAGAGCGGCACCCATAAGGGCGGCGCCCAGACGCTCGAATGGCGCCAGTTGCCGACCCAGGCCTCATGGAACTGCACCCAGGTCGCAGCGAGCATGATCGCGCAGAAGGACAGGCCAAGCAGGCTGGCGACGGCCCGCAACCGCCGGCGCGCCGTATCGCCGACGATGAGCTCGACGACATCGACGCCGACATGCCCGCCCTTGAGCAGGACATAGGGCGCGCCCAGAAACATGGCGGCGGTGGCCGAGAAGACCACGAAGTCGTTCTGCCAGATCGTCGGCTGGCGGAACACGTAACGCAGCAGGATCATCTGGCAGACGACCAGCATCGCCGCGATCATCAGTCCCGTCGCAAGCACGGCGAGTGCGCGCGACAGATTGCCGACGGCCTTGATATAGACCTGGACCATAATGCGAGTTCCTTATGCGAGAAGGTTGGCGGCGCAGCGGGATCCACGCCGCCGGGGCGCCCTTCTCACTCCACGGCGAGAGCCTTTTCGATCAGCTTGTCGCCGCCCGGCACGTTTTCGGCAAAGTTCTTGTAGGCGGACGCCTTCGCCACTTCCAGCCAGGCATCATAGTCGCTCTTCGACATCTCGACCACTTCGACGCCGGCTTCCTTGTAGGTGTTGATCAGTTCCTCGTCGCCCTTGCGGATCTCCGCGTTGAAGAAGGCCTCGGCCTTCTCGCCGGCATCGAGAATCGCCTTCTGCTGCTCGGGCGTCAGCCCGTCGAAAACCTTCTTCGACATCAGGACCGGCTCATACATGAACCACAGCGCGTTCTCGCCCGGCGCGGTCAGGCACTTGACCTGCTCGTAGAGGCGGTAGGACACGAAGCTCGCCGAGGATGTGTTGGTCGCGTCGAGCACGTTGGTCTGCATGCCGGTGTAGATTTCCGACGAGGGCATGGAGGTGATCGACGCGCCGGCCGCCGCCAGCATCTCCTCGAATGCCGGGCCTGCGGCGCGGATCACCTGCCCCTTGACCGTGTCCGGAGCGGTGATGCAGCCCTTCTTGGAAGCAAAGGCGCCCGAAAGCCAGGCGTCCGATATGACGATGGCGCCGGCATCCTCGATGATCTTCTTGATGTCCGCCATGAATTCGGAGTCGTTGAGGCGCATGGCACGGTCGAAATTGCCGACAAGGCCGGGCATCAAGGTCGCGGAAAATTCGGCGTGCCTTCCCGACGCATAGTCGAGAGGAAAGGACGTCATGGCCAACAGGCCGCGCGTGACGGCGTTCCATTGATCGTTCGGCTTGTAGAGCGATGCGCCGGGAAACACCTGGATTTCCAGCCCGACATTCGCCTCCGCCACATCGCGGGCGATCATCTGCACCATCTCGTCGCGGATGTCCCCTTTGCCTCCGGGGAACTGGTGCGATGCCTTGAGAATGGTCTGCGCACCCGCCGCACCGGCGGAAAGACCGCTTGCGGCGACGCAAGCCGCCAGGACCAATGACTTGAAGCGTTTCTGCATGGTTTCCTCCCATAGCTTCCGGCCCTCCAGCCGGATGGATTTCTACCTTGCGAATCTTGCACGCAGAGTCAATTGTCTTGTATACAAAAACTTCATTCATGCATTCAATATGTCGCGGCGACCGGGAGCGGCCATGGCGCAGAACACCTTCCAGACCTTGCGGGACGAGATCGAGAACGGCATCGTGACGGGGGAGTTCGCCCCTGGAGAGCGCCTTGACGAAGCGCAGCTGGCGGCGCGTTTCGGCGTGTCGCGCACGCCGATCCGCGAGGCGCTGATGCAGCTCAGCGCTATCGGGCTCGTCGAGACCCGGCCGCGCCGCGGCGCCACCGTCGTCGACCCCGGCCCGAACCGGATCTTCGAGATGTTCGAGGTGATGGCGCAGCTCGAGAGCATGGCCGGCGCCCTGGCGGCGCGGCGCCACACCGAGGAAGACAGGGCGGCGATCCTGAAAAGCCACGCGGAATGCGAGCGCTCGGCGCAGAGCGGCGAGACGGACTCCTACTATTACAACAACGAGGTCTTTCACCGCGCCATCTATGCGGCGAGCCACAGCGGCTTTCTCGAGGAGCAGTGCATCGCGTTGCACCGGCGCCTGCGCCCTTACCGGCGCCTGCAACTGCGCGTGCGCAACCGCATGAAGGTCTCGTTCGGCGAGCACGCGGCCATCGTCGAGGCTATTCTGGCCGGTCAGGCGGACGCGGCGAGCCGGCTCCTGCGCGACCACATCGCCGTGCAGGGCGACCGTTTCAGCGATCTGATCGCCAATCTCGACCGGCGCAGCAAGCCGGGCGCCGGCAGCCAGGGCCGGTAGCGCATCGGCCCGAAAATCGGAATCGATTTTCGGAAAGCACGATGCGCAGATTCAAAGACTTACAGCGTCCTTTGTGCGTTCGAATGGACGCACGGCGCTGTAACGGGAGACCGTTCTTCTCGCCGAACGCCGCTATCCGCTGCCCCTCACTCCGCTCTCCTCTCGCCGATGTCCCAGAACAGCCCGGCCATCATCGCCAGGGCCTCGGCGCTCTGCGGCAGCAGCAGATGCTCGTCCGGCGCGTGCTGCGAGCAGCCCGGATAGGAGTGCGGCACCCAGACCGTCGGCAGGTTGAGGATATCGGCAAAGGTCTCGTTGGGCAGCGAGCCGGCGAGGTTGGGCAGGAGCGCCGCCTGCTTGCCGGTCGTCACCTCGATCGACCGCCGGACGCGCTGCACCCAGGGATGGTCCGGATCGAGCCGGGTGGCATGGAAGAAGCCGCGCTCGGCGGGGATGATCTGCACCCGCTCAAACCCGTTGCTGTCGAGATGGCGGCGCAGTGCGGGCAGGATATCCTCGGGGTCCGTGCCGACCACGTAGCGCAACTGGCAATGGGCCTTCGCCCATGCGGAGATGGCATTGACCGGAGCCTCCGGAACACCGCTCTTTTGCGCCAGGACGGCGAAGCTGTTCCAGCCGAAGACGCGTTCGGACGGGCTCAGGCTCTCCTCGCCCCAGTCCAGGTCGATCTCGGGGCCGTCGAAGCCGCCGACCGGGCAATCCGCCAGCGCCTTGCGGATGGCCGGCGTCAAGCTGGTGGGGCGCCACTCGGGCACCTGGATCTGGCCGCGCCGGTCGACGATGGAGGCGATCGCATGCGCCAGAACCACGGCCGGGTCGCGCAGGAGCCCGCCCCAATTGCCCGAATGATGCGCGCCCTCGCGCAGATCGACCAGGAGGTCGAAGCTGACCCCGCCGCGCGATCCCATGAACAGCGTCGGGCGATCGGGGTGCAGGCGGGGTCCGTCGGAGGCGATCAGCACGTCGGCGGCAAACAGGTCGGGGTGCAGGCGGAACAGCTCGCCGAGGCCCGGCGAGCCGCATTCCTCTCCCATCTCGATGATAATCCTGCAGTTGAAGCCGAGCCGGCCCCGCTCGGCCAGCACCGCGCGCAGCGCGGCGATGTTGATGCAGTGCTGCCCCTTGTTGTCGGCCGTGCCCCGGCCATAGAGGCGGTCGCCCTCGATCACCGTCCTGAACGGGTGCAGCCCTTCGCGCCACTGCTCCGTCTGGGCGCGGATCACGTCGCCGTGCCCGTAGATCAGCACCGTTTCGAGCGCCGGATCCTCGATCCGCTCGGCCTGTAGGAACGGCATGTCCGCAACGAGCGGGTTGTCCAGGAGACGGTGGGAGAAGCCGAGATCGGCGAGCTTCGGAGCCATCTCCTCGGTCAGGTAGCGTTTCAGTTCCGCGCGTTTGCCGAGATCCTGGCTCTCGGTCTCGTAGGCGACCATCCGCGCAAGCTCGTCGACGAAGCCGCCGGACGAAAAATACGCCCCAATGCGGGCGATGACACTGTCGCGACTGGCCAAGACTAAGCTCCTTCTTTCTCGTGCACGGCATCGCCCCATGGCGACATGATCTCCGTGCAGCCCATGTTCATGCCATTCTCGCGCATCACACCCGCCGGGCAGGCGAAGGCATAGGGGAAGACGTTGCGCCTTGCCGGAACCACCTGCTGCACGCCCTCCAGCGCAGCCAGAATCTCGCCCGGCAGGGTCTCGTCGGCGACGATCACCTCACCGCCGCTGTTGTCGATGCGCGGATGGTGGAACGCCTCCTCCAGCGACATGCCGAAATCCATCATGAAGGAGGAGAGGTTCAACACCGCCGGCAGGATCTTGCGGCCGCCGGAGGCGCCGATGGCGAAGCGGCGCCCGTCCTTCTCGCCGATCGCCGGACAGACATTCATCAGGCAGGCCTTGTTCGGCGCCAGCGAATTGGGCCGCCCCGGCTCGGGATCGAACCACATGATGCCGTTGTTCATCAAAAGTCCGGTCGATGGCGAGACGACGCGCGAGCCGAAGATCGACAGCAGCGTCTGCGTCACCGCGCACATGTTGCCGTGCCGGTCGACGACGCTGAAATGCGTCGTACAGGACGGCGCATGCGGTGCTTCCCCGTCTCCCATCTCGCGCAGGCGCCGCTCATAGGTCGCGCCGAGCGCGCGGGCCGTCTCGGCAAAGCTCTTCGCGTCCGGTCGCGCTCCCGGCTCGAAGGAACGCTCCATCATGGCGAGGCACTCGGCAAGGTTGGTGCCGGCCGTCAGCCCGGCGGCCGCGCGCACCGTTCCCCCCCGATAGGCCGCGTCGACGGTCGGCGTCAGCCGGGCGCGGTAGGCGGCAAGATCGTCGCGAGAAAGGGAGCCGCCCTTGTCGCGCACGTCGGCGGCGAGTGCCGCCGCGATGTCGCCCTCATAGAAGTCACGGGCGCCGGCCTCGGCCAGACGAAGCAGCGTGTCGGCCATGCGCGACTGGTCGAGCCGCGTCGTCGAAAGCGCCGTCCAGCCGGCGATCTTCGGCCATTGCCCGTCCTCGAGAAACAGGGCCGCCGCGTCGGCATCCTGGGCCAGCTCGCGGGCGGTCGAAGCGATCAGCAGCGAGGCGTACCAGTCGACCAGCATGCCTTTCCGCGCAAGATCCACCGCCGGCGCCAGAAGATCCCGCCAGGCCATCCTTCCATAAGCCCCGTGCGCCAGCTCCATGCCGGCCACCGTTCCGGGCACGGCGATCGCCGTCGCCCCCTGAACGTTGCGGTCGTCGACCACGGCGGGCCAGGGAAAGAGATCCGAGGCCTTGCCGTTGCCGGAAAGCGGGTAGTCGGCCGGATCGAGGGACGCGGGCGAGCGCATGCCGAACTGGACGGTCTGTGCCTTCTTCTCGTCCTCGCGCCAGATCACCATGGCCCCGCCGCCTGCCGGCCCGCTCATCCAGGGCTCGACGACCCCGATGGCAAAGGAGGTGGCGACCGCCGCATCGATCGCGTCGCCGCCGGCTTCCAGCACCGCCGCGCCGACCTCGGCCGCCACCCGGTGCTGGGCGGCAACGACACCGTTTCTGGTGGCGGCGACATGTTTCGCAACGGTCTGCGTGCGGGAGAAATTGCTCATGATCCTGTCCGTTCAGTGGGTGGGCGCCGCGCTGTAAAGATGGCAATCCACGTGGCCTTCCGGGCCTTCGACACGCGGCGGAGGCGTCGTCCTGCAGATGTCGCGAACCTTCCCGCAGCGCGGATGGAACCGGCAGCCGGGCGGGGGCGAGATGGGATTCGGATAAGCCGCGCCGAGATGCGTGTCGGGCACCGACAGCGAGGGATCCGGCGTCAGGACGGATTCCAGAAGCGCCGTGGTGTAGGGATGGCGCGGACCGGCAAACAGATCCCGCGCCGGCGCCTCCTCGACGATCTGGCCGAGATACATGACGGCGACGCGGGTCGCCAGATGCTCGACGACCGCCAGATTGTGGCTGATGAAGAGATATGTCAGCCCCAGCTCCTCGCGCAGGTCGCCGAGCAGGTTGAGGATCTGCGACTGCACGGAGACATCGAGCGCCGAGGTCGGCTCGTCGCAGATGACGATCTCCGGCTTCATGATCAGCGCGCGGGCGATCGCCACGCGCTGGCGCTGGCCGCCCGAAAGCTGGCTGGGATAGCCGCGGCGCACGCGCGCCGGCAGGCCCACCAGGTCGAGCATCCTCGTCACCGCCTGCTCCCTTGCGGCGCCGTCGCCGATGCCGTGCACCAGCAGCGGCAGGGCGATGATGTCCTCGATGCTCTTGCGCGGGTTGAGCGAGGAATAGGGATCCTGGAAGACCGGCTGGATGCGGCGCGCCAGAAGCCGGCGCTCGCCCGGCGCGATCTCCCTGCCGTCGACCAGCACCCGCCCGTCGGTCGGCATCTCCAGTCCGAGCAGGATCTTCGCGAGCGTGGACTTGCCGCACCCCGATTCGCCGACCAGGCCGAGCACGTCCTTCCGGTTCAGGCGCAGGCTGACGCCGCTCAGAGCGTGCAGCGGCTTCGGCTTGCCGAACATGCCCTGCTTGACCTGATAGGTCTTGGTGACCGAGGCCAGTTCCAGGACCGGCGGTGTCGCGGTCTCGCTCATGCCGGCGCTCCTTCCTCGGCTTGTCCGTGGATGCAGCGCCAGGCGTGCTCTGCGCCCTCCTTCTGCTCGGGTATGGGGTCGGCACAGGACGGCGCGGCGACATCGCAGCGGCCGCGGAAGGCGCAGCCTTCCACCACGCCGACGAGCGAGGGCACGATGCCGGGAATGGAACCGAGATGCTCGCCCGGCTTCGTCTTGCCCGGCACGGGGATGCAGCGCAGCAGACCCCTCGTATAAGGATGGCGCGGGTTGTCGAAGATCTCCCTTGCGGTGCCCTGCTCGACCACCTCGCCGGCATACATGACCGCCACCTTGTCGGCGATCCGCGCGACGATGCCGAGATCGTGGGTGACGAGGATCATCGCCATGTTCATCTCGCGCTGCAGGTCGGCAAGCAACCGCAGGATCTGCGCCTGAATGGTCACATCGAGCGCCGTCGTCGGCTCGTCGGCGATGATCAGCTCCGGCTCGCACATCAGGGCCATGGCGATCATGACGCGCTGGCGCAGGCCGCCCGAAAGCTGGTGCGGATATTGCGACAGGCGGCTTTCGGCCGCCGTGATGCCCACCTTGCCCAAGAGCTCGACAGCGCGCGCCAGGGCCTCAACCCTGCTTGCCCTGCGATGCAGCAGATAGGCCTCGGCGAGCTGGTCGCCGATCGTGTAGGCCGGGTTGAGGGAGGTCATCGGCTCCTGGAAGATCATCGCCATGCGGTCGCCGCGCAGGCTGCGCATGGTGCGCGGCTTCTGCCGCATCAGATCGATGCCGGCGAATTCGAGCCTGTCGGCACTGCGCCTGAGCTTGCCCGAAAGCAGCCCCATGACGGCGAGCGAGGTCAGCGACTTGCCGCTGCCCGATTCGCCGACGATGCACAGGGTTTCACCGCGTTTCAGATCGAAGTCGATGCCGCGCACCGCATGCATCGTCCCTTGCGCGAGCGGGATGTCGATGGTCAGGCGGCGGACACTGAGGATCGGGTCTGTCATGGTGCCCCCTACCCCTTGTTTTCCGGTGCGCTGACGTCGCGCAGCCCATCGCCCAGAAGGTTGATGGCCAGCACGAGCACGAACAGGGCAACGCCCGGGATGGCGATCAGCCAGGGCTCGAACAGCAGCATCTGCTTGCCCTCCGAGATCATCAGGCCCCATGAGGGCGTCGGCGGCTGCACGCCGAGGCCGAGGAAGGAGAGCGCCGCCTCTAGCAGGATCGCGTGCGCCATTTCGAGCGTCGCCACGACGATCAGGTTGTTGACCACGTTGGGCATGATCTCCGACAGGATGACGCGCGGCACCGAGCAGCCGATGGCCTTGGCCGCGTTGACATATTCGAGGTCGCGCACCTGCAGCACGGAGGAGCGCATGACCACCGCGAAACGGTCCCACAGCAGCAGCCCGAGAACCATGATCACCACCTGCAGGGAACCGTCGAGGATGGCCACCACGGCAAGCGCCACGAGAACCACCGGCATCGCCAGCCTGACGTTGATGAGGAAGGTGACGACGAGATCCACCCGTCCCCCGAAATAGCCGGCGGCAACGCCCATCGCGGTTCCGATGAGGCCGGAGATCAGCGCGGCGATGACGCCGATGGCCAGAGAGATGCGCGCCCCGTAGAGGAGCCGTGCGAGATAGTCGCGGCCGAGGTGGTCGGTGCCCAGCAGGTGGTCGGGATCGCTGCCTGCCATCCAGAACGGCGGCTTCATGCGGGCCAGCAGATCCTGCGTGTAAGGATCGTGCGCGGTCAGCAGCGGCGCAAAGGCGGCGATCAGAACGATCGTCGCCAGCACCACGATGCCGAAAAGCAGGCCGTAATGGCCGAAGATCCGCCGGCGCAGCAGGGCCGCTGGGCTTGCGGTGCGGATCTGCTGCGCAGCCGTGTCGATCGTGCGTGCCATGGTTTCAGCCCACCCTGATGCGCGGGTCGAGCCAGGCGTTGGCGAGGTCCGACAGGAAGGTGAAGACGATGTAGAACATCGAGAAGATGAGGATCAGCGCCTGGACGGTCGGCAGGTCGTTGCGACCGATGGATTCCCAGGCGAGGTATCCGGCGCCGTGCAGGGCGAAGATCGATTCGACGACGATCGAGCCGCCCAGCATGAATCCCATCTGGACGGCTGCAAGGCTGACCACCGGGACGACGGCGTTGCGCAGCGCATGCTTGAACATGACGCGCCACTCGCTGGCGCCCTTGGCGCGCGCCGTGCGGATATAGTCGGCGCCCAGCACCTCCAGCATGCCGGCGCGCGTCAGCCGCATGATGGCCGGCATCGCGTAGTAGCCGAGCACGATGGTCGGCATGACGAAGTTCTGCCAACCCGCCGTGCCCGACGGCGGCAGCCAGCCAAGGCGGATCGAGAAGATGACGATCAGGACCAGGCCGAACCAGAAGCTCGGCATCGCCTGCCCCATCACCGACAGGAACAGCGCCGTCCGGTCGATGAAGGAGTTCGGGCGCATCGCCGCCGCAACGCCGAGCGGCACCGCCGTCAGCAGCGCGAAGGAGATGCCGCACACGCCGAGCAGCATGGTGACCGACAGCCGGTCGGCGATGAGTTCCGAGACGGGCAGCTTGAAATAGTAGCTCTGGCCGAAATCGCCGCGCAGGGCGCTGAAAAGCCAATCCGCATATTGCACGAGGAACGGCCGGTCGAAGCCGTAGAGGGTGCGGATCGCCTCGATGTCGGCAGCGCCGGCATTTTCACCGGCGATCGCCGAAGCCGGATCGCCGGACATGAACAGGAGACTGAAGCTGAGGAGCGAGACGGTCAGCGTCACCAGCACCGCCAGCCCCAGCCGTTTCAGGGCAAAAGCAAGCATCGATCACCTCGGAACGAATGAGCGAGCGCCGGCGGCGGGCACCGGCGCTCCGGGTCGGCTATTTCCAGTGCACCTGGAAGAAGCGCACCACCTCGTCGGGTGTCGGCGTGTACTCCGCATCCTGGGTGAGGACGTAGTTGGAATTGTAGGAGAAGAGCGGGACCCAATAGGCCTCGTCGGCGATCTTCTTCAGGGCCAGCGAGTAATTTTCCTTGCGAACGGCCGGGTCGATCGACGTGTCGGCCTTGTCGAGCCAGGCCTTCACCTCATCGTCGCGGGCAAAGTCCTCGACGCCATGCTTGAAGAACTGGCTGGTGATGGCCGACGCATCGTTGACCGAATAGGACCCCCAGGTCTGGAAGCTCATGCTCGTCTCGCCCTTGTGACGCATCTCGCGCAGCGCCGAGTATTGCAGGTACTTGAGATTGGCGGTGATCCCGACATTGGCGAGGTAGGACAGCATCGCCTCCGCATAGGGCCGGTCGCGATAGGCATAGAAATCGACCGTGAACCCGTCGGGATAACCCGCCTCGGCAAGCAGCGCCTTCGCCTTCTGCGGATCGTAATCATAGACCGCAACGTCCTGCTCGCAGCCGAACTGGCTCGGGAAGCAGGCGGAGTTGACCACCTTGGACTTGCCCTTCAGGAGGCTGTCGACGATGGCCTGGCGGTCGATCGCGTGGGCAATGGCCTGGCGCACGGCGCGCTTCTTGATCGGATGCTCGCCGCTGCGGCCCGCCGCGTCGAGCTCCAGATAGCCGATGCGCATGGTGCTTTCATTGGCCACGTTGAAGCGGCCCATCGCCTCCAGCTTCTCGGCCTGGTCAGCCGGCACGCCCCAGATGAAGTCGAGACCGCCGCTGAAGAGCTCGGCAAGCTGCGTGTTGATGTCGGGAATGGTGCGGATATCGACGGTGCCGATGGTGGCCCTGCCCTTCGGGCTGTCGTGATAGCCTTCGTATTTCTTCAGAACGAAGTGCTTACCCGGCTCCACGCTTTCGACCTGATAGGGGCCGGTGCCGACCGGCTTCAGCGCCATGCCGGCCGGGCCGGCTTCGGCATAATATTCGTTCGGATAGATGGAGACCGGGCCGGCCAGATATTCGAACGCGGCGGGGAACGGTCCGTTGGTGATGATGCGGACGGTGTATTTGTCGACCTTGACCGCCTCCTTCATCCAGTTGACGTTGCGCTGCACGACAACGCCGTTCTCAGGCTTGGCGACGAAGTTCACCGTGTAGACGACATCGTCGGCGTCGAATTCCTCGCCATTGTGGAACTTGACGCCCTCGCGCAGCTTCAGCTCCAGCGTCGTGTCGTCGACCCACTGCCACGAGGTGGCGAGGTTGCCTTCGTATTCACCCGTCTCCTGGTTGAGATAGAGCAGGCCGTCCCAGATGGAGCGCTGGAGAATGACGCCTTCGCGCGCCGAATTGAAATAGCTGTCGACCGATTCCAGCTCCTTGGTGAAGGCGGCATTCAGCGTATCGTCCGCCTTGCCGGCCATTGCGCTACCAACGCCCGCCGCAACGGCCAATGCGACGGAACTCGCCAAAAGACATGTTCTCATTTCTCTCTTACCGGCCTGGCCGGCCCCTCTGTGGATTTTTTATTATATAATGATACATGGCACTGTATTATAATTTAGCGTATTAACGGGATGCACGCTTGTCAAGAATGTCGGGTGTCTGCGAAAGACTTGTGTGAAGGGCTGGACGGGAAGAAGGGCGCGCGGTGTCGGAGAAAAAAGAGACAAGAGAAAAGCAGGACACGCTGTTCGTCGGCTCGCTTGAAAAAGGCATGCGCGTCCTCAGCGCGTTCAACGAGCACCACACCGCGCTCGGCCTGACGGATCTCGCCAATCTGACCGGCCTCGACAAGAGCGCCGTGCAGCGGCTCGCCAACACGCTTCACAAGACCGGCTATCTTCACAAGGATCCGGAGTCGCGGCGCTACAGCCCGGCGCTGAAATTTCTGGAGCTCGGCAATGCCTATCTCTGG
The DNA here is from genome assembly GCF_024655565.1 of Nitratireductor sp. ZSWI3. GTDB lineage: Bacteria > Pseudomonadota > Alphaproteobacteria > Rhizobiales > Rhizobiaceae > Nitratireductor. The sequence goes on along the minus strand of NZ_JANKOF010000006.1, from coordinate 4,316 downwards.
GCCGATCCGCTCGTGCAGCTCGCCATGCCGAAGCTGATCGAACTCGGCCGCAAGCTCGGCGAGCGCGTGAACGTGGCGCGGCTCGACGGCACCGAGATCGTTTACATCATCCGCATCCCGACCCAGTTGACAGCCTTCGGGGCGATGGTCGCCGGACGCCGCTTGTCGGCGCTCACCACGTCGAGCGGCCGCGCCCTGGTCTCCTGCCTTGATCCCGCCGCCCGCAAGGAAGCCGTCGAGACGTGGCCGGTCAGGGTCATGACCTCGAAAACGACGCTCGACCGCAGCAAGATCGCGCAGGCGGTGGAGGAAGCGGCGGCCTGCGGCTACGGGCTGACCGTCAGCGAAAACATCATCAACGAGATCGGCATCGCCGCCCCCATTCCCTCCGAACGCGGCCGGCCGGTGGCCACCGTCCAGTGCTCCGTCTCCGCCATGCGCTGGACCGTCGACCGGGTGCGCGAGGAGATCGCGCCGCACATCATCGAGGTCGCCAACTCGATCCACCTGCCGGGCTAGCGCATCGGCCGGAAAATCGGGATCGGTTTTCGGAGAGCACGATGCGCAGATTCAAGAACGCTGCAGCCATAGAGCGCGGAGCGGGTCCATGGGCCTCCGGAATCGGCCGATCGCTCAAAGTGTAACTGTTTCGTAAACACATCACACAGACCTCGGCCGTAAAGTTCCTCTCTTGGGCAAATTCGGCGAAGGGGCTAACGCTATGATTGTCCATTTCCTGGGGAACCGGGACGGGAACTTTGCTGCCTTGACGGCACTGGCAATGGTTCCCGTCATGGCAGCGGTTGCGGGCGTGGTGGATTACGCGACCGCCAGCCGCAAGGCAGGTCAGTTGCAGAACGCGCTCGACCACGCGGCTTTGTCGATCGCCGCGCAATATTATTCGGGACTGTCCGACACCGAATTCACCGATGTCGGCTTCCAATATGTCGAAACCAACGGCGACGGCCTGGCGGTGTCGAAGGATGGCTTCGATTTCCACAAGGGCTACCCGGCAACCGACGGCGAGGCGCCCGAGGGCGATTATGTGACGGTTCGCGGAACGATCCTGCACAAGAGCCTGTTCGGGAAGTTCGACTGGCCGCTCGAGCGGCTGAGCGTCGTGAAGGTGCAGCCGGGCCAACCGGCTTGCGTTCTCGCGCTCGACAAGACCGCGGATCAGGCGGTCAAGATCCAGGGATCGACGGAGGTCACGCTGGACAAATGCGTCATCGCCTCGAACTCCGCCTCGTCCAGTTCGGTCTATCGCGGCGGATCGGCGAAGATCGCGGCGGAATGCGTGGTCACGGTCGGCGGTTCCTACGGCCTCGGCGGAACATCCAGCGTTTCGCTGGAATGCCCGAATGCGATCGAGAATCAGTATCCGTCACCCGACCCCTTGAAAAACCTCGTCACGCCGAACTACACGGCCTGCCAATCGATGCCGGGCGGCAAATCGAAAACGCTGAAGCCAGGCACCTATTGCGGCAAGACCTTCTCGGGCGACGTCGTCCTCGACCCTGGATATTACATCCTGCGCGGCGGACGCATCCAGCTCGGCGGCAATGGCTCGCTTGTCGGCCACGGCGTCACGATCTTCCTGCTCGAGGGCGCGGAGATGGCCATCAACGCGAATCAGAAAGTCGAGCTGTCGCCGCCCGACAACGGTCCTTATGCGGGCGTTACTGTCTATCAGGAAGCGTCCAACAGCAACGCGGTGACGATCAACGGGACCCTCGATTCGGCCGTCAGCGGCTTCATCTATGCGCCGGGTGCGCACATACAATACACCGGCAATGCAAGCTCAATATCGGGGAAGTGCCTGCGCCTCGTTGGCGACACGATCGAAATGAACGGCACGTCGGATATAGCATCCGACTGCACGGCGGAACTGGGCGGCCGAAAGATGTATGCGGGTCGAACGATGATCCTGGTGCGCTGAACCCGGCACAAGATGGGGCACACCGCCAAAGGTTCCAAAAAGCAAAAAACCCTGCCAGTAAAACTGGCAGGGTTTTTTGCAAGAAACGGGCGACAGAGCTTGATTTTCTTATCCTGCTGTCGTCACGGCCGTTCCTTAAGCCCCAACTTCCCCGCCCTCGCGGCGTGATAATTAGCTAGCATAGGTGAAAGCCCGCGTAATTAACCTGGGTTAATCGCTTTGTATTTCGTAACACCATTTTTACGGACATGGTTATTCGGCAACACCATCACGCGTCCAATCGGTTCCGTGCCGCTCGCGACGCCGATCCGCCTGCCCCGCGGCTGCTTCCCGTCCCGCGCAGAGGTGAAGCGAAATCAAATCACTCTACCTAAGCGGGAGTATTTAACGTTAAAAATCTCTTAAAAGTTGAATATTGATCCACGTCATCACTGTTTCTTGCCTAAAGCATGCCGCCTCGGCATATTGCGGCCAACACACTATTGTCACCGTTATTTACCTGTTACATTGCTGTTGCAGGGTGTTCGATGTTGCGGGAGTTCGCTTGATGGACATGCTGGGCTTGACGTCCCACTTCCTGCAGGGGCTGGGGATCGCGGCAATCGTTGTGGTTTTCTATCATGTGGCTCTTCGGCCGCAGACCACCAGCACCTTCAGGAACATCATTCTGGCGCTGCTGTTTTCCGTGGGCAGCGTCGGGCCGATGCTGATTGCGCCGGACTTCTCGAGGAGCCTGCCCTTCGGCATCGAGAATACCTTCGTCATTCTGGCCATGGCCTATGGTGGTTGGTGGGCGGCGATCGCCTCGACCCTCGCCGCCGCTGCCGGGCGTGTCTTCCTTGGCGATCCGAGCGGGATTCTCGGTGTCGTGCTCTGCTCCCTCATCGGCTTTGCCTTCGCACGCGCCATGAAGGGCCGCTCGATCACGATGGGGCCCCTGGCCGTCGTCAGCACCCTTTCTGCCGTTGCGCTGACCGTCTTTCTCGCCTTCCCGCATCCCGGGTCGCTGCAGCTTCTTGCCCTTGCGGCGGTCGGGCTCGTGGCCAGCACGCTGGTGATCGGCCGCCTGCTCAGGCTGCAGAAGGGGCGCAAGCCTGCGCCCAACGACGGCAAGGTCGACGCTGCTACCGATCCGCGCACCGGCCTGCTCAACCGCCGCGTCTTCGACAAGCTTGGGCCGGAACTCGCCGACGCCATGAACTGGGCCGGACAGCCCTATTCGATGGCCATCATCGACATCGATGCCTTCGACGACATCCTTGACAGGCACGGCGAAGCCGTCGGCGAGGAAGCTCTGCGGCACGTGGCTTCCGTCGTCCAGGCCAATGTCCGGCAGACCGACATGGTGGCAAGTTTCGGCGCGCAGGCGATAGCGCTCGTGCTGCCCGCTTACGATGCCGAACGGGCATTCGGCCTTGCGGAACGCATTCGCGATGCGGTCGCCGGGGCGCCCTTCCTGATCGAAGGCACGCCGGTTTCGCTGACCATCAGCGTCGGGCTTCACACGCCCTTGCCGCGCCAGGAAGGGTTCTGGGCCGCTCTCGGTCAGGCCGACACCGCGCTCAACCGTGCGCGCTCGACCGGTCGCAACCGCCTCGAAGTCGCAAACTAGAGCGCTGTGCGTCTTTTTGGACGCAGAAAGAACGCTGTAAGGCGAGGCGAGGCCGCTCGTGCGCACAGGAAATGCGCACGCTCCCGTTGCCTAAATTTTACACATGCTGCTTTCGCTCTGTCCAAGCCTGCGGATGCCTCGGCAATCGAGCTCTTTGCCAGATCAAGCAACTTGTTGAAAATGAAGATGTAATTCCGTCTTTCAGAAACTGGCACGTTTGATGCTTTTCCTTGGCGAGTCCGGAGGGGACTCTCCAGGAAGGCGTCGCAAAGAGCGCTGGAGCACGGCCGTCAGACGGATCGCAATGACCGCGATGCAGATCCGTCTGGCGGCCTTTTTCATTCCGGCGTGGTAGCCGATTGATTTGTTCCCTTTTTGTTCTTATCATGAAGGGATGCAGTACACCCTGCCCCTTGCACCATTCAACCGGATTGCAGGCGTCCATCGAAGCCTGCGGGCGACGTTCGGCGCGCCGGCCGAATTCGTGCGCCTCGACCCGGTCAGCCAGATGCTTCTGGCCATGCTCAGCGCCAGGACCCGCAGCGAGATCGCCCTCAAGGTCTTTGCCACGCTCGTAGAGCATTTCGAGGTGGCGCGACATGGCGGCCGCTGGACACGGCTTGCGAATGCTTCGTTCCATGAGGTCGACCGGCTGCTCGAAGGCATCACGCATCCCGAGCGCAAGGCCATCGCCCTGCCGCGCGCCCTGCGTGAGATCGCCGCCCGGCGCGGCGATCTCACGCTCGACTTCCTCGCCGGCTGGCC
>NZ_JANKOF010000005.1 GCF_024655565.1 Nitratireductor sp. ZSWI3 | reverse complement strand
TCGAGTGGCGGGGCAGGGCGCTCGGCGCGGCGGCACGCCTGACGATCAACCATCCCGACGAAGCGCTTGCCCGCCGTCTGATCGAACGCGTCGAGGCCGAGGTCCGGCGGCTTGAACGGATCTTCAGCCTCTATCTGGCGACTTCGGAGATCTCGGTCCTCAACCGGGACGGCGTGCTGCACACGCCCTCCATGGACCTGACGGCGCTTATCGAGGCGTCGCGGCACCACTGGCGGGAGACCGGCGGCGCCTTCGACCCCACGGTGCAGCCGCTGTGGATGGCCTATCGGCAGCACTTCGCCGCCGGCGACCGCGATGAGATGGTGCTCAAGGAGCAGATCGCCGCCGCTTTGCGCAAGGTCGGCTTCGACGGCGTCCTGGCGGACCGCAACCGCGTCGTCTTCGCAGGGCCCGGCATGGGCATCACCCTGAACGGCATCGCGCAGGGCTACATCACGGACCGGGTGGTCGACATGATGCGGGCGGCGGGCCTTCATTCATGCCTTGCCGATCTCGGCGAATGCCGCGCCCTGGGTGCGGCGGCCGACGGCAGCCTGTGGCGGGTCGGCATCGAAGACCCCTTCCGGACCGGAGCGGTGGCGAAGGTGCTGGAGATCAGGGATCGTGCGGTTGCCACCTCGAGCCCGACAGGCTTCCGGTTCGAGGAGACGGGAAGGTTCAACCATCTGATCGATCCGCGCAGCGGCCTTTCCGCCCGCCGCTATGCAAGCGTCACCGTGGTGGCGCCGCGGGCGCTCGAAGCCGACGCGCTCTCCACCGCCTTCAGCCTCATGGCCCCGGAGGAGATCCGGGATGTGGTGAACGGGCTGGACGGGGTGGAGGTCCACCTGATCGATGCCGGTGGCGGAGTTCTCGAACTTCGCTCCGCCTGATCCCTCGTTGTTGCAGACGGAAGGAGGTGCAGCATGCCGCCTGCCAGCAACCCTCCGGACCTCGCCGTCCGGCTGCGCCGCCTTCTTGCTTCTGCCGATCTCGACTGCCGATGCAGAACGAGGCTCGACGACGCGCTCGACCGCTTCACGGCGCTCGAGCGGCGCCAGGCGCTGCGGCGCAGCCTGAGGAACGCGCGCCGCCAGCGCGACTGGATCGCGGCGCAGCTTGCCGCCCTTGCGGAGCTCGATCAGATCACCGAGCAGGAAAGCGACCACACCGTCTTCGACGAGATGGCGCTTCTTTTCCAGGAGATTGCGGCGGAGGCCGTCGCCGCCGCCATGGACCTGCGCGAATTGCGGGACCTTGCTGCGCCCCGCAAGGGCTGACGTGGAGCGGAGAGACAGTCGACCTCCCCGAGTGTCTCAAGGGAGACCTATTTCACCGTCACGGTCTGTCGCGGACGGCTCGCCGGTGCACGTGCCTTCTCTTTTTCAGCGCCGAGGCCGCCATCCCAGGCGCGCGCGGTTGCCGGCGCGATGTGCAGCGCATCGACGGCCCGGCGGGCGATCTGATCGATGATCTCGCCGATGCCGACCGGCTTCAGATAGAAGGCGGGCACCGGCGGCATGACGATCGCCCCCATCTCCGTCACCGCCGTCATGGCCCGCAGATGGCCAAGATGAAGCGGGGTTTCGCGCGCGATGAGAATGAGCGGACGACGCTCCTTCAGGTGAACATCGGCGGCCCTCACCAGAAGGTTGTCCGACAGCGAGTGGGCGATGGCGGAAAGGGTGCGCATCGAGCACGGGGCAACGATCATCCCCGATGTCCGGCTGGAACCGGAAGCGATGGACGCCCCCATGTTGAACGGGCTGTAGCGGCGTGCCGGCAGCTCGTTCATGGCAGCGAGCGCCTGGTGGCCCAGCTCCTCCACGATGGTCTGTTCTGCCGCCGAGGAGATGACGAGATCGACGCTGGCGCCGAGCTCGGCCAAAAGCTGCACGATGCGAACGCCGATGGCCGATCCCGAGGCCCCGCTGATGCCGACGACGACGCGTGCGTTCATTGCTCTTCTCCTTTTTGGAAACCGCGTAAGGCGGCATCGAGACGGGGCCACAGCGCGTCGACCCGCGCCGAAACGTCTGCCGACATGGCGAGGGGACGGCCCCATTCGCGATGTGTCTCCGCGCCGATCTTGTTGGTGGCATCGATGCCGAGCTTGCCGCCAAGACCCGGCTCGGGCGAGGCGAAATCGAGGTAATCGATGGGCGTGCGCTCCAGCAGCATGAGGTCACGCGACGGGTCGGCCCTTGTCGAGACTGCCCAGAGGACGTCGGCTCCGCTGCGGATGTCGATGTCGTCATCCACCACGACGATGCCCTTGGTGTAGCTGAACTGAGGCAGCATGCCCCAGAGCCCGGCCATCACCCGCCGCGCCTGGCCGGGATAACGCTTGCGAATGGCGACCACCGCCAGCCGGTGTGAGCAGGCGGCCGGCGGAAGATGGAGATCGCAGATCTCCGGCATCTGCTGGCGGATCAGGGGGAGTGCGAGCGCGTTCAGTGCTTCGCCTATGACGGAAGGCTCGTCCGGTGGCCGGCCGGTGAAGGTGGAGACATAAAGAGGGTCGGGGCGCATCGTGATGGCGCTTACCCGCATCACCGGAAACTCCTCCACCTGATTGTAGTAGCCGGTGTGGTCGCCATAGGGACCTTCCGGCGCCGTTTCGGTGGGAGACACCCAGCCTTCGATGACGATCTCGGCATCGGCCGGCACCATCAGCGGCACAGTGACGGCCGGCGCGACACGTGGCCGCTCGCCGCGGATGAGGCCCGCAAAGCTCATCTCAGAGAGCGTTTCGGGGAGCGGCAGGACCGATGCGAGCATGGTCGCCGGATCGGCGCCGATGGCGACCGCCACCGGCATCTCCTTGCCTTGCGCCGCCCAGGCGCGGTGATGCGCGGCACCGCCACGATGGGCAAGCCAGCGCGCAATCAGGCGGTCGCGCCCGAGCACCTGCATGCGATAGACGCCTACGTTCAGGGTGGCGATGTCGGACGGCTGAGAGCCGGGCGGGCGCGTCACGACGAGCGGCCAGGTGATGAGCGGAGCGGGCTCGCCCGGCCAGCAGGTCTGGATCGGCAGCCGCGAGAGATCGACATCGCCGCGCAGACGAATCTCGGACTGCACGGGCGGCTGCGATATCCGGTGGGTACGCGTTCGCAACGCGGCCCGCAGCAGCGGCAGCCGGCCGACGGCATCGCCGATCCCGGTCACCGGCTGCGGCCCGCGCAAAGCGGCCAACGCCTCTCCCAGGGCGCAAAGCCGCTCGGGATAGACGCCCAAGCCGGCCGCTACGCGCCGCGTGGTGCCGAACAGGTTGACCACCACCGGCATGGTTGCGGCGCGCCCTGCGGCATCCGTTGCATGGTCGAAGTGCAGGACCGGCCCGCCGCCGGCAAGCACACGGCGATGAATCTCCGTCATCTCGTGAACCAGCGAGACGGGTGGCGCAACGCGGGCCACGTCTTGCTGCGCCGAAAGGTGGGCGAGGAAGTCGCGCAGATTGCGGAAAGGCGGCAGGTCGCGAATGGGCACGGTTTTCTCCTCAGAAGGGAGATGCGTGCGTTCATCGCCTCCGTCTTTGCGCCAGCGCAAAGACGGACGTTTTTCTTCGCGCATCCTACAGCCCATGAGTGATGCCCCCGCCTTTCCCGCCGTGCCGGTGATGCTCCGGCTCTTTCTGACCCCTCTGCCCCTCCCGCTGCTCGGCCTCGTGCTGCAGCGGCTGGCGGAAAGCGTCGCCCGCCGCCGACCGCAGCTCTTCGCGCGGCTTGGAGCCCATGGGGGCAAGGCCTTCCTCATCGATCCGACAGACGTTCCCTTCGTCTTCCGTCTCTCGCCCCGCAGCGACGGACCGACGATCGAACCGCTGCGTCGCCGGGATCAAGGAGCGTGGGATGCCCGCATCGCGGGGCCTTTGGGGGCCCTGCTCGCGATGGTTCATGGCGAGGTGGACGGCGATGCGCTCTTCTTCTCCCGCGACATCGTGATCGAGGGAGATACCGAAGCCGTGCTGGCGCTGCGCAATGCGCTGGACGATGCCGAGCTCGATCTCTTGGCCGAAGCGGCGGCCGTCCTCGGGCCGGCCGGCGACCGTATGGAGAGCCTTGCAAGGCGTCTGACGCCGCTCGCCTCGCGACTGACGGGGTTGGCGCTCACGCGCCGGGACGGGAGCTGATCATGCCGAATCGCAAAACGCCCGAACTCGTCTGCCCGGCAGGCACGCCCGCCGCCCTGCGCGCGGCTGTCGATGCGGGGGCGGACAGCATCTATTGCGGCTTTCAGGACGAGACCAACGCGCGCAATTTCCCCGGCCTGAATTTCACCCCCGAGGAGCTTGCGGCGGGCATCGGCTACGCGCATGCAAGGGGCGCCCGTGTGCTGGTCGCCATCAACACCTTCTCCCGGGCGGGGGCAGCCGGGACATGGCATGGGGCCGTCGACACCGCCGCCGCACTCGGCGCCGACGCGGTGATCCTCGCCGATATCGGGCTTCTCGACTATGCCGCGACACGGCACCCGGAGCTGAGGCGCCATCTCTCCGTGCAGGCGGCTGCCGCGAACGCCGATGCGATCCGCTTCTACAGCGAAGCCTTCGGCGTGAAGCGCGTGGTTCTGCCGCGCGTTCTGACGGTGAGCGAGATCGCGGCGATCAACAGGGAAATCTCCTGCGAGACGGAGGTCTTCGTCTTCGGCGGCCTGTGCGTGATGGCGGAGGGGCGCTGCTCGCTGTCCTCCTACGCAACCGGCAAATCGCCCAACATGAATGGCGTGTGTTCTCCGGCGAGCCATGTGCATTATCGCGAGGAGGGCGGCGAGCTCGTCTCCCGGCTGGGCGAATTCACCATGGACCGCGTTCCGAAGCACCACCCCGCGCCCTATCCGACGCTCTGCAAGGGCTGCTTTACCGCCGGCGCGTATCGCGGTCATGTCTTCGAAGATCCGGTGAGCCTCGATGCGGCGACGCTCATACCGCAGCTTCTGGCAGCCGGCGTGAGCGCGTTCAAGATCGAGGGCCGCCAGCGGAGCCGATCCTATATCCGCGACGTCGTGACCAGCTTTCGCCGCGCGGTCGACGCGCATGCATCGGGCCTGCCCATCCCTGCCGGCACGCTGCAGCGTTTGAGCGAAGGCCAGACAACGACCGCCGGTGCATACCGTAAGACCTGGCGATGAGGAACAGGAACCCATGACGAGCAGCCCCGGCATCACACTCGGCCCCCTCCTGTTCAATTGGCCGGCGGACCGGTGGAGCGATTTCTATGCCCGCATCGCGGACGAGGCGGAGGTCGACCGCGTCTGTCTGGGTGAAGTGGTCTGCTCGAAACGGCTGCCCCTCTATATCGACCGCATTCCCGACGCGATCGAGCGGCTTCATCGGGCCGGCAAGCAGGTCATCCTCTCGTCGCTGGCACTCGTCACGCTCAAGCGCGAGCGGCTGATGTGCGGGGATCTGGCGGCAAACGGAGATCTGGAGGTGGAGGTCAACGACCTCACGATGCTGTCGCATCTGAGCCCCGGCCGCCGCTTCACCGTGGGCCCGCTGGTGAACGTCTACAACGAGGGCACGCTCGCCTATCTCGCGCAGCGGGGCGCCGGCCGCATCTGTTTGCCGCCGGAACTGCCGTTCTCCTCCCTCGCAAGTCTCTCTCAGGCGGCAGCGCAGGAAGGGGTCGAGCCGGAAGCGTGGGTGTTCGGCCGCGTGCCGCTCGCCATTTCCGGACGCTGCTATCACGCGCGTGTGCACGGGCTTGCCAAGGACAATTGCCAATTCGTCTGCGGCAAGGATCCGGACGGGCTGGAGGTGGACACGCTCGACGGGGAGGAATTCCTGGCCATCAACGGCGTGCAGACGCTCTCCCACACGCATTGCAACCTGATCGGCGATCTCGAGGCGCTGATGCAGGCGGGTGTGAGATCCTTCCGTATGTCGCCGCATAGCGGCGACATGGTCGCCGTGGCGCGGCTCGTCCGCCAGGCCGTCGACGGCGCGCTCGACTGCGCGGCCGCATCGGAGCGGCTCGCCGGATTGCTGCCCCAGGCGCGGTTTTCGAACGGCTACCTGAACGGGACCTGCGGTGCCGCGTTTTCCAGAGCGGGATGAGGAAAAGCGTGAAGCGGTTTTCCGCCCGCATCCCGCTCTGATTTTTTAAAGCGATCGCGGTGAAGCAGTCACCAAGTCAGGCGGCGAGGCATCGAGGCTGCGGAAGAGGACCGGCGGGGCATTCACCCGGAGGGTGCGGCAGCCGGCGCGCGGACGTGGCAGGCGGCGCGCCAGCCTTCGCCGACCGGCACCAGCGGCGGGTGGCTTTCGCGGCAGACGGGCTCGGCCAGCGGGCAGCGGGTGACGAACTTGCAGCCGGCCGGCGGATTGGCGGGGCTCGGAAGATCGCCCTTCAGCACGATGCGCTGACGGCTGCGTTGCGCGGCGGGATCGGGCAGCGGCACGGCCGACAGAAGCGCCTCGGTGTAGGGATGAACCGGCCTGGCGAAGACGTCTTCCGTGCGGCCGGTTTCCACCAGATGGCCGAGATACATCACCGCGACGCGATCGGCGAAATGGCGCACCACCGAAAGGTCGTGGCTGATGAACAGATAAGACAGACCCAGCCGCTTTTGCAGATCGAGAAGCAGGTTCAGGATCTGCGAACGGATCGACACGTCGAGCGCCGACACCGGCTCGTCCAGGATCAGCAGTTCCGGGTTGAGCGCAAGCGCTCGGGCGATGACGATGCGCTGGCGTTGGCCGCCCGAAAACGCGTTCGGCTTTCTTTTGGCGTGCTGCGGATGCAGCCCGACGAGGCTGAGCAGCTCAGTCACCCGCTCGCGCCGCTCCCGTGCACTGCCCACGCCGTGGATGGCCAGCGGCTCGGCGATGCTCTCGCCGATCGTCAGCTTCGGATTGAGCGCCGAGACCGGATCCTGGAAGACGATCTGCATGTCGCGCGAGAGGCTCCGGCGCGCGCCGGCGTCGCCATGGACGATCTCCTTGCCGTCGAAGCTCACCGTGCCGCCGGTCGGCTTCTGCATGCCGAGGATGGCCGCACCCAGCGTGGACTTGCCGCAGCCGGATTCACCCACCAGCGCAAGGCTTTCGCCGCGGGCGATGTCGAGGTCGACGCCGTCGACCGCCTTGACCCAGCCCACCGGCTTGCCGAGCGGCCCGCCGCGGATCGGGAAATGAACCTTCAGGTCCCTGACGGAAAGAAGCGGGGCACTCACAGCATCGCCTCCACGCGGTCGCTGTGCCAGCAGGCCGCAAGGCCGACATCCCTGCGAGCGGCCAGCGGCGGTTGGGTCTCGATGCATGGCGCATCGGCAAGCGGGCAGCGGGGATTGAAGCGGCAGCCGGCGGGCCAGTCGCCGATATCGGGCACCACGCCTTCGATGCTGGGCAGGGTGGCCTTCGGCTTGCCGTCGAGGCGCGGGATGGTCGAGAGGAGTAGCCGCGTGTAGGGATGCTCCTGGCGGGCGAAGATCGCCTCCACCGGCGCCTCTTCGATGACGCGGCCGGCATACATGACGGCGACCCTGTCGGCCATGTCGGCGACCACACCCATGTCGTGCGTGATGAGCAGGATCGCCGTGCCGGTTTCCGCGCGCAGCCGCTTCATCAGCTCCAGTATCTGCGCCTGGATCGTCACATCGAGCGCGGTGGTCGGCTCGTCGGCGATCAGCAGCCGCGGCCGGCAGATCAGCGCCATCGCGATCATGGCGCGCTGGCACATGCCGCCCGACAGTTCGAACGGATACTGGTCGCAGCGGATTTCCGGTTCGGGGATGCCGACCTCTTCGAGCATGGCTATCGCCGCCCTGCGCGGGTCCCGTCCCCCGGTCTTCCGATGGACGACCAGGCTTTCGGCGATCTGGCGGCCGATGGTCATGAGCGGGTTGAGCGAGGCGACGGGCTCCTGGAAGATCATCGCCAGCTCGTCGCCGCGCAGCTTGCGGCGTTCTGTCTGCGAAAGCGCGTGCAGGTCGGTCTGGCCGAGCAGGACGCGCCCGCCCGTCATCGTCGCGGCCCTGGGCAGCAGCCCCATGATCGAAAACGCCGTCATCGATTTTCCGCAACCGGATTCGCCGACCAGGGAGAGGATCTCGCCCTCTGCAACCTCGAAGCCGACCCCGTCGACGACCGGGTCGCCGCCGATCGAAACCTTGAGGTCGTCGACCTTCAACACGGTCTTCGTCATGGCCGCTCCACTCCCACCGATGCCCACGGGTGGTTGGGATGCGTCATGCCGCAATTCTCGCCGTTCTCGCGGATCACTGCGGACGGCACCGCGAAGTTCACCGGATAGAGCGTGTCCTCGATGATCTCGACGGGAAACTCCTTGCCGAGCTGCGGCGCGACCTCGGTGCGCGCCTTGCGGTTGACACGCAGCTTGACTGCGCTGGCGTCGATGCGAGGCGCGTGGAAGGCGTCTTCGAGCGACATGCCGTATCTTGCCACATAGGACAGGATCTGTGTCACCGCTGGCATGATCTGTCGTCCGCCGGCAGCGCCGAGAGCAAGGCGCGGTTTTCCGCCGGCGGTCGCGATGAGCGGGCACATGTTGGCCAGCGGGCGCACGCCCGGCGCGATCGAGTTGGGTTGGCCGGGGCGCGGGTCGAACCACATCATGCCGTTGTTCATCAGCATGTCGGTCGCCGGCAGCGCCACCTTGGAGCCGAAGCGCGACAGCAGCGTGTTGGTCAGCGAGACCATGGTGCCGTCCCGGTCGACGACGCTGACATGGGTCGTGCAACTGTCGCCACTGGCATGGCCGAGGCTGCGCAGCCGGTGCTCCGACGCGCGGCGGATGGCGCGCGCGAAGGCCAGCGCCGTGCGTCCGGACAGCGCGTCGTCTGCGGGCAGGGCGGTTGCCAGTTCGCGCAGCGCCTCGATCAGGGTCGGGCCGCCCGAGAGGCCGGGCATCGCATGCACCGCCATGCCGGCGAATCCCGCTTGCAGCGGCGTGCACCATGCCGGCCCGTAGCCGCGCAGTTCCTCAGCGTCGATCACCGAGCCGCCGGCACGAAGATCGGCGATGATGCCCGCCGCCACTTCGCCCTCGTAGAAATCGCGCCAGCCGGCGAGCTGCAGCCGTTCGAGCATCTTCGCCTTGCGCGGCATCGGCAAGGTGCGCACCGTGCCGGTCTCCGGCACGCGCGGGGCGCGGCCTTCCGGCAGGAACAGAGCTGCGGAAGCCGGAAAGCGGCTCAGCCCCTCAGCATCGATTGCCAGGCACAGTGCGGTGAACCAGTCCACGGCGAGTCCGCTCCTGGCATGCTCGATCGCCGGCTGGAGCGCATCGGCAAAGCTGATCGTGCCGAATCTTTCGAGGGCTTCGGCGAAGCCGGCGATCGCTCCGGGCACGCAGATCGAGGTGTAGCCGATCAGGTTACGATCGTCCTTGACCGAGGGCCAGTCGAACCAGTCGCCGTCGCGTCCGGCAACCAAAGGGTAATCGGACGGGTCGATGTTTCGCGACGAATTGACGTTGAAGTCCAGCGCGTCGACATGGCCGGTCCGGCCATCGGCCCGCAAGAGGAAGCCGCCGCCGCCGATGCCGGAGAGCCAGGGCTCGACCACGCTCAGCGTGATCGCGGTGGTGATCGCCGCGTCCATGGCATTGCCGCCGCGCGCCAGAACGGCAGCGCCCGCCTCGGCCGCGAGCCAATTCTGGCAGGCGACCAGCCCGCTCTCGCTGCGCACCGCGCCTTTGCGGACCATCCAGTGCTCACCCATGGGCTTGTCCGAATCTGCGCGGCCCGATCGGATCGGGAATGTGCCCCTCGACCGCGAAGCGGCCGCTGTTGGCCGAACCGGTGTGGTGCGCGGCGATCTCCGCCGCCGTGGCAACCCAGACGCTCTCCTCTGCCTTGATCGCCTCGAACAGCTCTTCCAGCAGTGCGATGCGCTGGGCGCGGCCGGAGATCCAGTCGTGCACCGTCAGCGTGAACAGTCCGCCGAAACGGTGCTGGGCACGCCACTCGCGCATCCAGTCTGCGAGCACCGGGCCTCCCGGCTGCATCGTCCATTTGTCGCGGCCGCCGCCCTCGAACTTGAAGAAGATCGCGTCGTCCACGGCCCACTGGACCGGCAGCTCGACGACGCCGTCGATCTCGTAAGGATGGTCGAAGCCCGAAAGCGAGGAATCATAGGCAAGGCCGAGCCGCTTCACCTCGCGCAGCATGTGCGGCGTCAGCTCCCAGGCCGGCGAGCGGAAGCCGACCGGCGCCTTGCCCGTCTGTTCGACGAACAGGGCGTGGCTGGCTTCCAGCGCGCCGGTGAACTCCGCGTCGGTGACATCGGCGACGATCTCATGGAAATAGCCGTGCAGGCCGACCTCATGGCCGCCTTCGACAATCGCCGGCAGGATCTCCGGATTGGTCTCGGCGACGAAACCCGGCACGTAGAAGCTGCCCTTGAAGCCGTAGCGCGCAAACAGGTCGAGCAGCCGGTAGAGGCCCGTGCGCGGGCCGAAATTGCGCATCTCCATGCCCGCGAGCCTCTCAGGCACCGCATCGCGCAGCGACCACAGGAAGGGCGAATGGGCGTCGACATCCACCGAGAGCAGGGCGGCCGATTGCTTGCCTTGCGGCCATTCATAAGCCGGCCAGGGCGACTTGACGATCAATCTGTCGGTCATCGGGTCCTCTTTCGCGCCGCGTTCAGAGCGCCTTCTTCTTTGCCTGGAACACGGCCTTGGTGCCGATCGAGTTGCCGCCGTCGACGGTCAGCGTCGCGCCGGTCACGTAGGCGCCGGCGTCCGAACACAGGTACAGGGCGGCGCTTGTCACGTCCTTGGGCGAGGACGGGCGGCCGAGCGGGATCGAGCCGATCGCCGCATCGACATGCTCGCGGGAGAGGGGGCTGACCTCGCTGCCGGCCATGAAGCCCGGCTCGAGCGCGTTGACGCGGATGCCGTATTCGGCCAGTTCCAGCGCGAAGCCCTTGGTGAGCCGGTCGAGCGCCGTCTTGGACGTGCAGTAGGGAACGACCGTGGTGCGCATCTTGCGTGAAGCGCCGGACGAGACGTTGACGATGGAGCCGCCCGTGCCGGCTTCGATCATCTGCCGCGCAAACAGCTTGGAGAGGTAGAAGGGCGCGCGCAGATTGACGTCGAACACGGCATCCCATTCGGCAAGGTCGATGTCGAGCAGGAAGCCCGAGGGATAGATGCCGGCATTGTTGATGAGGATGTCCGGAGCCTCCCAGCGCTCGGCGACGGTTCTTGCAAATGCTTCCATAGAGTTTGCGTCGAGAAGGTCGGCGGCGACCGCGAAATGCGCGCCGTCCCATGCGGCCAGTTTGCGGTCGAGCTTGTCTTGGTCGCGGTCCGTCAGGCAGAGCGTGGCGCCGGCGGCGCGGAACCCGTCGGCGATCCAGCCGCCGATGATGCCGCATGCGCCGGTGACGATGACCTTCCTGCCGTTGAATTCGTCTGCAAAGTCCATGGCGTTTCCTAACGAGAGCGCGGATCGAGGCGATCGCGAATGTGATCACCGATGATGTTGATGGAAAGAACGAGGAGGAACAGCGCAAGGCCGGGGAAGGTGGCGATCCACCAGGCATTGGCGATGTAGTTACGGCCCGTCGACAGCATCGCGCCCCAGCTCGCCGTCGGCGGCTGGACGCCCAGCCCGAGGAAGGACAGCCCGGCCTCGAAGAGCACCATCAGGCCGAATTCCAGCGTGGCGACGACGATCAACGCCCCGGCGATGTTCGGCAGCACGTGGCGTGACAACAGGCGAAACCAGCCGGCGCCCATGAAGCGCGACAGGCGCACATAGGGCATGTTGGCAACCGACAGCGTCTGGCCGTAGGCCACGCGCGCATAGCGGGGCCAGCGGGTCAGTGCGAGAACGATGACGACGTTGTAGAGGCTTGGCCCCAGGATCGCGACGGTGATGATGGCAAGCAGGATCGCCGGCACAGAGAGCACGATGTCGACGAGGCGCATGATGATCGTCTCGACCCAGCCCCGCCGGAAGGCCGCGACCATGCCCAGGATGCTGCCGAAGACGCCCGACAGGATCACCGAGGCGAAGGCCACGAGGAGTGAGATGCGCGCGCCATAGATGACGCGGCTCAGCACGTCGCGGCCGAGCTCGTCGGATCCCAGGAGATAGATGAGGCCGCGCGCCTCATGACCGGGCGCCTTGAGACGGGCAAGCAGGTTCTGGGTGTTGGGATCCATCGGCGCGACAAGCGGGGCGAGCAGCGCCATCAACACCAGCGCGGCGAGGATCGCGGCAAAGGGGGCGACCGCCCAGGGAAGGGGGCGGCGTCCCGCCGCTGCGCGTGCCGGCGTGGCAGCGGTGCCGCTCATGCGTTCGCCTCCAGGCGGATGCGGGGATCGATCAGGCTGTAGAGCAGGTCGGCGATCAGGTTCAGCGTGATGGCGGTGATCGCGCCGAGCAGCACGACGCCCTGGACCACCATGAAGTCGCGCGCGTTGATCGCCTGCACCGTCAACTGGCCCAGTCCCGGCCAGGCGAAGACGGTTTCCACAATGACGGCGCCGGCGAGCAGGTTGGCGATTTCGAGCGCAGCGACGGTGACCACCGGGATCGCCGCGTTGCGCAGCAGGTGGCGCATGACGATGCGCGTCATCGGCAATCCCTTGGCGTGGCCCGTGCGAACATATTCCTTCTCCAGTTCGTCGAGCACCGCCGTGCGGGCGACGCGGGCAAAGGTGGCCATGGATAAAAGCCCGAGCGCGATCGACGGCATGATCAGGCTGACGCCGCTGCGCGCGCCGGAGGGCGGCAGCCAGCCGAGCCAGACGGCGAACACCATGATCATGAGGATGGCGCTCCAGAAGGTGGGCATCGACTGACCGGCGAGCACGAAGCCCATCATCAGCTTCGATTCCGCCTTGCCGCGGCGCACCGCCATCAGCACGCCGAGTGGGATGCCGATGCCGAAGGCGACGACCAGCGCGCCGCCGGCGAGCATCAGCGTGTAGGGCAGGCGGCTCGAGATCAGCGTCCACACCGGCACGTTCTGAACATAAGAGCGTCCGAAATCGAGGCGGAGCAGCTGCGCCATATAATCGAGATACTGGACGATCAGCGGCCGGTCGAAGCCGAGCGAGACGCGCATCGCATCGATATCGGCCTGCGTGGCATTCTGCGGCACGAGCAGCAGTACCGGATCGCCGGTCAGGCGCTGGAGGAAGAAGACCAGCGTCATCACGCCGATCACGGCCACCAGCGCCTGCACGATGCGTTTGAGAAAGAAGGCCGACACGTGAGAGGCTGCCTTTCGGGTTGCTGCGCGGCCCGCGCCCTGCGGGCCGCCTCGTCGTTGCCGGTCAGTCGGACCAGCTCATGCGGTTGAGGAACATGCTCTCGTTGGCCGTCGGCTGCCAATCGAGCTGCTCGGCCGCGCCATAGATGATCGCCGCCTGGTAGAGCGGCACCAGCGGCACTTCCCTGGCGACGTAGGCGCTGACCTCGGCATAGGCTGCCAGGCGCTCTTCCTCGTCGAGCGTGTTGCGGGCCTTGTCGAGCAGCGTGTCGACCGCCGGGTCGCGCAGGGACGACCAGGAACTCGACGAATGAAGCAACGAATGCAGGACGCCGTCGACATCCTGGCAGGCGCAGGACCAGCGCCCGAAGGCCGCATAAGGCTGGTTTTCCGGCTCGCTCTGCACCCGCTGGAGATAGGTGGCCATGTCGGTGAGCTCGATCTCGGCAACAAGGCCCGTATCGTTGATCATCTGGGCCAGCGCCTGCACGATGCGCTGGTCGAACACCGGCGAGGTGGCAAACGATATGGTCTTGCCGGTGGCGCCGGCTTCCTCGACGAGCTTGCGCGCCGCGTCCGGATCGTAGGGATAGCCCTCGATGCCTTCGACGAAGCCGAAGTGCGACGGCGTCGCCATCTGCGAGACCGGCGCGTCATAACCGCCGAGAAGGCCTTCGACGATGCCTTCCTTGTCGATCGCCTGGGCGACCGCCTGGCGCACGCGCTTGTCGTCGAAGGGCGTGCGCGCCGGGTTCAGCTTCATATAGCCGATGCGCTCGGTCAGCACCGACAGCGCCTTTGCCGTGCTCGAGCCCTCGAGCTGGGCGGCAAGATCGGAATCGAGGGTCACCGCGAGGTCCGTTTCGCCCGCCTGCAGGTTGGCGACGCGAGTCGCCGCATCCGGCACGGCGCGGAATTCGGCGACCGGGAAGGCGCCCTTGTCGCCCCAATAGTCGTCGTTGCGGTCGAGGCGCACCGACACGCCGCGCTTCCATTCGCCGAACTTGTAAGGTCCCGAGCCGACCGGGCTTTCGTTGAAGGCATCGTTGCCGACGGCCTCGACCACGTGCTTCGGCACGATCGACAGCTTGACGAGCTGCGCCAGCAGCACCGGATAGGCGCCGTCGGTGGTCAGGGTGACCTCATGGTCGCCCGTGGCCTCTGCCGACAGGATCTTGTTGAACTGGCCGAGCTGCGGGCTGCCGAAGTCCGGGTCGATGATGCGGTTGATGCTGAACGCGACGTCTTGCGCCGTCAGTTTCTCGCCGTTATGGAAGGTCACGTCGTCGCGGATGGTGAAGACGACCTCGGTGTCCGACGCGTTGCGCCACTCGGTGGCGATCTGCGGCACGATCTCGCCGGCGTCGTTGCGCGTGAGCAGGTTGTCGAAGATGTTGCGGTAGACATAGTAGCTGTCGGGGTTCCACTGGCGGTGCGGATCCAGCGACGATGGCTCGTTGACCAGGTCGATGACCAGAAGGTCCTTTGCCATGGCGCTCTCGAGTGCCAGCGGCGAGCAGGCGAGCGCCAGGCCGAGAGCGAAGCCGATTGAACGATGCTTGAGCTTGATCATCAAACTGTCCTTATTCCCGGAGTTGACTTGCCTGGTTGCGTGTGGATCGGCGTGTCTCTGTCCGCCGTTCTGCGCGACTTCGCCGCGCCGACCTTGGCCCCCGATTCGAGGAAGCGGTCGAGCAGATAGACCTCCAGCGCGCCGTTTGCCGAGGCGAGGTGCTGGCCGGCATCCGCCTTGCGTCCGTCGAGGAGCGCCTCGACGAAGCGGGCGCGATCGGCCGGCATGAGCCGCACGGGCCCGCTGGCTTCGAAGAAGTTGACCAGGCGGGCCGAGCGGTCCCACAGATCCGCCAGCCAGCCCGCTACGATGGGCATGCCCAGCCGGCCGGAAAGGCATTCCAGAATGTCGCGCTCGCAGCGCCGTACGGTCGACAGTATGTCGCCGCCGATCTCCTGGCGATGCGTGAGCGCCAGGTGCATCTCGGCCAGGTTGCGCAGATGCGCCGTCTCGCGCTCGCCGAGCGTCACGTTGCACAGAAGCGGCTCGAGTTGGCGGCGGGCGGCGCACAATTCCCTGATCTCGCTCGCCGAGACCGGCGCGACCGACCAGCCGCTGCGCGCGGCGGAAGAGACGAAACCGCTTGCCTGAAGGCGCGCCAGCGCAGTGCGCACGGCGCCCCGCCCGAGGTCGAATTCACGCGCAAGCTCGACCTCGGAAAGCCGCTCGCCCGGTGCCAGGACGCAATGCACGATGGCGTTGCGCAGCGCGCGTTCCGCAGCCTCTCCCTTGCCTTGCGGCGGTGTGGGGGAGGCGTAGGCGTCTTGATCCAGCATTCTGATCTGACCTCTCAGATTTATGTATCGACATCTCCATTAGGTGTCGATGCAAGCATGAGCATCGCGCGGGCTCGTCTTCCGGGAGTCAAGGGCCGCCGGGCGCGAGAACACGTTGTTGCCTGCATATTTCAGGCCGATGCCTTGCCAGTCAAGCGTTTCCTTGTGCTCTTTTCATGAAGGAACGAGGCCGGTGGCCATGTCTCCCGCTTGGCGCGAATCCTGTTGCGCGATCCTGGCATGCGTGAAAAGATCGGCATTGTGAGGTGACAAGAAGAATTTCTAGGATGTCAGATAGAGATTATCAGACGCCAGGACATCGCCCGTAAAGAGAGCGCTCGGGGAAACAGAAAAGAGTGGGAAGGATCAGATCAATGGGACTGAGAAAGTTTTTCGTCGCCGCCGCCTTCGCGGCGCTGCCGCTTTCGACGCCGATCACGGCGGCGGCGGCGGCAAAGGACATGATCGTCATCGACTTCGTCGGCGAGCCGAATTCGCTCGATCCGCATCTGCAGTGGAATCCCGACAGCTTCAACGTTTATCGCAACATTTTCGACAATCTCGTCACCCGTGACGACGAGGGAGACTTTGCGCCCCAGATCGCGATGGAGTGGGCGTATCTTTCGGACACCGAGATCCAGTTCAAGATCCGCGACGACGTCACCTTTCACGACGGCGAGAAGCTGACCGCGGACGACATCGTGTTCAGCGTCAAGCGCATCACCGACCCGGATTTCGCCAGCCCGCAGCTCGGCCAGTTCAACGGCATCATCGATGCCGTCGCCAGGGACGACACGACCGTCGTGCTGACCACCGACGGGCCGTACCCGGTTCTGCTGGCGCAGCTCACCAAGCTCTCCATCGTGCCGCAGCATGTGGTGGAGGCCGTCTCCAAGGACGAGTTCAACGCCAATCCGGTCGGCTCGGGACCTTATAAATTCGAAAGCTGGAACCGCGGCGTCGAGGTGATCCTGGCGCGCAACGACGATTATTGGGGCCAGAAGGGAGCATTTGCGAAGGCGTCCTTCCGGGCCGTTCCCGACGCGGCGACGCGCGTGGCCAACCTGCAGTCGGGAACCAGCGACATCGTCACCAACATCGACAGCGATCTGGCCGCGCAGGTCGAGAGCGGCGGCGTCGGCAAGGTTCTCGCCGCGCGCACTGAGCGTGTCGCCTATTTCGCCATGAACGTGACCAAGGCACCGCTCGACGATGAGCGCGTGCGCCTGGCGATCGCCCACGCGCTCGACAAGGAAGGCATCGTGGAGGGAATACTGGGCGGTTACGAGGCGCCGGTGTCTCAGCTCGTCTCGCCGGCCGCCTTCGGCTTTGTCGAGGGCATGGAGGGGCCGGGCTACGACCCCGAGAAGGCGAAGGAAATTCTGGCCGAGGTCGGGGACCCGGCCAAGACCGGGTTCAAGATCCTGACCGCGCCTGTCTACGACCAGCGCATCGTCCAGGCGATCCAGCAGATGCTGAGCGATGTCGGCCTCAATGCCGAAATCGAGATGACCGACATGGGCAACTGGCTGCAGCAGATGCAGTCCGGGCCGCAGACCATCCCGCAATCGGCGTTCAGCCGCTGGAGCTGTGGCTGCCAGGACGCCGACGGGATCATGTATCCGATCCTGCATTCGTCCAGCGGCTGGGCCAACGTCAAGGACGAGGAGCTCGATGCGGCTCTCGATGCGGCGCGCTCGACGATCGACGCCGACGAGCGCCTGGGATTCTACAAAAAGGTCAGCGAGATCGTTGCGCGCAACAACTACGTCGTCCCGCTTTATCAGGCGTCGGTGATCTACGGCGTGGCGGATGGGGTGGAGTTCACGCCGCTCGCCAACGAGAACCTGTTTCTCAACCGCATCCGCTGGACCGGCGAGTAGAACGGGCCATTACGGGACCCTGACCTGCGCCGGGCATTGCCGCCTTCCCGAAAACGGGCTTTGCGGGAGGGTTTCTCGACATCGGCGGGAAAGCAGGTCGATAACCGCGCCGCCCTGGATGATGCTCGCGATCCGGCAACGCCGCCGCCGGCGCCACACCATCTGTTGCTCGTGGTCGCGGGCAGCCAGCAGGCATCGACCTGAGATCTATGGTCGGTCGGGCAAGGATCGCGAAGGTCTATTCTTCCTGCCTGACCAGCTTCCCTTCCTCGGCCTTGTGATGAAACTGACTTGCAACGAGCCAGCCTTTCAGGGGTCTCAGCAGCGGTATGCAGGTCAAAAGGGCGACGGGCAGGGACACGAGGACGTGGAACCACATAGACGGCTCATACGTGATCTCGGCCCAAACGGCGAAGAACACCGAAGGCACGCAGCCGAAGCAGATGACGAAGAAGGCCGGACCATCGGCCGGGTCGGCAAAGGCATAGTCGAGGCCGCAAACCTCGCAGTCCGGCGCGAGTGCCAGGAAGCCCCTGAACAGCCGTCCCTGCCCGCAACGCGGGCACCTGCCGCGTATGCCGACCCGCCAGGGCTCGAGTGGAGGCCACTGTGCGCTATCGTTCGGCATGGTCGTCTCTCCTTTGAACTGCCGGCGCTTCGCCGTGCCGCAGCACGGAACCGTTGCTACCCAGGCTGCATATAAGTATCCTTTGTGTAAGCATACAATGCGACAAATTGTATGGCTTCCGATTTGGAGAGTCCCATGAGCGCGCAGTCGGACAGGCAATGGCTCCCTGATCTCAGGGAGGGCGGGGGACCGCTCTATCTGCGCATCGCCGAGGCGTTGGCCGAGGCGCGTGCCAACGGCCTTCTGCAGCCAGGCGACCGCCTGCCGCCGCAGCGTGAGCTGGCGCAGCGGCTCGGCGTCGATCTGACCACGATCACCCGCGCCTTCACCGAAGCCCGCCGCCGCAACCTGATCGACGCGGCTCCGGGAAGAGGCACTTTCGTGACACCCGGCGCAGCGGAGGAGCCGATCCTCGACCTGTCGATGAACATCCCGCCGGCGCCGGCCGGCGTGAACCTGCCGGCGCTGATCAAGAGCGGGATCGATGGACTGCTGAAGCGGTCGAGCGCGGAGGCGCTCCTGTCCTATCACCCGGGGCCGGGATCCCCCGTCGAACGGGCGGCGGGATCGCTGTGGCTCGAGAGGGCGGGTCCACGGCTGCCGATCGGCCGGGTGGCTGTCGGCGCGGGCGCGCAGTCGCTGCTCGCGGCGGTGATGATGACGGCGACGCGCGATGCCGAGACAGTGCTCGCCGACCGGCTGACCTATCCCGGCTTCATCGCACTCGCAAAGGCCATGAACAGGCGCCCCGCCGCTGTCGGGGCCGACGAGCACGGCATGCGTCCCGACCGGCTGGAAGAGGCGGCAAGCCGGCACGGCGCGCGGCTCGTCTATCTCAATCCCACGCTGCACAACCCCACGACGCTGGTCATGCCGGAACACCGCCGCTGCGATCTGATTGATGTGGCGCGCCGGATGGGCCTGACCCTCATCGAGGACGATCCCTACAGCCCGTTGCTGCCACGACCCGTGCCGTCATTTCTCGCGCTCGCACCCGAGATCACGATCCACATCGCGACGCTCGCCAAATGCATCTCGCCGTTTCTGCGCACGGCGTTCCTCGCCGTGCCCGATGGCGCGGCGCTGGAAAATGTCGCGCGGCATCTGCGCAGCCTCACCCTGATGGCCCCGCCACTGATGACCGGCCTTGCCGCCGAATGGATCAGGGACGGTACCGCCCAAGAGATCGCCCGGGGCGTTCGACGCGAAGCCGAGGCACGGCAGGTGTTGGCGGGGGGCATTCTGCCGTCGGTGGCCACTCATGGCTCCGGTTTTCATGTCTGGATGCCGCTCGATGAAGGGCAAAGCGCCGCGGCGATCGTGGAGAAGGCGCAGCGGCGCGGGTTGGCCGTCAGCGGCGCGGCCGAATTCGCGATCGACGGAGATGCGCCCGAAGCGGTCCGCATTGCATTGGGAGCCGTGCAGGATCGGCGCAAGCTGTCGGAAGCCTTGCAGAGCCTGACCGCCATACTGGGCTCGTCCACCGCACCTGAAGGCGCGCTGGTCTGAGACCCGGCAGCCGTTTCGGGCCTATAGGCTCACTGTGCGTTCTCGCTCTCAACGTCCGCCGCGGCGAAATGCGCCATCTGGTCCTCTCTCGCTTTCTTGAAGGCCGGGCGGGCGCAGACACGCTCGACATAGGCGCCGAGCGCCGGAAACGTTCCGAACCTGCGGACCGCCGGAACGCGCAGCACGTCCGCCATGAGGAGGTCGGCAGCGGTGAAACGCCCGGCGGCCAGCCATTCCCGCGCGGACAGCACCGTCTCGAGATGGTGCAGCCGCGAGGTCAGCCAGGCTTCGAGCGGATTGTCCTTATCGACCGTCAGGCCGATGAACCACCACGGCACCGTCACCATCTCCATCGAATTCAGCGCGGCGACAATCCATTGGAGGGTGTCGGCCGCGCCGACACGGTCGCGCGGCATCAGCACCTCGCTCTTGCCGGCAAGATGCAGGAGCGCGGCGCCGCTCTCGAAGATGACAATCCCGTCGTCTTCGAGGAACGGCACCTGGCCGAAGGGCTGGCGCGAAAAATGCTCCGGACCGCGCTTATGAAAGCTGACGGATCGAACTTCGTAGTCGAGACCCGCCTCTTCGCAGGCCCAACGCAATCGGATGTCGCGGACGTGGCCACGGGGGCTGCCTTGTCCTCCGGGCACCCAGTCATAGGTCCATATGATCAACGGTTCAGGCATCTTTTCTCATCTTTCCTGCTTGCGGCGGCGATCTTTTCCGGCGCGGACCGGGAACATGGCTCACGCACTGTTCAGATGCAGGATGTTGCCGTCGGGATCCTTGAACCAGACCATCCTGAACCCGTTCGCGTCGTGGATGCCATCCTTGAAGGTCACGCCGTCCATCTCGTAGTGTTCGAACTTCACGCCCTTGGCGCGCAGATCGGCAGCGATGGCGTCTATGTCGTCGCCGCAGTCCCACACCACGGCGTTGGCCTTGTTGGTGCCGGCAAATTCGGAAGGGTAGACGACGAGATAGGTCGCCCCGGTCTTGTAGACCAGCACGCCCTCCATCCCTT
This sequence comes from Nitratireductor sp. ZSWI3, assembly GCF_024655565.1. GTDB lineage: Bacteria > Pseudomonadota > Alphaproteobacteria > Rhizobiales > Rhizobiaceae > Nitratireductor. The sequence continues at coordinate 96,886 of NZ_JANKOF010000005.1, read as the reverse complement.
CTTCCTTGAGTTCGAGGCCCAGCGTGTCGCTGTAGAAGCGCCGTGCCCGTTCGATATCGCTCACCGCCACGATGGCCGAGGAAGCCTTTGTCCTAAGCGCACTCATCGTTTCTCTCCTGTTGCTGACACCAATAGGACGAACGAGGCGCTTTGGTTCCGACATGGCGCGTCGAATTTATATCGAGACGGGCCATCTCCGGCACGCGCATCCTCGATGCTTGCCTTCTCCGGCGTGGCAAGCCGTGTTGAAGTCTCCGTGCTCGGCGATGCCTGGGGTCAGGCTGCTGCAGGGGCCATTTTGCTGGCTGGACGCGGTTTCAGCGGCGGCATTGTGTCCGCCGGAATCGGGCAGACATAGGGATCCTTTTCCAGCAGGGCCCGATGATAGGCCTTGGCCTCGGAAACAAGCGTCGGGTCGGTGAGGGTCTTGACTGCGGTATGAGCCAGGATCTTGGCGGCGTGGACCATGCCCTTGTGGGCGATGCCGGATTTGCCTTGCGCGGTTGCCTGCCAGGTGTGGAGTGTGGTTCCGACAGCGTGGGTCGCGACCCGCGCCTGAATGGTGGGAACCTGCCAGGATACATCGGCCACGTCGGTGGAGCCCATCATGGGCGTATAGCCGGGCACATAGTCGGTGATGTAATCGCACAAAACCTCATCCGGCTCGGGATTCCGACCGAGGGCGGTGTAGGCGGCCGCGATTTCCTCCGGGGAAAGCGTTGCGCGGATCTGCCTGGCGAATTCGGCGTCCCGATCGTCAAACGGCACACCGCCGAGCGTGTCCATGGCCTGCCGCATCGCCCTGGCGAGGGGCTGGTTGTCGAGCATGTTGGAAACAGCGGTCAGAACCTTCGATTCCACCTTGGTTTCGGTCATGATCGCGGCGCCTTCGGCGCATTTCTTGACACGTTCTATCAGGCTGCGCATCCCGGAGAGGGACCGGGAGCGCACCACGTAACGCACAGTGGTCGTGCCATGGACGACATTCGGCGCCGTGCCGCCCGTATCCAGATAGGCATAGTGGATGCGGTCGGAATCCGGCATGTGCTCGCGCAGATAGTTGACGCCGACGCACATGAGCTGCGCGGCATCGAGCGCACTGCGACCGAGATGGGGAGAAGCGGCGGCATGGCTCGGGCGACCGGTGAAGGTGAAATCGATGCGTGTGTTGGCAAGGCTCAGCATGTCATCCACATGGGTCATGTTGCCAGGATGCCAGGTCAGGGCGATGTCGACGTCCTTGAACACACCCTCGCGCGCCATGAAACTCTTGGCGCCGCCGCCTTCTTCCGCCGGGCAGCCCGCATACATCACCCGCCCCGGGGTTCCGGTTTCCTCCAGCCAGTCTTTCAGCGCGACAGCCGCCAGAAGGGCAGCGCCGCCAAGAAGGTTGTGGCCGCAGCCATGTCCGTTGCCGCCGTTCTCAAGCTCTTTGGGCTCGGCAAGCCCCGCAACCTGGGAGAGTCCCGGCAGGGCGTCGTATTCGCCGAGGAACGCGATCAGCGGGCCTCCTTCACCGGCAATGCCGGTGACTGCGGTCGGAATGCCGGCCACGTTCTCCTCAACGGCAAAACCCTTTTGCCTCAGCATTGCCGTATGCTCGGCCACGGATTCGAATTCGCCGTACAGCAGTTCCGGCGTGCCCCACACCCGGTCGCTCATACCGATCAGGTCATCCTTGTGCGTTTCGACATTATCCCAAATGCGTTCTGAGTTCTTCATGACATACCTTTGCTGGAACGGGCCTTTTGCCTGAACGGTCGACTGCTGCCGGCCGTGTCGAAAGCGACGAGCTTCTGCAGCGGTGCAGGAGAATTCTCAAAGGAAGTGCAGGGTTCGTTTGGCATTCTCGTTCAGGTAATGGGTTGCGACCATGGGTCATCCCGGCCGCCGCGCCGCACGAAGCGCATGAAGGACCGGGTTCCAGCGCCCATGGCGGCGCCGACCGGGGTCAGGAAGCAGGTGCGATATTCAATTTCCGGGTCCACGGGGCGGAAGCAGACGCCCTCCGGCTCGGACAGGGCGATCGGAAAGGGATTGATGAAGGCAACGCCAAGGCCCGCCCTGACCAGCTCGACGATGGTCACCACGGTGGCGGCTTCGGCGGCAATCCGGGGCGTGATCCCGGCGCGGGAGAACATCCTGTCCACATGACCGCGGAGGCTGTGGCGCTTGATCGGCGCGATGAGCGGAACGTCCTTCAGTTGTGCGGGGGAGATGACGTCCAGCTGTGTCAGCGGAGACTTTTCCGGCAGGAGACAGACCATCTTCGAGCGCCGGAAAGGCGTCATTTTCACACCTGCGTGCCGGGACAACAGGTCGGAGACGCCGATGTCGAGGCGCTCTTCGGCGATCCTCAGAAGCAGGGCATCGGAATCGCAGATTTCAAACAGGACGCGGTATTGGGGTTGAGCTTGCATGAAGGCGACGACGCGGGAGTGCAGAAAGCGGTGTGCCATCGTTGGAGGAGCGCCGATCCGCAGAACCTTCTCCTTGTCGGCGTTTTCGTCCCTGCCTTCGATCCCGGCGAGGGCCTGAAACAACGTGTCCAGGTTTTTGTTAAGATGAACTGCTTCCGCAGTGGGTATCAGCCGGCCGCCGGATCGTACAAACAAGGAATTTCCAAGCCTTGATTCGAGGCTTGCAAGGGACCTGCTTACAGCGGATTGGGATATGCCAAGCCGTTTTGCTGCCGAAATCGTCGTTCCGGACAGAATCATCGCCCTTAATACCTCATACTCTCGAATGGAATGCCAGTTATTCCTCACGTGCCCGATCCTTGCTGAACTCGAGGAGCTTGCCAAGAACGAGAGTCGGTCTAGCTCTATGATGTAAATGCATAGATTTTCGACTTCTCATCGCATAATGAATTGCTACGGTGTTCCCTTCAAAAACACGAATAAAAAAACTTCCAAAAAGGGGATTCATGCCAATGAGAAAGTATTTAGCAGCTACCTCGGTAGCAGTGGGCCTGCTTACAGGCGCTGCATATGCGGAGGACCTCACCATCGGCCTCGCCTCGGAGCCGACCTCCATCGACCCGCACTACCACAACCTGACGCCGAACCACGCGCTGAGCCGGCATATCTTCGATACGCTGATCGGCCAGGATCAGGTGCAGAACCTCTATCCCGCCCTGGCCGTATCCTGGAAGCCGATTGACGACACCACGTGGGAAGTGAGGCTCCGCGAGGGCGTCAAGTTCCACGATGGCACGGATTTCAACGCCGATGACGTGATCTTCAGCTTCGAGCGTGCACCCAACGTTCCGAACTCACCTTCCAGCATGGGGACGTACACCAGCGGCAAGACGCTGGTGAAGGTGGACGACTTCACGATCCATGTGAAGACGGAAGCGCCATACCCGCTCGTGCCGAACGAGATCTCGCAGATCGCGATCGTTTCGGACAGCATCAAGGATGCGGCGACCACCGCCGACTTCAACTCCGGTAAGGCGGCGATCGGTACCGGTCCCTACAAGTTCAAGTCCTATGTGCCCGGAGGCAAGATCGAGGTCACGGGGAATGCCGATTACTGGGGTGGCGCACCGGAATGGGACAAGGTGACGTTCAGGCCGATCCCCTCGGCTCCGGCCCGTGTCGCAGCCGTGCTGGCCGGTGACGTGGATGCCATCGATGGCGTTCCGACCAGTGACATCGAGGCCCTGAAGCGCTCCGATGGGGACAAGGTCTCGCTCTGGCAGGGCAGTTCCAACCGCGTGATCTACCTTCACATGGACCAGTTCCGCGAGAACTCTCCGTTCGCGAAGGGCAAGGACGGCTCGGCCATCAAGAATCCGCTGCTTGACGCGCGCGTGCGCAAGGCGCTTTCGAAAGCCATTCATCGCAATGCCATTGTCGAGCGCGTGATGGAAAAGGTCGCCATTCCGGCCGGTCAATTGCTGCCCGAGGGTTTCTTTGGTGCCTCCGACAAGCTCGAGGTCGAGGGATATGATCTGGAAGGCGCCAAGGAACTCCTTGCGCAAGCGGGTTATCCTGACGGGTTCGAGCTCACGATTCACAGCCCGAACGACCGCTACATCAACGACGCCAAGATCGCGGAAGCGATCGGCCAGATGTTCACGCGTGCCGGCCTGAAGATGCATGTGGAAACCATGCCGCGGACAGTCTTCTTCCAGCGTGCGTCTTCCGGCGCCGAAGGAGGTCTGCCCGAGTTTTCCCTCATCCTGGCAGGCTGGAGCGCCGGCTCGGGTGAAGCCTCCTCTCCGTTGAAGTCGCTGATCCACACCTTTGACAACGAACGCGGCTTCGGCGCCTCGAACCGGGGCCGTCATTCCAGTCCGCAGATCGATGCAAAGATCGAGCAAGCGCTCTCCACGGTTGACGACGAAGCGCGCGAGGCGCTGCTGGCGGAAGCGACGGAAATGGCCATCGAAGAGCTGGCGATCATTCCCTTGCACTTCCAGGTCAACACCTGGGCGACCCGCTCGGGCCTGACCTACCAGCCGCGCACCGATGAATTTACCTTGGCCATGGGTGTGACCAGGGAATAGCTCCTCCCATTGCAGCGCCGTGCGTCCATCTGGACGCTACACAAGGACGCTGTAAGCCTTTGAAACTGCGCATCGTGCTTTCCGAGATCGATTCCGATTTTCAAGCCGATGCGCCGGACGGCACCTCCTTCCCGGGCATTTCCGGGAAGGCCTGTTCAAACGGAAAGCCATGCTAGCGTTTCTCATCCGCCGCATCGGCCAAAGCGCGGTCGTCGTGCTCCTTATGGCCACCATTGTCTTCTTCGGGGTCAATCTGGTTGGCGATCCGGTGCATATGCTTGTCAGCCCGGAGGCCGATCAGGCGGAAATCGCCCGGGTGATCCAGCAATTCGGTCTGGACCGCCCGATCGTGGAACAATACTGGCTGTTCCTGAAGGGCGCAGTGCAGGGCAATCTGGGCACATCGTTCATCTTCGGCCAACCGGCTGTCGGTCTGATCCTGGAGCGCCTGCCGGCGACCATGGAACTCGCGGTCTGCGCGCTGGTTCTCGCGGTCTTCTTCGGAATTCCGCTCGGTGTCTACAGCGGCATCAAGCCGAAGTCCCGCGTTTCGCAGGTCATCATGGCCGCCTCGATCTTCGGCTTTTCCCTGCCGACATTCTGGGTCGGGATCATGCTGATCATGTTCTTTTCCGTGCAGCTGCAACTCCTGCCGTCGACCGGGCGCGGAGAGGTCGGCTCCTTTTTGGGGATCGATAGTTCCCTGTTCACTCTGGACGGCCTCAAGCACATTATCCTGCCGGCAACCAATCTGGCGCTCCTGAAGATGTCCATGGTCATCCGCCTGAGCCGGGCCGGAACCCGCGAGGTCATGCAGCAGGACTACATCAAGTTCGCCCGCGCCAAGGGTCTGTCCTTCGGGCGCATTGTCTGGGCGCATTTGTTAAAGAACATCATGATCCCGGTGATCACCGTGCTCGGCCTGGAATTCGGATCGCTGATCGCCTTTTCGGTGGTGACCGAGTCGATCTTCGCCTGGCCCGGCATGGGCAAGCTCCTCATCGATTCCGTGCTGCAACTGGACCGTCCCGTCATCGTCGCCTACCTGATGATCGTCGTGTTCCTGTTCGTGGCGATCAATCTCGTCGTCGACGTGATCTACTCGCTTCTGGATCCGCGCGTCAGCCTGACGGGAGCCAAGTCGTGAGCGATCAGCTTTCGAACGCCGCCAAGCCGCGTTTCCGGGACACGCCATTCGGCGTCTTTCTTTCCCGATATCTGGACAGCAAGGTGGCCACGCTTGCCTTCGTCGTCCTCGTCGTCATCATCGTCCTGGCCATTATCGCCCCGTGGATCACACCGCAAAATCCCTACGATCTTGCTCAGGTGGATGTTCTTGATGCGCGCATGGCTCCCGGAGAGGAGGCGTTTGCCGGGTATACGTTCTGGCTGGGGTCCGACGGGGCCGGCCGCGATCTCTACAGCGCCATGCTTTACGGCCTGCGGATCTCGTTGATGGTCGGCGTTCTCAGCGGCCTCATCGCAATGGTGATCGGCACGGCCGTCGGCCTGACGGCGGCCTATGCCGGCGGTCGGGTCGAGACCCTGATCATGCGTCTGGTCGATTTGCAGCTTTCTTTCCCGGCCATTCTCATCGCGCTGATGCTGGTCGCGGCCCTGGGCAAGGGTGTCGACAAGATCATCGTCGCGCTGGTCGCGGTGCAATGGGCCTATTATGCCCGCACCGTGCGCGGCACGGCCTTGTCGGAACGGAGCAAGGAATATGTGGAGGCCGCCCGCAATCTCGGCCTGTCTCCCCGCCGCATCCTCTTCGGGCAGATCATGCCCAACTGCCTGTCGCCGCTGATCGTGGTCGCCACCATCCAGACGGCCCACGCCATAGCGCTGGAAGCGACCCTGTCGTTTCTCGGTATCGGGCTGCCGCAAACGGAGCCGTCCCTCGGAATCCTGATTTCCAACGGCTTCGAATACATGCTGTCCGGTAAATACTGGATCAGCATCTTTCCCGGCGTTGCGCTCCTTCTCACCGTCTTCTGCATCAATCTCGTCGGTGATCAGCTCCGCGACGTTCTGAATCCAAGGTTGGCGAAATGACCAATCCCGTCCTCAGCATCGACAACCTTCAGACCCATTTCTTCACCAGAGCCGGGGTCGTGAAGGCGGTGGACAATATCTCCCTGTCCGTGAATGCCGGCGAGATCCTTGGCCTTGTCGGTGAGTCCGGCTCCGGCAAGTCGATCACCGGGTTTTCGATCCTCGGGCTTGTCGACGAACCCGGCAGGATCGTCGGTGGCTCGATCAAGCTTTCCGGGGAGGAGCTCATAGGCAAGCCGGAGGCCGCGTTGCGCAGGATCCGGGGAGGCAGGGCGTCGATGATCTTCCAGGATCCGATGATGACCCTCAACCCTGTCCTGCGGATCGAGACGCAGATGATCGAGGCGATCCGCGCGCATGAGAAGGTGCCTCGCCGGGAAGCGTGGCAGCGGGCGCGGGACGGGCTTGCCCAGGTGGGCATTCCATCGCCCGAAGAGCGGTTGAAATGCTATCCGCATGAATTGTCGGGCGGCATGCGCCAGCGGGTGGCCATCGCGATCGCCTTCCTGAACCGCCCTGAATTCATCGTCGCCGATGAGCCTACAACGGCGCTGGATGTGACCATCCAGAGCCAGATCCTGGCGGAAGCCCAAAAGCTCTGCCGGGAAAACAGAACGGCGATGATCTGGATCACCCATGATCTGTCCGTCGTGGCGGGGCTGGCCGATACGATCGCGGTGATGTACGCGGGACGGATCGTGGAGAACGGTCCGGCCGAGGCCGTTCTGCGGAGCCCCCGCCATCCCTACACGAGCGGCCTCATCAAATCGGTGCCGGGAGAGCATCTGGTCGGGCAGCGGCTTTTCCAGATTCCGGGAATGACGCCGTCTCTCCTGAAGCTCGGTGAGGCCTGTGCCTTCAAGGAGCGCTGCGCCTACCAGGACGATGCCTGTTCTGCGGCGCCGCCGATCAGCATGGAAGGCGGCCGGGCCTGCCGCTGCTTCCATCCGCTTCGCGCCGACACCGCCGCCCAGAGCGGCGGTGCTGCCAAAGAGAGTGCGCCATGACCGCGATTCTGGATGTTCAGAACGTTTCCAAGACTTTCGTCACCCCGCTCGACCTGGCGGAAAAGCTGGCCAACCTGATGGGAGCGACCAATCGGGAGATCCGGGTGCAGGCGACCAGCGACGTCTCGCTGACCATCGACAAGGGAGAGGTTCTGGGCCTCGTCGGCGAGTCCGGCTGCGGCAAGTCGACCCTCGGCCGGACCGTTGCCGGTATCCATCAGGCATCGCAGGGCGAAATCGTCTGGAAGGGCAAGAAGCTCTCGGCCATGAATGCGCGCGAGAAAAGAGCTTATGTGCTGGCGGTCCAGATGATCTTTCAGGATCCGTTCTCCTCGCTCAACCCGCGCAGGCGCATTGCCCAGGCTGTCGGTGAGGCACCGGTCGCCCACGGGCTGATATCACGGAAGGAGCAGGACGATTATGCGGTCGAGATGCTGACCAGGGTCGGCCTCGATCCGTCCTTGCGGGACCGGTATCCGCATCAGTTCTCCGGCGGTCAGCGCCAGCGGGTCGGGATCGCGCGGGCGCTTGCCGTCAATCCGGAATTCCTGGTTTGCGATGAATCCATCGCAGCCCTCGACGTGTCGGTTCAGGCGCAGATCATCAATCTCTTCATCGATCTGCGGGAAGAGCTGGACCTCACCTATATGTTCATCAGCCACGATCTGTCGGTGGTGCGCCACATCAGCGACCGGGTGGCGATCATGTATCTGGGACGGGTGGTCGAGCTGGCGCCAACCAGGGAGCTATTCGCCAATCCGCTGCATCCCTATTCCGCCGCGCTGCTGAGCGAGGCGCCGGATCTGCGCTCGGGCAAGCGGTCTTTCCACCCCATTTCCGGTGAGGTTCCTTCGCCGCTCAACCCGCCATCCGGCTGCCATTTCCACCCGAGATGCCCGCACTCCACGGATTTGTGCCGCACGGAAAGGCCGGTCTTGAGGCAAGTTGCGCCGGGCCGGCAGACAGCCTGTCATCTGCACGCGACCTAGCGCATTCAAAACAGGAAATGATCTAGAGAGTTCTGCAGTCGGGTGGAAACACCTGACGACCGCATGAATGTGGGTGTTTTCGCCGGCGAAAGCTTCAGGATGCCGCCACCAATCCGGAAAGCCTTCGGCCGAGCGGGGCCTGCGGATTGGAAAGCTCGAAGACTATCGTCAGATGATTGACGCCAGGTTCGGTCCGCAGTTCCGTTTTCTGCGCTTCGCGGGCCAGAACGGAGTTCAGGGCAATTGCCTGGTCGTGGAACGGCGCCGTCTCTTCCTCTCCTCGCGTGATGATGCGCAGCGGGCCCGGTGTGTGCCGGGCAGCCAGCGGCGACCATGATTGCGCTTCGTCGGCACGCATTTTCGCCTCGTCCTTGAGGAAGGAACCGGGAATGCCGGAAAGATCGTAGATGCCGCTCACCAGAAGCATGCCACGCAGGTTCGGTGCATCGGGTGACCGGTCATCGCCTGGCGCCCTGGAAGCGAGAACCGTGGCCAGATGCGCGCCGGCGGAATGGCCGCTGACGGTGAAGCGCGCCGGATCAGCCCCAATCTCCGGCGCAAGCTCCACGAGATGTCGCGCCGCCGAGCGCACTTGCGCGACGATTTCGGCCAGCCGATGGTCGGGCATCAGGTCGTAACTGACCAGCGCCGCGATTCCCCCGACCGCAATCACCGGTGCGGCGACGAGGGTATGTGCCTCCTTGCTGCCCGCGCGCCAGTAGCCGCCATGGATGAACATGTGCAGGGGCGCATTGGGTGCCGGCTCCGGAGGAAAGACGAGGTCGAAGCTCTGCCTGGGGCTCGGCCCGTAGCTTACGTTTCGCTCGACGCGTGACCGCTCGGCAAACGCACGGCTGCGCGCTTCCGTCTCGGCCATGATCGCGTCGAAATCGGGAATGAAGTCCCGGTTGCGGTAGAGATCCCGCTCCGCCATGGTCTTTCCTTTCCCGCCTCAGAACTCGACGGCGAAGTACTTGGGCTCCATGAACTCGAGGATGCCCGTCACACCGCCCTCGCGCCCGAGGCCACTCTGCTTGGTGCCGCCGAACGGCGCCGCCGGGTCCGACATCAGTCCGCGATTGATACCCACCATCCCGGTATCGATCCTACGTCCGACGCGCATCGCCCGCATGATGTCTCGCGAATAGACGTAGGCCGCAAGTCCATATTCGGTCTCGTTGGCGTACCGGATCGCCTCGTCCTCGGTCTCGAAACAGTAGACAGCCGCGACGGGGCCGAAGATCTCTTCCTGCGCCAGCGCGGCGTCGGTCGGCACGTTCTCCAGCACGGTCGGGGGATAGTAATAGCCGTTCCCAGCCATCGGCTCTCCTCCCGTGGTCGCCCGGGCCCCGCGCGATTTTGCCTCCGCCACCAGTCGGTCGATCTTCTCCACTGCTTTCGTCGTGATCATCGGGCCACACTGGGTCTCTGGATCGTAGCCCGCCCCCAGTTTCAGCGCCGCCATCCTCTTCGTCAGCCCCTCCACGAAGGCGTCGTGGATGCCGGATTGCACGTAGAACCGGTTGGCCGCAGTGCAGGCCTCTCCGCCGTTGCGCATCTTGGCGACCATCGCGCCGTCGAGCGCGGCATCGAGCTCGGCATCGTCGAAAACCACAAAGGGAGCATTGCCGCCCAGTTCCATCGAGCAGTTCACCACCGATTTCGCCGCTTCGGCAAGAAGGATGCGCCCCACTCCAGTCGACCCGGTGAACGAAAGTTTTCGGACCCGCGGGTCGGCCAGCATGGCCGCCGTCACGGGGCCGGGGTTCGTGGTCGTCAGCACGTTCACCACGCCAGGTGGGACACCGGCCTCTTCGCCGAGCCGCGCCATCGCGTAGGCGGTCAACGGGGTCTCGGAAGCGGGCTTCAGGATCACCGTGCAGCCGGCGGCGAGCGCCGGGCCGATCTTGCGCGTCGCCATCGCGGCCGGGAAATTCCACGGCGTGATGAGCACGGAAACCCCGATCGGCTCGTGATCCACGAGGATGTTGTGCACGCCGGAGGGCGTGTGACGGAATTCGCCGCTGACCCGCGCCGCCTCCTCGGCATACCAGCGGAAGAACTCGGCGGCATAGGCCACCTCTCCACGCGCATCCGCCAGTGCCTTGCCGTTCTCGAGAGAGATCAGCAGAGCCAGTTCTTCGGCGCGTTCGGTCATCAGGGTGAACCAGCGGCGCAGGATCTCCGACCGCTCGCGGGGAGGCGTGTTGCGCCAGCTTTCAGCGGCGGCCTCGGCGGCGTCCACGGCCCGTAACGCGTCGTCGATCCCCGCATCGGGAACTTCGCCGATTGTATTCCCCGTCGAGGGATCAAGCACCGGGATGCCGCCGGTGCCAGCTTCCCATTTCCCGCCTATGAATAGGCCTGCGGAGTGGAGAGAGGGATCAGCATAGCCGGCGAAGGCGGTGTGGAATGTCATTGGGGTCTCCCTCAGTTCGTTTCGAGTGCGGTGAGTTCGCCGTGATAGGCCGCGCCGATCAGCCGCCGCATGTCTTCGAGTGGCAGCGGGCGCGGGTTGTTCTGGATCAGCCGGGCAATGCCGCAGGACTGCTCGGCCACCCAGTCGAGCCGGTCCTCGGCCAGCCCGAGGTCGCGCAGTGTGCGGGGTATGCCGATCCGATCGAAAAGCGCGGCGATGGCTGGGATGACCTCGAACCTGTTTCGCAGACCGATGACTCCGGCGATCCGGTCGAGTTCCGGTCCAATAGCGGGCGCGTTCCAGGCCATGACGTAGGGCATCAGGCAGGCCACCCCCGCCCCATGGGCTGTATGGGTGAGGGCGCCAACCGGATACTGGATCGCGTGAGCTGCGGCCGTGCCGGCAACGCCGAAGGCGAGGCCCGCGGTCGTGGCTCCCAGCATCACCCTGGCTCGCGCCTCGGCATTGCTCCCGTCGGTGCAGGCTGTCTCCAGGCAGTCCCAGAGCAATCCGATGGCCGTCAGCGCGAAGTGGTCGGAAGTCGCGTTCTTCCCGACGAAGACCCGTTCCTGCGCGAGGCCTGGTACCGGTTCGCGGCGGATGGCGGTGAAGGCCTCGATGGCGTGGGTCAGCGCATCGGCTCCGGCGATGGCGGTCAGTGCGGGCGGGCAGGTCAGCGTCAGATCCGGATCGCAGATCGAGACGGTCGGGATGATGTAGGGCGAGGAAATCCCGACTTTGAGCAGCCGCTCGGAATCCGAGAGGACCGCGACCGGCGTCGCTTCGGAGCCGGTGCCCGCGGTGGTCGGAACCGCGATCAGCGGCATCACCGGACCGGGCACCCTGAACTCGCCATAATAATCCTGCGGCCGGCCTCCATGGGTCAGCAGCACGGCCACGCATTTCGCCATATCGAGGCAGGACCCTCCACCCACACCGATCACGAGGTCGGGTGCGAAATCACGAGCCGCATCGGCGCTGGCGGCGGCGGTTTCGACAGGCACGTCCGGAAGGGTCGAGCCATCGACCCGGACGGACAGTCCGGCGGCTTCGAGTTGTGCCACCATGCGCCGAAAGTCCGCGTCGCCGGTCAGCCGCTCATCGGTCACCACCAGGGCCCGTCGCCCGAGTTTCGCAGCGACCGTCCCAAGGGCTTCGCGCTGGCCCGCGCCGAAGATCAATTCTCTCGGGGCTCTGATCGTGCCGAATAAGGTCATCTCGTCTCCTGTTGCTTGCCCTCAGCCTTCTGCGAGGGCTCGGATTTCGTCATGCAGCGGGTCCGGCAGGTCGATGCCCACGGAAAGCGCGCTGGCCCTGCGAGCCCGCATTCCGTCGCCTGGCACGGCCACCGGCCTGGAAGAGTCCGCGGGCCGCGCCGCGCGCAGTCGGTCGAGATAGGCTGCCAGCCCGGCGGCGGTGCCTTCCCCTGCCGCAGGGTCGATCAGAATGATGATGTCGCCCTTGTTCGCCACGTCGGTTGCATCCAGCGTGCCGCCCACCTCGGGTGCGAAGGCCGATCCGGCCAGCGCGGCGACAAGCAACTCCACACCGAGGCCGAGGCCATATCCTTTGGCTCCGCCGAAGGGCGCGATGGCCCCAGCCTTGGCCGCTTCGGGATCGGTGGTTCGGTCACCTTGTGCATCAACTGCCCAATCGTCCGGGATCGGCGTGCCGGTCAGGGCGTGGTGATGAATCTTTCCCATCGAGACGCGGCTGGTCGCGATGTCGAGGATGAAGGGCTCGGTTCCAGTCGGGATGCCGATGGCGATCGGGTTGGTTCCCAACATCGCCTCCGTTCCACCATACGGATGGACCAGCGCCTCGCTGGTGGTCATCACGATGCCGATCAAACCCCGCGCGGCCGCGGCCTCGACATAGTAGGCGAGCATCCCGATGTGATTTGCGTTCCGGATCGAGGCCAGTGTGATGCCCTGCTGGGGCGCCACCGCCGCCAGTTGCTCCAGAGCGTGCATCATGACAACCGGACCGAGCCCGCGTTGTCCGTCGATGGTGAAGACGCCAGAACGAGTCTTGAGTGCCTCGCCGCAGGTGGCCGGGTGGGCGAGGCCGGCCCGCAACCGTGCAACGAGGCGCGGCAGTCTCTGGACCCCATGAGACGGCAAGCCCCGCAACTCGGCTTCGATCAGGAGGTCGGCCTGAATCCGGGCATTCGAGAGGGTAACCCTCTGTGCAAGAAGTGCTTTTTCCGCGAGCTCCCGAAGATGACCGGCCGAAACCAACAAGCACCAACCCTCCCAAACAAAATCGTATATGATATTGTATTTGACATTTGATATCCTATCGGTGTTAAAACTGGGCTTGTCAAGAATGCTGATTGGGAGGGACGGATGGCTGTAACGACGGATCGCGACCACAAAGGCGGATTCGTGCGGCCTTCGAGCATTTCCGAAAGCGTTCACGAACAAATCTACGAACGCATCATGTCGCTGGAGATCCCGCCGGGAGCTCGAATCCCCATCGACCGGCTGGCGCGAGAGCTGAATGTCTCCCAGACGCCGGTGCGCGACGCCCTCACGAGGCTGGAGCGCGAGGGCCTGGTGCGGAAGGCGCACTTGATCGGCTATTCCGCCTCGCCTCAACTCACTCAGAAGGAATTCGACGACCTCTATAGGTTCCGACTGATGCTCGAGCCGGAGAGCGCCCGGCAGGCCTGCCTCAAGTTGACCTCTGAAACGCTCGACCGGATCGAGAGCGCCGCCGCCGACATGGAGAAGGACGAACAACCTGTCGGCCGCAGCCGTTATTACCGTTTCGCCCGGGCGGATGCGCATTTTCACGACGAGATACTGAAGGCCGCCGACAACGAATTCGTCCGGCAGGCGCTGAACGATCAGCACATCCACCTGCACATCTTCCGCCTGATGTTTCACAGCCGCGTCACTCAGGAGGCGCTGGAGGAGCACGAGCGCCTGCTCGCCGCGTTCCGCGCCGGCGATGCGGACGCCGCTTACCAGGCGATGTACGATCACATCGAACGGTCGCGGGATCGGCTTGCGGCGGCCTTCGAATGACCTTCGCTCCAACCGATGCCGCGGGCGGGGCGCAGGAACCGCCGGTGCTCCGCACCGAGGATCTGTCCAAGGCCTACGGCCCGATCACCGTTCTGAGCGATGTAACGCTGGAGATCCGTGCGGGCGAGGTGCACGCGATCATCGGTGAGAACGGTGCCGGCAAATCCACCTTGATGAAGCTTCTCTCGGGTCACGCCACACCGACCGGCGGCACGATGTCGATGTTCGGAAAGCCGGTCGCCTTCGCCGATGCCGTGCAGGCCGAGGATGCAGGGATTGTCCTGGTGCATCAGGAGATCCTGCTCGCCCCCGATCTCACGGTGGCACAGAACCTGTTTCTCGGGCGTGAGTTGTCCCGCGGCTTTGCGGTGGACGACCGAACGATGAATCGCCGCACGGCCGAGGTTCTGGCGCGCGTCGGCTCCCTCGCGCGCCCAACGTTCCGGGTAGGGGACATGCCCCTGGCTCAGCAGCAGCTTGTCCAGATCGCCCGCGCGCTGCTCGACGACCGCAAGGTGGTGATCCTGGACGAACCGACGGCGATGCTCACCAACGACGAGGTCGACGCATTGCTCGGCATCGTCCGGAGCCTGCGCGCTCAGGGTGTGGCGGTGCTCTACATTTCGCATCGGCTGGAAGAGGTCGAGGCGCTGGCGGACCGCGTCACCGTGCTTCGCGATGGCAAGATGATTGGCACCTGGTCGGCGCAGGCACTTGATCAACGCCAGATGGCCGAGTTGATGGTCGGGCGAGAGCTGTCGATGCTCTACCCGCCGAAGCGGGAGGCGACCACGTCGGAACCGGTCCTAAGGGTCGAGGACCTGTCCGTCGAACACGGCAGGATCTCGGGCTCCTTTAGTGTCCGGCCGGGAGAAGTCCTTGGTATCGGCGGCATGATCGGGGCCGGCCGCACGGAAATGATCGAAGGACTGATGGGCCTGCGCCCCGCGCAGGCGCGCGCGATCTCGCTCAACGGCAAATCAGTCGCGAAGCCTGATGTCAACGCGATGATGGCTGCAGGCCTCGTCTACCTGACCGAGGACCGCAAAGGGAAGGGCCTGCTCCTCAATGAAGGGCTGGGACCGAACCTGACGCTTCAGGCGCTCGACCTGGTCAACCCCGGCCTGCGCCTGGACCGCAAGAGGGAAGGGCGCTCCATACAATCGGCTGTTCGGGAGTATGACATCCGGGTCCGCACGCTTTCGATCCAGGCCGGCCAGCTCTCGGGAGGCAATCAGCAGAAACTGCTGCTGGCCAAAGTGATGCTCGCCGAGCCTTCGGTCGTCATCATCGACGAGCCGACACGCGGCATCGACATCGGCAACAAGAGCCAGATCTATCGCTTCATCGACGATCTCGCCCGAGCCGGAAAGGCCTGCGTCGTCATCTCCTCCGAACTGCCCGAACTCGTCGGCCTTTCCGACCGCGTGCTGGTGATGCGAAGCGGTCGTTTCGTCGCCGAACTGACGGGCGAGGACATCACAGAGCAGAACATCGTCTACGCGGCCGCAAGCAGCGGCGACGACACCGAGGGGAGGAAACACGCATGAGCAGCGCGGAAATCGCGGTACTTCCGGAACGCGAGGGCTTCAAGATCCGCTGGGGCGACCTCGCTCCATTCATCGCGTTGGCGGTGATTGTCCTGCTTGGCACGCTGATCAACTCCAACTTCATGTCGGCGAACAACATCCTGAACGTCATCACGCGAAGCGCCTTCATCGCCATCATCGGTGTCGGTGCGACCTTCGTGGTCGCTACCGGCGGGCTCGATCTGTCCATTGGCTCCATGCTGGCCTTCGTCGTGGGCATCATGATCCTGGCAATGAATGCCCTCGTCCCGTCGCTCGGCGCCTGGGCGATCCCCGTCGGTGCGCTGGTCGCACTTGTGGTCGGCTCGCTCTGCGGACTGATGAACGGGCTGATCATTACCGTAGGCCGAATAGAACCCTTCATCGTAACCCTCGGCACCATGGGGATCTTCCGCGCCTTCATCACCTACATGACCGACGGCGGCTCACTCTCCATCGACCGCAGCCTGCGGACCGCCTATCGGCCCGTCTATTTCGGCGACCTTTTTGGCATTCCCTTTCCGGTGCTGATCACTCTGGTGATCGCCTTTCTCGGCGCTTTCATCCTCTACCGGACGAAATACGGCCGTCGCGTAACCGCTGTCGGGTCCAACTCCGATGTAGCACGGTTCTCCGGCGTGCATGTCGGCCGGGTGCGGACCATGGCCTTCGTCATCCAAGGCTTCTGCGTGGCCGTCGCAGCCATCTGCTATGTCCCGCGCCTCGGCGCCGCGACTCCGACCACCGGCCAGCTCTGGGAACTGCAGGTCATCACGGCGGTCGTCATCGGCGGCACGCTTCTGCGCGGCGGCAAGGCTCATATCTGGGGCACTGTCGCCGGCGCGCTCATGCTCGAGGTAATCGCCAATGTCATGGTTCTGTCAGACATGGTGTCGGAATACCTCGTGGCTGCGGTCCAGGGGGCGATCATAATCATCGCCATGCTGGCTCACCGCTTTACGAGTTCCCGCTGAAGGGGCGGGGCTCTCACTTACCCAAAGGAGGAGGAAACGATGAAGATCAGAATGAGAGGTTTGGCGCTCTTGTCAGCCGCAGTGGTGGCGGGAACGCTGTGCGGCAGCCCCGCATTTGCCCAGGACAAGGAGTTCACCATCGCGGTGTCTATCCCTGCCGCCACCCATGGCTGGACCGGCGGTGTCGTCTACCACGCGCAGGAGGCGGAAAAGCAGATCGAGGCCGCGTATCCGAACATCGACGTGATCGTCTCGACGGCCTCTTCAGCGACGGCGCAGGTCTCTTCGCTGGAGGACCTGTCGGCGACGAACGAGCTTGATGCGTTGGTGATCCTGCCGTTCACGTCGGAAGAACTCACCGGTCCGGTCGAGCAGGTCGCCTCGAACGGCACCTTCATCACCGTGGTGGACCGGGGCCTTACGGATCCGTCTATCCAGGATCTCTACGTTGCCGGCGACAACATCGCCGTCGGCGCGAACACGGCGAAGTGGCTGGTCGAGAAACTGGGCGGCAAAGGCGAGATCGTCGTGCTGCGCGGCATCCCCACGGTGATTGATGACGAGCGCATCCAGGGCTTCAAGGAGGTCATCGATCAGTCCGACATCAAGATCCTCGACATGCAGTATGCCAACTGGAACCAGGACGAAGCCTTTACCCTGATGCAGGACTACCTCGCGCAATATCCGCATATCGATGCGGTGTGGGCGAATGACGATGACATGCTGCTCGGGGTGCTCGAAGCCGTCGATCAGGCCGGACGAGAAGAGATCAAATACGCCCTCGGCGGTAACGGCATGAAGCAGGTGATCGAGATGGTGAAAGCGGGCGACGAACGGACGCCGATCTCGACACCTTATCCGCCGTCAATGATCGCCTCTGCATTGTACATGACGGCGGCACAGTTTGCCGGCCAAGCCCCGATGCGCGGTTCGTTCAAGCTGGATGCCCCGCTGATCACCCCCGAGAACGCGGATCAGTTCTACTTCCCGGGTTCCCCGTTCTGAACCGAAACACCCTGTCCGGTCGTTCTCGCGGCGGCCGGACAGATCATTTCCACAATCAGGAGATCCAGATGAGCGGCAAGAAAATCCTCATGCTCACCGGTGAATTCACGGAAGAATACGAAATCTACGTCTACCAGCAGGGTATGGAAGCCGTCGGACACACGGTCCACGTCGTGTGCCCGGACAAGAGCGCCGGCGACCTGATCAAGACGTCGCTCCACGATTTCGAGGGCGATCAGACCTATACCGAAAAGCCGGGCCATTTCGCCGAGATCAACAAGACCTTCTCCGAGGCCGAGGCCGAGCTCGAAAGCTATGATGCGGTCTACGCCGCCGGCGGCCGGGGACCGGAGTACATCCGGACCGACCCACGCATCCAGGCAATGGTGCGGCATTTCCACGATACGGGCAAGCCGATCTTCACGATCTGCCATGGTGTGCAGATCCTGATGGCGGTTCCCGGTGTGCTCAAGGGCCGAAAAGTCGCCGGCCTCGGTGCCTGCGCCCCGGAGGTCGCGGCGGTCGGCGGGACCTATATCGACGTCGAGCCGAAAGAGGCCTTCGTCGATGGCACGATGGTGTCGGCAAAGGGCTGGACCGGCCTCGCGGCTTTCATGCGCGAGTGCCTCAAGGTGCTCGGCACGGAAATCCGTCATAGCTGAGCGACAGGCGAAGCAAAATGCGTAGGGCCGCCGCAAGGCGGCCCTCGCGATTCCCAAAGAGCTCATCACTCGATCAACAAATCCGGCAGACCAAACATCCAGAGGGGGCGGCGCGCCGGTGTCCTGATCGATGCCGCAAATGACATTGCATTCCGGTCGGCTCGTCGAAGGCCTTCAAATCAGCTCGTCTGCTGTTTTGCAGCGGGGGCGGCTTTCCTGAAACAGGCCTGACGGCTCTTGTACGCACCAATCAAATCGGCCTCCGGTTCGATGACCATTCCCATCGTTGGTGACAGGAAAGGGTTCTCGATCCCGGCTGCAGCCATCCCCAATCGGGCCGCACCGAGCGCGGCTCCCTGGGCGCCGGTTTGCGGAACCTTCAGCGTCAATCCCGTGACTGTTGCGACAATTCGCAGCCAGGTCGTGGATTGGCTTCCCCCGCCGGCGACCCATGCGGTGTTCAATTCCGCTCCCCCATTTTCCATGGCAAGGCGACAATCATCCAGCGCAAAGGCCACCCCTTCAAGAATCGCCTGGGTCATCTCCTTCAGACCATGCTCCCGTTTGAGGCCAAGAAAGCTGCCGGTTGCTTCCGGCGCATTGTGAGGGGTCCTCTCTCCCGAGAGATAGGGCAGGAACGTGACCGGGGAGGGCGCGGACAGTTCTGCGTCGAGCAGGGCAGTCAAGGCTTCCGGCGATTTCCCGGTGATCTCCGACAGCCAGTTGAGGCTGTCTGTCGCCGAGAGGATCACTCCCATCTGATGCCAGGTTCGCGGGATTGCATGACAAAAGCTGTGGACCGCATTTTTGGTGTTCGCGATGAAACGATCTGTAACGGTGAACAGGACGCCCGATGTTCCCAGAGAGATAAAGGCTTCTCCGGGCGCGGTGATTCCCAGCCCGCAAGCGGTCGCCGCATTGTCACCGGCCCCGCCGGCGACGACGACCGGTCCGACACCCCATTCCGAGGCAAGATCCGTGCGTAGTTTATCTGCCTGATCCGAGCCTTCGACCAGGTCGGGCATGTGGCTTCGGTTCAGGCCGGTTGCCTCCAGCAGGAGCTCGGACCAGTCGCGCTTCGACACGTCGAGCCACAGTGTGCCTGAGGCATCCGACATCTCTGACATATGCCGGCCCGTAAGCCACAGGCCGACATAGTCTTTCGGCAGCAGCACCTTGCGGGTTCTTGCAAAGATCTCAGGTTCGTTCCGGCGGACCCATTCCAGCTTCGGCGCGGTGAACCCGGCCATCACGATGTTGCCTCCGATCCCGCGAAAATCCGCACGATCCTCCAGGATGCGGCATTCTTCGGCGGAGCGCCCATCGTTCCACAGGATCGCAGGTCGCAAGGGTCTGTCCCGGTCGTCCAGAAGGGTGGCTCCGTGCATCTGCCCCGACACACCAATGGATTTGAGCGCCGCGAAGGCCTGCGGGGCCGCTTGCCTGACCTCGGCGATGGCAGTTTGCACCGCTTCGATCCAACTGTCCGGGTTCTGTTCCGACCAGCCCGGATGGGGGCGCTCCACGGTCAGGTTTCCATGCCCCACAGCCATGATCCGTTGTGCATCGTCCACCAGCAATGCTTTGACACCCGAGGTGCCCAGATCCAGTCCAAGGAACATTTGCAATCTCTTCGCTTGAGGAGTTCTGGCCGGCGGGATGCCGGCCAGAACGAGTTCGGCAGCTTAGAACGGGCTGTCCGGGTAGTAGAAATCCATCGCATTCTCCTCGGTCACGAGGACGGAGCCGATCTTGAACGTGCCCGAGACCGGCGCATTGGACGTGAGGCCAACGGCGGTCAGTTCAATCGCCGTGGCGATCATGGATGGCGGATAGGTCACGTTCGCCGGAATCATCTCGTCCCCCTTTGAGGTGCGCAGGATCATCTCTTTCATGCCCGCGCCGCCCAGAACGAACTTGATGTCATCACGGCCTGCGGCCTCGATTGCCGCCAGAACACCGATGGCCATATCGTCATCCGATGCCCAAACCGCGTCGATCTTAGGATATTTGGACAGGAAATCCTCCATCACCGTAAAGCTGTCATCGCGGTTCCAGTTGCCGTGCTCCATAGCGAGAACATTGATGCCGGAATCTTTGATGGCGGCCGTGAAGGCATCCACGCGCTCATTGTCGATCGTCGTCGGGATGCCGCGGAAAACCACGATGTCGCCGCCCTCAGGCATTTTGGAAACCATGAACTCACCGGACACACGGCCAAACCCCGGGTTGTCGCCAGCCACGTAAAGGTCTTCGATCCCCGGCACGGACAGGCCGCGATCCACGACCGTCACCCAGGCGCCGCTTTCGGCCACCGCCTGCACAGGCGGCGTCAGCGGGTCGGATTCGAAGGGCAGCACCACCAGCGCATCGATGCCGCGCACGGCGACCATGTCTTCGATGTCGTTGACCTGTGTGGCCGGATCGGATGCGGTGGACAGCACGAAATCGAGCTGCGGATAGACCGCTTCGAGACGCTTCACGGTTTCCTGGGCATGAAAATTCATGCCGCCGGCCCAACCGTGGGTGGCGGCCGGAATGGAGACGCCGATCACCTTGGTTTCAGTGTCTTGCGCAAGAGCTGCGGTGCCAAGCGTCGCTACGACTGCCGCTGCAATGAATGACGTTATGCGTTTCATGTTGCTCCTCCCTGAGCTTGGTTAAACGGCTATTGCGCCGCTTTGCGTTCACGCTGAAGGATCACAGCGAGAATGATGATGACCCCCTGGATCGCGCCGTTCAGATATGGCGAGACAAAGTCGGTGAGGTTCAGAATGTTGTCGATCAGGCTGAGGATCAGGACACCGATCACGGTGCCCCAGACCCGGCCAAAGCCGCCCTTCAGCACGGTGCCCCCGATGATCACGGCGGCAATCGCCTCCAGCTCCCACAGCACGCCTGTCGAAGCCGAGGCCGAACCAAGGCGCGGCACGTACATGATCGTTGCCACGCCCACGAGCATCCCCAGTGCTGCATATGTCAGCAACCGTGTGCGGTTCACGTTCACGTTGGAATAATGGGCCACGTGTTCGTTGGATCCGGTGGCGGCGCAATGACGGCCGAAGGCCGTGCGCGTCATGATGATCTCACCGATGATCACGACGAGGGCAAAGACGATGATCGGCCAGCTGACGCCCAGAACTCCATCGAAATAGACCGGCCGGTAGAACGTCCGCAGTTCGAAACCGAGGGACAGGGTGCCTCCGTTGGCCAGCCAGGTGATGAGGCTGCGATAGATGCCCATCGATCCAAGGGTCACGATAAAGGCCTCGATCCCCAATGTGGTGATCAAAAAGCCGTTGAGCATCCCCGCCAGTGTCCCCGCGAGAAGTGCGACGGCCATCCCCAACAGGATGATCGGCACGCCGACACCCATGGACGGCAGCGCAGCGTTCATGACGAGGATCATGAGACCGGCGATGAAGGCCGCCATCGACCCCACCGACAGGTCAAGTCCGCCTGCGGTGATCACAAAGGTCATGCCGACAGCGATGATCCCGATAAAGGCCGAGCGAGCCAGCACGTTGGTGATGTTCGCACCGCTCAGAAAGTTCGGGTTCATCAACGCCCCGATCACGATCAGCACGATCAGTGCCAAAAGCGGGCCGAGCACCGCCATGGAGGGAAGTCTGCGCGTGGGTGCGGGAAGGGTCGTATCGGTCATCTCAGGAGGCTCCTGCCAGGTGGATACCGGCGGATTGCGTGGCGCTCAGCCCCATGGACAGGCGAACGATTGCGTCTTCGGTGATCTCGTCTCCACTGAGCTCGCCCGCAAGCTGACCCGAGCGCATGACGATGATGCGGTCGGCCAGACCCATCAGCTCCGGCATTTCAGAAGAAATGACGATGACGGCAAAGCCCTTGGCCGTCAGTTGGCGCAGGAAGACATAGATCTGCTGCTTGGTTCCGATGTCGATGCCGCGAGTGGGCTCATCTGCGATCAGGATTCGCGGTTCCGACAACATGACCTTGGCCAGCAGCAGTTTTTGCTGGTTGCCACCGGACAGATTGCCCACCTTCACATCGCGGCTGCCCGCCCGAATGCCGAATTCCCGGATGGCGTTGTCCAGCGCGGCATCTTCGGCGCGTCTGTCGATGAAGCGCCCGCCAAATTTGAACAGGGTCTGCAAGGTCAGATTCTCACGCATGCCCCAGTTCAGAAGCAGCCCGCGCAGTTTGCGATCCTCGGTCAGGTAACAAAGCCCCCGCCGCTGCGCATCGCTGGGCGTCTTGATCGTCACGATCTCACCAAAAAGGGTGATCTGATCTGCCGTGGCAGGTCGCAGCCCCGCAAGGCCTTCCATCAGTTCCGTCCGGCCAGCCCCGATCAGTCCACCAAGGCCGAGGATTTCCCCGGCCTTCAGGTCAAAGCTCGCATCCTGGGCAAAACCGGGCACGGTGAGGCCGCGCACGGACAGCACGGTATCGGTCGCAGGACCGCGGCCCTTTGCCGGGTAGAGGTCAGATACATCACGCCCGACCATGGCCTTGGCCATGCCGTCTTCATCAGTCTCCGAGGTTGGACCTGCGTGAACCACATGCCCGTCGCGCATGATCGTCACGACATCGGAAATCGCGGCCACTTCATCCAGCTTGTGCGAGGTGAACAGGATCGCCGTCCCCTGTTCCTTGAGGGCTCGAACCTGCTCCAGCAACACTTCGGTCTCGCGGTTGGTCAGGACCGCGGTCGGTTCATCCATGATCAGCACCCGCGCATTCCGCGACAGGGCCTTGGCGATCTCAACCATCTGTTTTTCGGAATTGGACAGAGAAGACACCAGGGCATCAGGCGCCACCCTGCATTTCACGTGCTCCAGATAGCGGCGCGTGAGGCTGCGCATTCTGGCCTTGTCCAACAGGGGGCCGCGTTTCAATTCGCGCCCCAGGAAGATGTTCTGCTCGACCGTCAACTGTTCAGCGAGGTTGAACTCCTGATGGATCATCACGATGCCCGCCGCTTCGCCCTCATGCAGACTGGCAAACCGGGTTTCCTTGCCGTCCAGCAGCAGCCGTCCGGTGCTGGCCGGTTGATAGCCGGCCAGAATTTTCATCGTGGTTGATTTCCCGGCTCCGTTCTCTCCGATCAGGGCATGCACTTCACCGGCCCGCAGGGCGAGGTCGATCTCATGCAGCACTTTGACCGGCCCAAAGCTTTTGCCGACCGCCTCGAGGGAGAGAACAGGCACGGACATTACAGGCTCACCCATGCTGCATCAGCGGAGGAAGAATTGACGCAGGCGTTGATGAAGGACATGCCGCTCATCCCCTCCGCAATCCCGGGCAGCAAGCCCATCGCCTTTGCCCGATCAGCCCCGGCCTGGACGGCACGGATGGCATCGGCGGCCTCGTTGTAGATCGTGGCGAAGCCTTCGAGATAGCCTTCGGGATGGCCGGAGGGAATCCGGCTCACTGCGCTGGCGGCGTCGTTGGACCCTGATCCGCCGCGCGTGATCAGACGTTTGGGCTCGCCGTGAGGCGTGAACCACAGATAGTTCGGGTCCTCCTGCCTCCATTCCAGCCCGCCCGTGCTTCCATAAACCCGGAGCTTGAGCGCGTTCTCGTTGCCCGGAGCCACCTGGCTGCTCCAGAGCATCCCGCGCGCTCCGCCCACAAAGCGCAGCATCACATGCGCGTTATCGTCGAGCGTGCGCCCTGTCCCGAAAGCCTGCAAATCCGCCGCCAGTTTTTCGACCGTCAGGCCGGTGACGAAACAGGCGAGATTATGGGCGTGCGTGCCGATGTCTCCCACAGAGCCGCCCGCGCCCGAGCGTTTCGGATCGGTGCGCCATTCGGCCTGCTTCAGCCCTTCGTTCTCCAGCGGGCTGGTCAGCCAGTCCTGCGGATACTCCGCCTGCACGATGCGGATCTCCCCCAGATCACCGGCCTCCACCATGGCGCGTGCCTGCCGGATCATCGGGTAGCCGGTGTAATTGTGGGTCAGCACGAAAAGCGCAGCGCTCTCGGCCACGGCTTTCTCCAGTGCCTTCGCATCCTCCATGGTGGAGGTCAGCGGCTTGTCGCAAATCACATGGATGCCTTTGGCAAGAAACGCCTGTGCTGCTGCCGCATGCACATGGTTCGGCGTCACGATGCTGACAGCCTCGATCTCGTCGTGACGCGCGGCCTCAGCCTCGGCCATTTCGGTAAAGCTGCCGTAGCTGCGTGGGATGCCGAGTGCCTGGGCCGATGCCGCTGATTTCTCGGGACTGGAAGACAAAGCGCCTGCCACGAGCTCATATCGATCGTCGATCCGCGCTGCGATGCGATGCACGCCGCCTATAAAGGCGTCATTGCCGCCACCGACCATGCCCAATCGAATGCGTGCCATCAGTCGATCCCCAACATTTTACGGTTTGCTTGCTCATCGGCGCCGCCATCGGCGAAATCGTCAAAGGCGCGTTCGGTCACACGGATGATGTGGTCCTTGACGAATTGCGCACCCTCCCGCGCGCCGTCCTCAGGGTGCTTCAGCGCACATTCCCATTCGACCACCGCCCAGCCGTCGAAATCATTGGCGGTCAACTGCGAGAACACCGCTTTGAAATCGACCTGCCCATCGCCGAGGGAGCGGAACCTTCCGGCCCGATTGACCCAGGACTGATACCCTGAATAAACGCCCTGCCGCCCGGTCGGATTGAACTCCGCATCCTTCACATGGAACATGCGGATGCGATCTTTGTAGATGTCGATATTGTCGAGGTAATCGAGGCACTGCAGCACGTAGTGTGACGGGTCGTAAAGCATGCGGGCGCGGTCGTGGTTGCGCGTGCGCTCAAGGAACATCTCATAGGTCACGCCATCATGGAGATCCTCGCCGGGGTGGATTTCGTAGCAGACATCCACGCCGCACTCGTCAGCATGGTCGAGGATGGGCAACCAGCGCTTCGCCAATTCGTCAAAGGCGGTTTCCACCAACCCGGCGGGCCGCTGTGGCCAGGGGTAGATGTAGGGCCATGCCAGAGCGCCGGAAAATGTCGCATGCGCCCCGATCCCCATATGCTTTGACGCGGTCAGGGCTTTCTTCACCTGGTCCACGGCCCATTCCTGACGTGCGGCCGGATTGCCCCGCACCTCAGGTGCCGCAAAGCCGTCGAAGGCAGCGTCATAGGCGGGATGGACGGCGACCAGCTGTCCCTGCAAATGGGTCGAAAGCTCTGTCACCTCGACGCCGTTTTCCGCCGCCTTGCCCTTGAACGCGTCGCAGTAATCCTTGCTCTCCGCTGCCTTGGCGAGGTCGATCAGCCGCCCGTCCCAGGAAGGAACCTGGACGCCCTTGTAGCCGCAATCGGCCGCCCATTTGGTGATGCTGTCCCACGAATTGAACGGCGCCTCATCGCCCGCAAACTGCGCCAGAAACAGCGCGGGTCCTTTGATGGTTTTCATGGTCTGCCCTCCGTAGACCGCTTTCAAACGAAGCGGTTCACTATGTTTTCCAGGATTTCCTGACGGCCCGAGCGCGGCCGGGGATCGATGCCCCCGTCCAGCACCCTGGCCGCGATGGTCTCAAAATCGCTGTTGAGGAGCGCCTGTCCCTCGGGCCTGTCCCATCCGGCGTAGCGTTCGGCGCGCATCGCCTCCAGCCTGCCATCCTCCAGCATTGCCGCCGCCGCCTTGAGGCCTCGTGCGCAGACGTCCATCGCGCCCACATGGCCGGCGATCAGATCCACCGGATCGAGGGACTGGCGGCGCAATTTCGCATCGAAGTTCGTTCCGCCAGTGGTGAATCCGCCGGCCTTCAGGATCTCGTAGTAGGCAAGTGTGACCTCGGGCACATTGTTGGGGAACTGGTCGGTGTCCCAACCGGATTGATAGTCGTTCCGGTTCATGTCGATGGATCCGAAAATCCCCAGAGATGCCGCCAAGGCCAGCTCGTGCTCGAAGGAGTGGCCGGCGAGGATGGCGTGGCCCTGCTCGATGTTCATCTGAACCTCGCCTTCCAGCCCGAATTCCTTGAGGAACCCGTAGACCGTCGCCACGTCGTAGTCATACTGATGCTTCGTTGGCTCCTGCGGCTTGGGCTCGACGAGGATAGCGCCCCTGAACCCGATCTTGTGCTTGTACTCGACCGCCATCTGCAGGAACCGCCCGGCCTGCCGACGCTCTCGTTTGAGGTCGGTGTTGAGCAAGGTCTCGTAGCCCTCGCGCCCGCCCCAAAGCACATAGTTTTCACCGCCCATCTTGTGGGTCGCATCCATGCAGTTTTTCACCGTCGCCGCCGACCAGGCGAAAACCTCGGGGTCGGGGTTTGTCGCTGCCCCCGCCATAAAGCGACGATGCGAAAACAGATTCGCCGTCCCCCACAGCAGCTTCGTCCTGCTGCTCTCCATCTTGCCGATCAGATAATCGACGATCTCTTCGAGATTCCGCTGGCTTTCGGCGAAGCTGTCTCCCTCGGGCCGAATATCAGCATCGTGCCAGCAGAAAAACGGCACCCCGAGGAGATCGAACATCTCAAAGGCGACGTCGGCCTTGAGCCTGGCCAGATCCATGGTCTCGCCGAACCACGGACGGTCAAAGGTCTGCCCCCCGAAAGGATCGCCACCGGGCCAGGCGAAAGAATGCCAATAGGCCACGGCAAACCGCAGATGATCCTCCATCCGCTTGCCCAGGAGCATCTCGTCGGGGTTGTAGTGGCGGAAAGCAAGATCGTCGGCTTCCGGGTCATAACGCACCGGTGCGAGATCATGAAAAAAAATGCTCATCAGTTGGCGTTCCTCAAGGGTCATGAGTGTTCATCCGGCAGATTGTCGCGCACGTAGATGGCGGGGATCAGCTCCGGTGCCGGGGGAGGCGGCAGGTCGTCCACGATGGCCTGCAACAAGGCCAGGGCGCGGTTCATCTCTATCTCCGGCCGCTGGTCGATCGCGACGTCGATCACGCCCTCTTCCAATGCCTCGCGGATTTTTCCGGACACTTCGTGAACCACGCAAAACAGTTGCGCCCTGAGATCGAGCATCCGCACCACTTCAATCAGGCCATCGTTCCCGGCGCCCGCGTTATAGATCGCGGTTGCACCGTCTTCTTCGGCGAGACGAGCCCGCAAGGCCTCCCGCATCAGCCGGTCCTGATCTTTCGTCTCTATCAATTCAGATACGGTGATCTGCGGGAAATCCGATCGCAGCACCTCTTTGAACCCGTATATGCGATCGCTGTGATCACGCACCTCGAGTGAGCCTGCGGTCAAAATGACATGCCCGGCCTTGCCTCTGTGGGTCATGCCGATCAAGCGGGCCGCTGTTCGGCCGGCCTTCACGTTGTCGATCCCGATATAGTGGTCTCGGCAATGCTCCGGGGCATCAGAAACCAAGGACACAACCTTCGTGCCCTGGGCGCGCAAGGCGGCCAATGCTTCACTGTGTCCCTGGCCGACAAAGGCGATGCCGTCGTATTTCTGACCAAGCAACCTGGTCAAAGCCGTATCGAGCGCGCCGGCATCAAAGGCTTCGAATTCGACGATATCCAGCTGAACGCGCGCAGCTTTCATGTGGTGTTCAGCCCTGCGAAGCTGTTCATGCATGCGCCCGAAAAAGGAGTGCGACTGCCGGGGCAATACGAAGGCCAGACGATGTCGACGATTGCGGGACAGGTTGGCTGCGGCCACATTGCGGATGTAGCCGAGCTGCGCCATCGCTTCCTCGACCTTGCGGACGGATTTCTCCGCCACATTGCCGCGCCGGTTGAGCACGCGGTCGGCTGTCGCATAACTCACGCCAGCAAGCTGCGCGACGTCAAGAAGCGTCGGACTCTTCATCTTTCCTCCCAGTGCGCGGCACTCTCGTGCCGTCGCAGCTTTACGCTACACTCAAAATGATATGCGTCAATCATTTTTTGAAAGGTGGTTTGAAATGAATTTTCCTGTTTTCTTACAGAGGCTTAAAATTACTGAAGAAAAAGAATGAATGAAAAATGATTGTCGCCATTCAGTAGTATCTGAGGCGTTAACGGGCTTTCACGGCGCCATGCTGAGAGATTTTCTGGAGTTTCAAGCCTATTCGTGCTTAAATCCAAAACGCCTCATTGGCACTGAGGCCCGGCTGGTCAATCAGCGATTTGCCGCAGAAAGTCGAAGTCGCATCCCTCATCCGCCTGTAGGACATGGTCGCGATAGAGCATGTCGTAGCCGCGCATCGCCGGGCGCTCCTCCATTATCCGATCGGCCCGCCGCGCTTGCAGTTCCTGGTCCGACACCAAAAGCCGGATTGACCGGTCCTTCACGCTGATCGCGATCATGTCGCCATTCCGAACCAGGCCGATCGGCCCACCCGAAGCCGTGTCCGGCGCGACATGAAGGATGATGGTCCCGAAAGCCGTGCCGCTCATGCGTGCGTCGGAGATGCGCACCATATCCTTGACCCCAGACCGGGCCAGCTTGGCCGGGATCGGGATGTAGCCTGCCTCCGGCATGGCCGAGTCGCTGAGTGGGCCGGCGTTTTGAAGAACCAGAAAATCGTCGGCCGTAACGTCGAGATTGGGGTCATCGATCCGCGCGGCGAGATCCTGAAGTGACGTAAAGACGACGGCACGGCCGGTCTTCTCAAAAAGCTTCGGATCAGCGGCTGAGCGTTTGATGATCGCTCCACGTGGCGCGATGTTGCCGAAGAGGGCCAAGAGACCGCCGTTCTCGCGGATGGGGTCATCGATGGAATGGATGACGTTGCGGTCCACCCAGTCGTCGGCGGCCTCGATGCGGTCACCGATGGTTTCGCCCGTGATCGTCGCGCAGTCGAGATGCAGGAGATGCCGGAGTTCACGCATGAGGGCCGGAATACCTCCGGCAGCGTGCAGGTCTTCCATGTATGCGGTGCCCGTCGGCTTCAAGTCGACAAGCACGGGCGTGTTGTTGCTGATCTCGTTCATCTTCTTCAGGTCGAGCTTAAGGCCGAGCCGGCCGGCGATGGCGGCAAGGTGGATGATCGCGTTGGTCGAGCCGCCCAGCGCCATCAAGATGCGCACGCCGTTTTCCAGCGCCTGTTCGGTGATGATTTCTTTGGGGGTTACGCCCGAGCCGATCAACGAAGCGGCAATTCGGCCTGTCTCTTCCGCCAGCCGCAGCCGATCCGCGTCGACTGCAGGGATGGTCGCCGAGCCGGCAGGCATCATCCCGATGGCTTCGGCGATCGATGCCATGGTGCTGGCCGTGCCCATGACGGCACAGGTTCCGGACGTGGATGCAAGGCGCTTTTCCACTTCGTCGATACCCTGATCATCGACATCGCCGGCACGATAGCGCTGCCAGAAGCGGCGGCAGTCGGTGCAGGCGCCAAGACGTTCACCTTTGTGGCGGCTCGTTCCCATGGGACCGGCGACAAGTTGGATCGACGGTCGCCCCGCTGAAGCCGCGCCCATGAGTTGAGCGGGAACGGTCTTGTCGCAGCCTCCGAGCAGCACAACGGAATCCATCGGCTGAGCGCGTATCATCTCCTCGACATCCATCGACATGAGATTGCGGAACTTCAGGCTTGTCGGGCTCAGGAAGACCTCGCCGAGCGAGATCGTCGGGAACTCGATGGGGAGAGCGCCTGCTGCCAGCACACCACGCTTGACCGCGTCGATCATCTCGGGGAAATGGCGGTGACAGTTGTTGAAGCCGCTCGCCGAGTGAGCGATGCCGACGATCGGCCGATCCAGCATCTGGCGGCTGTAGCCCATCGAACTGGCGAAAGAGCGGCGCAGATAGATGCTGAAGCTCCGATCTCCATAGTTGGTCAGCCCCTTCGATAGACCCTTGTTCTCATAAGCATCGTTGTCGTCACACATCGAATATTCCTCATGCAACCGCGTTCAAGGGGATACCGTTGAAGCTGGTTGAGGACGTCAACCTGATTGCCTTCACGACCCACTCCGCCGTTCTCGACGCCACGATCGGATTTTCAGCGGCGAGCGGCATATGGTTGGTACGCTATGCCGAAACGGGAATTTCGGCGTCCAACGGCACGCCACGGGTCAGCTTTGCGATGTGCGGAGTGCCGAGGGATCATTCGGTGTGCTGTACATCTCGATGTAGTGGTTTTTTGCAGGGGCGAGATGGCTTCTGCACAAGAGAACGAGGCGCTCACGGTCGGAGGAACGCACCGCATCGATGATCGCCCAATGGGAGTCGATCACCCATCTGAGATACTCCGCTTTGTTGGTGAATATCGACCTGTATGCATGGGATTTTCTCGCCAGAAGGTCGATCACTTCTACAAGAGCTTTGTTGGGACAATGCGAGAACAACGATTTGTGGAATGCGATGTTGCTGCGGAATATCGCTCGCAGATCCCCTCGCTCGCTGGCCGCGGAGTGATACTCTTGGATTTTCTCCAATGCAGCGATGTCCTCGGGAGCAAACGGAAGCTTGAGTTGCCTTGCTGCCTCGGCCTCGACAACTTCGCGCACCGCATTGATGTCCTCGACTTCCTTGACGCTGTAAAGCCGGACCACGGATCCCCGATTGCGTACCCTCTGCACGAGTCCGAGCCATTCAAGTTCCTCCAGCGCTTGGCGAAGCACGTATCGCTTGACGCCGAAGCGGGCCGAGAGATCTTCCTCGATGAGCCTTTCCTTGGGAAGCAGACGGCCGAAAACGATGTCCTCCTCAAGCGCTTCTGCAATTGCGACGCGCAAGTCATCTCCACGTAGGCTTCGGATCTCCTCCTCACGGTAAGCGGGCTTGTCGTACTGATAGAGAGGGTGGTCGTGGCTGCGGTTCAATGTCGTGTCCATCGTGAGATGCCCATCGGCGAATAGAAGTGTCGAAAAGATTGTTAGCAGAATTGTTGTGGAATGCTAAAGAGGTTTTTTGCCACGTCGTCACCGATGAAGAGCCGCACGGCATAGGAAGAAAGGCCCTAAAATGTCGCTTTATCCGCCACCTGAAAGGATTGAAGCTCGAATTTTCTCCACGACCCCCGCTGAGCTGCGTCGGCCCGACGACCGGCCTGAGTGGGCGAGATACAACCGTCCTGATCGCCGTGCAGACGTCTTTCTTGAAGGACCTAGCTTCGACCGAAAAGGAAACCTGTGGATGGTCGATGTGCCTCACGGAAGAATTCTTGTGCTTGCTCCAGATGGCTCCTGGAGCGTTCGCTGCGAGTATGATGGTTGGCCTAATGGTCTGAAGATTCATGACGATGGGCGCGTTTTAATCGCCGATTACATGCATGGAATCCTTGTGCTCGCTCCCGAGGACAAAACCCCCCGGCCACTCCTGACCCATCGCCATAGCGAGCGTTTTCGAGGATGCAACGACCTCGTCTTCAGTTCCACGGGAAAGCTGTTTTTTACTGACCAGGGCCAGAGCGGCATGCACATGCCCAATGGTCGCGTTTACGCTTACGATCTGGAAAGCGACCGTCTGACGCTTTTGCTGGACTGTGCTCCAAGCCCGAACGGAATTGTGCTGACGCCGGACGAGCGGATGCTTTATGTGGCGATGACCCGAGCCAATGCGGTTTGGCGGCTGCCGCTGATGGATGATGGCGCGGTGAGCAAGGTCGGTGTGTTCATCCAGCTTTCGGGCGGGATGGGCGGCCCCGACGGAATGGCGTTGGATGAGCGTGGTGGGCTTTACGTTGCTCACGTGGGGAATGGATGCGTCTGGGGCTTCAACCAGCTCGGTCACCCGACTTTCCAGATCGCCCGACCGGGAGGGACCCTCGGGGTGACCAACATCGCCTTTGGCGGACCGGAAAACACGCAACTCTATATCCTTGAATCCGACACGGGAAACGTTCTCGTAGCGGACCTTCCCGTGCCAGGACGCCGGATGTATTCGCACACGCCCTCGAGGAGCGGCCGCGCAATCTAAGACGGGGCGGAACCGGTGGCGGCAGTGGTCATGATCTTTTGCGGGGCTGCGATGCTCGGGAAACGCCCCGCCATATGGGATGCCGGATGTGACTTCGCGGTGATCGAGGGGCCGTCCCCGTGGCAGATGGCTCATGCCCGATCTGGCAAGCCGCGATTGCTCGCTTTGGATCTCAGGTCGCAGACGAAGAATCAAATAATTTCAACAAGATGAGTTAGGAGGAATCTCCAAAGGTCGCGCATTGTCGAAGAGAATGTGAAAAAAATTGTTGACAATATTATCAACAGTGGCGTACCTCCAATACGCTGGATCTTGTGACTTGATCGACAGCAAGGGGAGCAGAGTCTGCGCATGGCGCAGTGAAGGACGAGGATTGGGCTTGTCCTTCCGAGGGAGGAGGAAGAAATGGGAAGTTTGTTGGAGGAAAAGTGCGGCCGTCGTGCCGTTATGAGCTTGATGGCCGGTGTCTTCGCGGCGGCAGGTCTGATGGCAATGCCGGCTGAGGCGCAGGAAAACCCCGACGTGGTCTGGAAGCTATCGCACACGACGGACCCGAACTCGATCTACCAGACCGCTGCCGTTGCCTTCAAAGAATATGTCGAGGAGAAAACCGGAGGTCATTTCAAGATCCACATATTCCATTCGAGCCAGCTAGGCTGGGAGCGTGAGGTTCTTGAGGCGCTTCAGGTCGGAACGATAGAATCGACGATCCCGGCGCTGGGGCCGCTCGCCACCTTCGTGCCAGCCTATGACGTGTTCAATCTTCCTTTCATTTTCGAAAGCCCGGAGCACATGATTGCGTCATTCGAGCTTCCCGGGATGGAAAAGCTTAAGGACGTCGCGTCTGAAAAAGACCTTGTTGTCGCCAAGCACTTCCTGCCCACGTTTCGTTATCCGATGAATTCGAAGCGTCCGATCGAGACTCCCGAGGATCTGGCGGGCCTGAAGGTGCGCACAATGGGGGTTCCTGCGCATGTCGATGCTTACACGGCGCTCGGCGCCAACGTTACATCGATGGCATTTTCGGAGGTGTATGGCGCCCTTCAATTGGGGGCGGTGGATGGTGTGGAGAACTTCTACACAAACCTGTACACCATGAAATTCCAGGAACAGGCAAAGTACATCTCGGACATTCCGGTCGTCAACAACGCTGCGGCTATGGTCTTCAGCAAGAAAGCTTTTGAAAAGCTGCCGAAGAATTACCAGGAAATCGTGTTGAAAGCGGCGGATGTGGCGGGCGATGCGGCAAACGAGGTCGCGGTGGCAGAAGAGGCGAAATCGCTCCAGTTGCTTCAGGAGGCGGGTGTGAACTACACCCATGTCGAGGATCTGAAGCCGTTCAAGGATCTGACGGCCCCTGTCTCGCAGAAGTACGTTTCCCAGATGGAGCCTTGGGTGGCCGAACTGCGCGAGGAAATCGTGACCCTGGTCGAAGATTGAGTTGGTCAAGTCGGAGGGGCGGCAAAGCCCCTCCGACCTGAAAGCCATGCTGCATCGCGGCAACAGGGGGCGTGAATGTTACGATTGTCGGCGACGGTGGCGGGGATAGCGGAATACATTGCCGTGAAGGTGATGATCCTTGCCTTCGCAATCATGGTCATCTCGATTGTGGGCGCGGTGGTCAGCCGCAACACCGGGATTTCCGTTCCCTGGTTCGAAGAACTTGCTCGCTACATGCAGATCTGGACCATTGGGGTCGGATTCGCGCTCGCCTTACGCAAGGGCCTGCTTTCAGGGTCGGAGATCTTGCTTTTTCTTTTGCCGCGGTCCGTGGCGAAAGCGGCGGTGTTCGTCACGAAAGTCTCGATGCTGTTCGTGTCCGGGTTCCTTTTGAAGGTGAGCCTTCCGTTGATCGGCCATCTCTATAGCACTTACCAGCTCTCTCCGATCCTCGGACTTCCCATCATCTTCGTCTACCTGGGTCTGTACACAGGGTTTGCCCTGTCGGTCTTGTTCCTGGTGACTTCACTGATCGCGAACCTGCATGGGCGGAGCGATCAGCTGGATCTTACCTTCGCTCAATTCGATCAATCCCCGCGCGCCGATTAAAGCTTCGCGATTTTATTCTGAAGGACAGCGCCGTCATGACCGGAGCGATCGCAATCTTCCTATTCTTGATTTACCTGGCGATGGGGATGCCAATCTTCTTCGTATTGGCGGTGGTCTCTTGCTTCTACTTCTGGTCCGCCGACATGTCCCAGGTCATGGTCCTGCAGCGCATGTTCGTGGGGCTCGACCAATTCGTCATCATGGCGGTGCCAATGTTCATCCTGGCCGGCAAGCTGATGGCGGCAGGCGGCACCCTGCACCGTCTCATCGACCTTGCCGTGGTCCTCGTCGGTCACGTTCGCGGCGGACTTGCTCAGGTCAACATTGTCGCAAGCATGTTCTTTTCGGGCATCAGCGGATCGGCCACTGCCGATGTCTCGGCATTGGGTCCCATTGAAATCGAGATGATGAAGAAGGGCCGCTATCCCGTCGATTTCGCCACCGCCGTCACCATCTCGTCTTCGGTCATCGGTCCGATCGTCCCGCCGAGCATTCCTCTGGTCATTTATGGCGTTGTGGCGTCAACTTCCATCGGCAACCTGTTCCTGGCGGGCATTGTGCCGGGCCTTCTTATGGGGATCGGACTGATGATCCTCGTGTATTTCATGACGTTCAAGTTCGACGTTGATCCGCAGCCGCGCGCCTCGTTCAAGAGGATGGCGCAAGCATTCGTGGATGGGATAGGCCCCATGGGACTCCCGTTCATCATCATCGCCGGGATCTACACGGGATTGTTCACTCCGACGGAGGCCGCTGCGGTCGCGTGCGTCTACGCCTTTGGTCTTGGAATGTTCGTGTATCGGCAGCTCAAGTGGCGTCATCTTCCAGCCATCATGCTGGAAAGCGGTTTGATCACGGCCTCGGCCCTATCGATCCTCGCGATGTCGAATGTCCTTTCTTGGATCTTCACGGTCGAGCTTCTGCCGCAGGCGCTGGCTCAGTTTCTCCTGTCGATCAGCGAGAACAAATACGTCGTCCTGCTGCTGATCAATATCGGGCTCCTGCTGCTCGGCTGCGTGATGGAGACGTTGGCTGCAATCATCATAGTGGTGCCGATCTTTCTACCCATCGTCGTCGGCCTTGGGATCGATCCGGTTCATTTCGGCGTCATCGTCTCGATCAATCTGACGCTTGGCCTGCTAACGCCGCCTCTGGGCCTCAACCTCTACATCGCCTCAGCGATCACCGGCGTGAATGTCGACAGGATCGCCTATGTAAACCTGCCGTTCCTGGCCGTTCTCATCACCGTGCTCATGATCGTGACATTTGTGCCCGAGCTGTCGCTGCTGCTGCCCAACCTCATGCTGAACTAGGGGTCCTCCTGCCCCTGTTCCGACTATCGCGGAGATGCCACTGATGAAACACAACCGGATACTCTTGACCGGCGCTGCCGGCTCGCTTGGGACCGCGCTTCGCCCGTATCTGGGCCAGTTGGCTGAACACGTTCGGTTGACGGACATCAAGCCGCTCACGGATCACGAGACTCACGAGGAATTTGTTGCTGCCGATCTGACCGATCTGGATCTGTTCATCGAACTGGCAAGGGACTGCGATGCCGTCATCCACCTGTCCGGCATTCCGGTGGAAGACAGTTGGTCAAGGCTCCTCCCGGCCAACATCACGGGTGTCTATAATCTTTATGAAGCCGTAAGAGCAAACGGGCGGGCGCGGGTAATCTACGCCAGCACAAACCATGTGATGGGGTTTTATCCGCGGACCCAGAGGCTACAGGTATCGGTCCCGTTTCGGCCGGACACGTTGTACGCAGCGACGAAATGCTTCGGCGAGAGCCTCGCCAGTCTTTACCACGACAAGTTCGGCATCGAGACGTTGTCGATACGGATCGGTTCCTTTCGGGCTGCGCCGGAAGACCGGCGCATGCTGGCCACCTGGGTCAGCGCCGCCGATACGTTTGCGCTCATTGAACGAGCCCTCGCTGTGCCGAGTCTTGGGAACAGCGCCGTATACGGTGTCTCCGCCAATGCGGAAAGTTGGTGGGACAACGGCGAAGCCGCATTCCTGGGCTGGGCGCCCAGGGACAGCGCCGAGCAGTGGCGAGAAGAGCTGTTTGCTCGAGAGCCGGTACAAGACCCTTGTGATCGAGCCGTCATCTACCAGGGGGGAAGCTATGTCGGCTTTCCGCATCCCGACGACAAGGAAGCCGCTGTGGTTGCGGAAATTGAAGAAGGTCGATGAACTTGGAAGCCGTTACCTCCGCATCACCTGCACCTGAACAGTCCATAGAGGCGATAGAGGCTTCGGTGGCGCGACCGGAGAAGAACATTCCGCGTCGTTTGCGCCGGTATCTCGCGCTTGATGATTTCGAACGTACCTGCAAGCGCCGCCTGCCGCATATGATCTATGGTTATGTTTCCGGTGCGGCCGAGACGGGTTCTGCGATGCGTGGAGCCAGAGATGCGTTTGCTCAGCTCTCGCTTGTTCCGCGCACGCTGATGAACGTCTCGACGCGTCACCAAACCACAAGTCTCTTCGGTAAGAGCTACTCATCGCCCTTCGGTGTGGCGCCGCTCGGTGGGGCGGCGATGGTGGCCTATCGCGCTGACCTTGCCCTGGCAGACGCTGCAGGACGGACCAACGTTCCAGCAATTTTGAGCGCCTCTTCTCTGATAAAGCTGGAGGACGTGGCCCGGCAAAATCCGGATGCCTGGTTTCAGGCATATCTTGCAGGTGACAAGGCGCGCATTGCCGCGATGATCGACCGTGTTGCCGCAGCCGGCTTTCAGACGCTCGTTGTTACAGCCGACACGCCTGTGCCGGGAAACCGTGAACATAACGAGCGCAGCGGCTTTGGGATGCCGCTTCGCATCACACCGCGTGTTGCGCTCGATAGTGCACTGCATCCCGGATGGCTTCTTGGGACGGTGGCGCAAACCTTCCTCAGACATGGTGTTCCGCATTTCGAGAACATGGATGCTCACCGAGGGCCTCCCATGATGTCGCAGAGTTTCGTGCGCAACATGAACAGTAGAGATCAGCTTGCTTGGGAGCACATCGACTTTATCCGTGATCGCTGGGAGGGAAAGCTCGTCGTGAAGGGAATTCTTTCCGCCTCAGACGCGAAGGCGGCAAAGGCCATTGGCGTCGACGGGGTGATCGTATCAAATCATGGCGGGCGTCAGCTCGACTATTCGGTAGCGCCTCTGCTCGTTCTTCCCGAAATAGTGGCCGAGGCTGGATCACTGTCCGTGATGCTTGACGGAGGAATTCGGCGCGGCACCGACGTTCTGAAGGCGCTGGCTCTAGGGGCAGACTTCGTCTTTCTCGGCAGGTCATTTCTGTATGCGGCAGTTGTTGCGGGTCGGGAGGGAATCCTCCACGCCATGCACCTGCTTTCGCAAGAAATCGACAGGGACATGGCTCTCCTGGGCCTTCGCAGCCTATCTGAAATCTCGTCCGAGATGGTGCGACCGATCCCCTTCACTGCTCGCAAAGAACCGGCCCATCAAGGAGAATAACGATGCAATCAGCCACCTCTGGACTCTCTGTCATGAGCGCCCTTGCCGTCGAGGTCGCGCTCAACCGCTGGATCATTCCTGAATTTCAATCCAGGTCGGGCCTCCACCTGGATATGAAGTGGGGTCCGACCACGGTACTGGAACGTGACGTCGGTGATGGTCGGCGGGCCGATGTCCTGCTTGCAATTGATGATTCAATCGATCGTCTCGTCGCTGATGGCGTTCTGGTCGCCGAAACGCGCAGACCGATCGCGCAAGCGGTGTTGGGTGTCGCGGTGAAGGAAGGTGCCGCGCGATACGATATTTCGACCCTCGCCAGCTTCAAGCAGATGCTGTGCAATGCAAAAGGCGTGGCCTTCTCGCAGGCAGGGGCTAGCGGGATCTACTTTCGGAAGATGATAGCCGAACTGGGGATAGCAGAGATCGTCGAAGCCCGTGCGGTGACCATTCCGGCTGGTTTTACCGCCCATAAGGTGGTGAGCGGTGAGGCTGAATTGGCCATACAGCAGATAAGCGAGCTCATGACGGTGGATGGCGTGGATATCCTGGGGCCATTCCCGCCCGAGGTGCAAGTGACGACGAACTTCTCTGTCGCTGTTTTTGTCGATGCGAAGAATCCGGCAGACGCGCGCGCATTTGTGGAAGCGCTTTGCTCCCCGGAAGCCGATATTGCTTACCGCAACGGAGGTCTCGTCTCCAGAGTCTCGGCATCGGGGATGGTTGCATGAGCAAGCATCGCATCGTCTTGCTCCATGCTACACCGGTTGCCATGGAGCCTATCCGCAACGCCTTCCTTCAACGGTGGCCGGAAGCGGAGATGGTCAACCTGCTCGACGACGGGCTCACGATCGATCGCGCCAAGGACGCTGAGCTGACTCCCAGCCTCATCGAGCGCTTTGTCGACTTTGGCCGCTATGCGCACCGAATAGGTGCGGACGGTATTCTTGTGACCTGCTCCGCTTTCGGGACAGCGATCGATCGAATGGCCGCGGAACTCCCTGTTCCGGTTCTTAAGCCGAACGAAGCCATGTTCCGGACCGCGCTCAAATACGGACGCAACGTCGGAATGTTGGCGACTTTCGCTCCGTCCGTGATGACCATGACGGACGAGTTCGACCTGTTCGTCAAGGAGACGGGAACGACCGCGAGGGTCGATACGATTGTCGTTGACGGGGCGATGGACCGGCTGCGGGCGGGCGACGTAGAAGGTCACAACAACCGGATTGCCGCACGCGCAGCTGAATTCAAAGATCACGATGTGATCATGCTGGCTCATTTCTCCACTTCGCGCGCCCAGGCGGCGGTTGAGCAGATGGTCGAGGTGCCGGTCCTCTCCGCGCCAGGGGCGGCGGTCGAGCAGATGAGACGGATGGTGACAGGTGCAGCTGGCCGCGACGAGGTGAAGTGACGATGCTTCTCGGGGTTATCGCTGACGACTTCACCGGTGCAAGCGACATATCGAATGCGATCGCCAGGGGAGCGTCTTCTCTCGGAGGATTGCGTGTCGCGCAGTTCATGGAAGTGCCAGGGGTGGACGCCCCGATCGGCATCGAGGCGGGCGTAATTTCATTGAAGTCTCGTTCCATCGAACCAAGAGAGGCCGTTCGTCAATCACTGGAAGCCTTTGAATGGTTGAGACGCCAAGGTTGCGAGCAGGTTTACTTCAAGTATTGCTCCACCTTCGATTCCTCACCGGAGGGCAACATTGGCCCGGTTGGCGAAGCGCTGGCGGATGAGCTTGGGGTTCACGGGGTGGTCGTCTGCCCGACCTTTCCCAAACTGGGGCGCACTGTCTACCAGGGCCATCTCTTCGTCGGTGACCGACTGCTCAATCAGTCAGGGATGGAAAACCATCCGTTGACACCGATGCCGGATGCCGACATTCGCAGATGGCTTTCCCTCCAGAGCAAGGCACCGGTGGGATTGGCGAGCCTGCAGGTGGTGCGTTCGGGAGAAGAATTGCTCCGGATCGCACTCGAAAAGGCGGCTCGGCAGGGTGAAAAGCTGGTCATCGTTGACGCTGTCAGCGATGAGGATCTGGAAATCATCGCCAGGGCATGTGTCGGCGCTCCCCTCGTCACAGGGGGGTCGGCGTTGGCGGCCGGACTTTCCTCCAACTTGGTTTCGCGCCGGGAAGGGGTTAAGGAGCATTATTGCTTTCATGGAATCGACGGGCCGGAGGCGATCCTGTCCGGTAGTTGTTCGGCGGTCACCCGCAAGCAGATTGCCTACCATTCCAGATCGCACCCCGCGCTGGCAATCGATGTCGAGTCAGTGATGACAGGTGAAGTCGATGCTGCAGCTCTCCTTCAATTTCTGAAGTCAAATGAAGGTCGTGCTCCACTCGTGTACTCGTCCAGCGAGCCAGAGGCCGTTTCTGCGGCTCAGGCAAAATGGGGCCGAGAGAACGTCGCCTTGAAGCTCGATCAGTTATTCGCCTCGCTAGCATGCGCGCTTGTCGATGGCGGAACCCGGCGGTTGATCGTGGCAGGTGGAGAGACCTCCGGCGCGGTGGCTCGGGCTCTCAATCTGGGCGCCTTGGAAATTGGCCCTGAGATCGATCCTGGCGTGCCCATCTTGATCAATGAGAGCCGTACAGTCGGGCTCGCGTTGAAGTCTGGAAATTTTGGATCGGAGCAATTCTTTACAAAAGCACTGGAGCGGATGAGGGGGCAAGGATGACGTTGGAAGAAGAGCATCTGCGAAAAGAAATGGTCCGCTATGGCGCGCTTCTCTATGAACGCGGTCTGGCTCATGGAAGCGCTGGCAATCTTTCCGTTCGGCTCGGTGATGGGGCGATCCTCATCACTCCGACCAACTCGTCTCTGGGGGCCTTATCGCCTGAGCGGATATCCAAACTTTCGCAAGATGGCAGTGTCCTTGCCGGTGACCTGCCTTCAAAGGAGTCCTTCTTTCATATCGCCGTCTACGAGCAACGCCCCGCCGCAAAGGCTATTGTCCATCTTCATTCGACTTATTCCGTAGCGCTATCTTGTCTTTGCCATCAGGACAAAGACAACGTGCTACCCCCCCTGACAGCCTATCAGGTCATGCGTGTGGGACGGCTTCCGCTGGTTCCATACTTCCGACCTGGCGATATCCGGCTGGCGGATGCCGTCCGCAGGACCGCGAGCGGGCACAAAGCGATGTTGCTTGCAAACCATGGTCCAGTGATTGCGGGAGCATCTTTGGCTGAAGCGGTTCATGCGTGTGAGGAGTTGGAGGAAACAGCCAAAGTCTTCTTCGCCCTCGGCAGCCGGCCGGTGTCCCTTCTTCGTTGCGAAGAGGTAGATGAGCTCCAAGCGGTGTTCGGATCGTAAGAAACGACCTCAGCAAGTTGCGCTGATTTTGCATAGTCGTTCAGATGGTCAACTCAGACGGCAACTGAAGCGCTACCGGATGCACCTTCGGCTGGCGCTAGAGTTTTCCGGCCTTACGGCGCGCTGGCGTGCTCCAGCGTAGGAGATACAGCGTTAGGGTATCGAATCCGGGGACCGCTACCGCCAATCCACACACCTACCGGAAATACGCTACAGGCTCCGATTGTTCTCTCGGCTTATGGCGGCGTAGGTGGACTTACTGCGTTGAGCCGGAAGCATCGACCGGCACTGGCGATATCAAGCTCTTTGTGCGCCGGGGTCTTTCCGAGGTCAAGGTAGAGGTCAACCCGGTCGGCCGAGGCACGCTTCTCCCCACGCAAGGGGCCGAACTCTTCGCATCGGCGGCGGATGAATTCAAGCGTACCCTAAGGCTGCCGATCCTGGCGCCTGCGGAACTCTATGGCAGCAAACTTGTCGCCGCGATACCTGCCCGCCGTGAAATGGAAGCTAGAGAACATTCGCAAGCTGAAGCAGTCCAACCCGCGCAAACACGCCGAACTGCTGGCAACATTGGAAGAGAAACTGGAACTGTGAGGATATACGCGCCGGACACGCGAATATCCCCAACGCGCCCTCGGCTGGCGCTGGAGTTTTCCGGCCGCAACAGGCTCCCCTCCTTTCCACCACTGTCTGCCGGAAGTGTACGCCCTTTCCGTTCCGTGGCCTCCACTACTCTTCAGTTGCTTCGGCGATTTGGGTCCGTATCCAATCGAGAAAATTAAGGAGCGGTCGGGAAGGTGAACGCCCTTTCGGCCAGGTTAGATAATAGCTTTCACCGGTGCGACAACCATGGTCCAGCGGCGAAACCAGAGTTCCAGCATTGAGCTGACGTCGCACAAAGTGACGATTGGCGATGGCAATACCCAGATCCATTAGCGCCCCTTCGCAAGCCAGCGAACTGTTCTCGAAAACCAACTTGTTTCTGGGCTCAAATGATGCACCTGCGGACTTCAGCCAACTCGGCCAGTCATTGGGTCGGGCCGCAGAGCAGAGTAGTCGCAGGTTCTCGAGCTGATCGACATGGGCTACTGAATGGTTCACCAGAAAAGCGGGCGAGCACACCGGGATCAGCTCCATGTCGGCCAACTTTTCCGCGTGCAGATCCGGCCACTGGCCGTCACCACCTCGAATGGCTGCATCGAGATTGCCAGTCTCGAAATCGGCGATATCGGGCGAAGAAGACAGTCTCACCTCGATACGCGGATAGGCGTCATGAAAGTCGTGCAGCCGCGGCATCAACCAGCGGTGCGAAAACGTGACATAAGATTGGATCGCGAGAATGTTCCTCTGTCCGCGACGTGATACGCGCCGGGTTGCCGCTTCGATGTCCTGGAACCCCTTTGCGATGCCTTCAAACAGAACAACGCCTTCCCGGGTCAGTTCGATTCCGCGGTTTTGGCGGCGGAACAGAGTGACCCCCAGATAGTCCTCCAAGACCCGGACCTGCCGGCTGACGGCGACTTGACTGACGTTCAATTCATCCGCAGCCACGGTCAGGCTCCTGTGCCGGGCCGCGGCTTCGAATGCCTTAAGCGGGTTCATCGGCGGAAGCAGACGCGTTGGCGTGGCGGTCATTCAACAGTCCCGAATGCTGGGCCCTCGGCCAGATGTATAGCGGTCCCGATCTGCGCAGGCTCCCCGACGATATATCTTGCACATAGTCCGGGCAATCACGAGCGCTATCCCGCGATGGTGGACAAGCCGCCGGTCGGGTCGACAGGGCTTCGTCCGCGAAATGGAATGTCCCCACAAAGTGCCTCCACCAAGGCCTCTTGCATTGGCAGAACCGGGCTGTATGCATTGATATAAGTGGGGCAGTCCGGCATGTGAAACAAAAGAAACGGGGAGCCCAGCGAGACATAGAGCGTGGGAAGTTCCTGCCACATGCGCTGCATGGTGAGCGGAAAAGGTCCATGCAGCCGCTCCCAGTTAGGCCCGAGATATTCCTTGCCCGACAAGCCCTCTTCGGCAGACAGGTAAAGACCGATATCCTGGTCGGTCACGTTGATCGGCTCGCCGGGTACCACGCGCGTGATCTTGAAGCCGCGTGCCTCGAGCATCTGGGCCACCTGCAGGTCCGGTAGCGTGGAGGAGGGGCTTCTCCGGTCACGGATTTCGGCCAGGAGGATACGGCGATGGCGATCCGGGGATAGCGGCAGCAGGTTCTGGCAGTCCCTCACCAAGGTCACGGCGCGCCGGCAGGTCTGCTGGGCCCATAGCCGATGCTCCTCGGTTCCCAGCATCTGCTTGCGTTCCGCATCCGAAAGCAGGGTAGAGTTGAGGTGCAGTCCCAGCGAGGCCTTGAGCGCCAGGATGCGTGCCACCGCCTCGTTGAGCCGCTTCTGGCTGAGCGCGCCCGACGCCAGACCTGCGCGCAGATGTCCAAGATCCTCTTCTATGTCACGGGGGAACAGCAGGATATCACAGCCGCTCTCGATGCACAGGGGCACCAGATC
Organism: Nitratireductor sp. ZSWI3; assembly: GCF_024655565.1. Lineage (GTDB taxonomy): Bacteria > Pseudomonadota > Alphaproteobacteria > Rhizobiales > Rhizobiaceae > Nitratireductor. The sequence goes on along the minus strand of NZ_JANKOF010000005.1, from coordinate 53,512 downwards.
AGCTCGTTTCCCCTGCGACGTAAATCCCACCATACCCGTCGCGTCCGAGACGATCACGCCATTGTAGCCCAGTTCGGTGCGCAATAGACCCTGCAGCAAGCCGGCATTGAGCGAGGCCGGGTGCGCAAGGGCATCGGCGGTTCCGTCCCGCCGCTGACGGTCATGGTCGGGAAGGCAGATATGGCCGGCCATGATCAGGCGCACGTCCTTTTCGATCGCGGCCTTGTAGATGCGACCGAAACTGTTCCACCATTCATCCATCAGCATGGAATTGCCGGTCGTGACGTAGTGCTGGTCGCGTTCGTCCAGGCCATCGCCCGGGAAGTGTTTGACGCAGCTGGCCAGACCGTTGTCGTGCATGCCCTCGATATAGGCGGACATGCAGGCGATCGTCTGGTCGACGCTGGCCGAGAAGGTTCTGGTATTGACGGCATTGGAACGGAAGTTGAGCGCCAGGTCCGCTACGGGTGTCCAACTGACGCTGAAGCCCAGATAGCGCGCTTCCCGGGCCGCAATGGCGCCCATGCGGTAAGCAGCTGCCGGATCGCCCGTGGCCGCCACGGCCATCTGGTTGGGATGGCTGGTTCCACATTTGACGCTGGCTTTCTCGGACATCTCGATATCCGCGCTCAGCAAGGGTGGGACAACCGACCTCGCCATGCTTCTTTCGGCCGATCGGCGCAGCTCGGCTTCCGAATAGCTGGGGAACCGATGGATGCCCCCGAGGCCCCGGTCCACCAGGACATCAACTGCGCCATCCGACAGATCGCGGGTCATGGGAAGCAGAATCTGCGCGAGCTTCTGCTCCTGCGACATCGCGCCGAAGGCGATCTTGACCCATTCCAGAGCGGCCCGACCGAGGTGGAATGGTGCGCCACTCAACTGCGCATCGGACAATGGCGGTTTGACGGGCATGGCAAAGCTCCGACCGGGTTTCAATCCGGGCCTCAATGGACATTCTGCCCAAACTATACGCACGCGCGCGGTCGGTCTGCGCATGATCGCTCAGGCCGGCTCTAACTTCTTGGGGCTGGGCATCGCGTTGATCGAAATCGGTCCTGGCTCGAAAATGGCAACGACCGGTTCGCACCCGACTTGAACGTCTCGCGCATGTCCGGCTCATGGCCAATCGATCAGCGGAAAACGAGATGAAGAAGGCTTTTCAGGGCTACAGGATCATTGATACGACACACGTCCTGGCTGGACCGTTCGCAGCGTTCCAGCTAGCCACGCTTGGTGCGGAAGTCATCAAGGTCGAGGATCCCAACGCGCCCGACCAGGCACGTTTTCAAGGCCCGGACCGGACGATGAATGACCAGGGCATGGGTACGGCCTTCCTGGCGCAGGGATCGAACAAGTCCAGCATCGCGCTCGATCTCAAGACCGAGGAAGGCCGCGAGGCGATGCTGCGCTTGCTGACCACCGCTGATGTGTTCATCGAGAACTATCGCCCTGGCGCATTCGAAAGTCTTGGTCTTGGTTACGACGATCTAAAGCAGCGCAATCCGGGACTGATCTTTTGTTCGCTATCGGCCTTTGGAGCGACCGGCCCGCGGCGGGAATTGCGCGGCTATGACAATATCATCCAAGCCTTTTCCGGCTTCATGGCGATGACGGGGGACGACCCGGCAAAGCCCTTCAAATGCGGTGCACCCATCATGGATTACGCCGCTGGAACCACCACGGCCTACGCAATAGCCGCGGCCCTTTTGCAGCGCGAGCGCAATGGCGGAATGGGGGTCGCCATCGACGTTTCCATGCTCGACGTGGCCATGATGTTCGCAACGTCCCACGCGGCGGCCTATTTCTGGTCCGGCAAGGCGCCGGGCATGAAAGGGAATGCCTATCCGTTTGCCACGATCGGTCTTTACCACGCCAGCGATGCCCCGATGATGGTGTCCGCCTCCAATCTGCGCCAGCAAAGGCGGCTTTGGAGCTTTTTGGGCCGCCCGGACATGATCAAGGCCAACAACAACGAGCGGCTGGATGCGCATGAGGAGGAGGCGGCGGTGCTCCGGTCGGCCTTCCTCCATCGGCCCGCGGCCTACTGGGAAGACGCCCTGCAGGCCCAGGGCGTGCCCTGCGCCAGAATCCGCCGCTTCGACGAGGCCGTCAACGATCCGCAGATGGAGAGCCGGCGGGTGTTCCACCGCTTCGCCGGCGAGGCTGGAACAGTGGCCGGCATGACCAGCACGCTGGCAGGCTTCACGATGTCCGAGGCCGGTCCCTCACTGGAGACGCCACCACAGCCATTGGGCGCCCAGACCGACGAGATCCTGGCCAGCCTGGGCTATCCGGCGGCCGAGATCGCCGCGATGCGGGCACGCGGCATCGTCGCTTGAGATCATTGTTCGACGGCCGGCGTCCGCTCCCGGGGACTCTCCTGGAACGGGATCGGCCTGATCGCGGCGTACAAAATGTTAGCCAGGTCCCAATTTCGGCTCCGTTGACGCTGATGCGCCCATTCCAGAGGATCATTGTCATCCGTTCGGTTCTTGCAGTGGGGAGGCCGCAGGACTGTGAGCGGAACCGCGCCAAGGCGTGGCCAAACCAAGAGATGGGAGTGCTCCACTTGAAACTGTCCAAGCTTACATTGCTCGGCGCCACGGTAATCGGCCTGTGTCAGCCTGGCCTGGCGGCGGAACTGGAAGTGACGCATTGGTGGACGTCCGGCGCGGAAGCTGCGGCCATCAAGGTGATTGCCGACGCCTATTCGCAAAGCGGCAATACCTGGATAGACGGCGCCATCGCCGGTGCCGGCGGTGTCGCCCGTCCATTGATCACCAGTCGCATCACCGGGGGCGACCCGATGGGCGCAACCCAGTTCACGCACAGCGCGGCCATGGTCGAGCTTATCGAAGCCGGCTTCATGCGCGATGTGACCGAGCTTGCCGAGACGGCCGGATGGAAGGAGAAGATCTTCCCCCAGTCGCTGCTCGAAAGTTGCACCTTTGAAGGGCGGCTCTATTGCGTGCCGTCCAATATCCACTCCCAGCAATGGCTATGGCTGAACAACGCCGTGTTCGAGGACAATGGGCTTGCCGTTCCGCAGAACTGGGCCGAGTTCGTAGCGGCCGGACCCAAGCTGCGTGAAGCGGGAATTGTCCCGCTGGCGCAGGGGCGCCAGGCTTGGCAGTTGCAGCTGACCTTCAATGTCCTGATGGTCGGCATCGGCGGCCCTGAGCTGTTCCTCAAGGTCTATGACGATCTGGATGCCGAGTATGCCGCTGGCCCGGACGTGGCCAAGGTCTTCGAAGCGGCGGCCCAAGCGCGCACCCTGATGGAAGGTGGCAATGTCCAGGAATGGAACCTGGCAGCACAAATGCTTGTCGGCGGTAGCGCGGCCGGACAGATCATGGGTGACTGGGTGCAGGGCGAGTTCACTCAGGCGGGCATGGTCGCCGGAGAAGACTATAGCTGCCTGCCAGGTCTCGGTGAACACGAATACATCACCGCCGCCGGGGACGCCTTCTACTTCCCTAAGGTGGACAACCCCAAGATCGTGGCCGCGCAGGACGTTCTGGCCAACGTGATCGTCTCTCCCGAAACGCAGGTCGCCTTTACGGCAGCCAAGGGGGCGCTGCCCGTGCGTGGCGATGTGGAACTGGTCGATGCCACGCCCTGTATGGAAAAGGGCATGGACATCCTCAAGCAGGGGCACATCGTGGAGAGCATCAACACGCTGGTCTCGCCCGACACGGTGGCGCGGGTCACCGACCTGATGGTTGAATTCTTCGCCGATCCGTCCTTCGAGGCAGCACGGGCCCAGGCCGAGTTCGCCGAAATCATCGCGACCGCCGACTAATGCCGAATGCCCTGTGCGGCGTGCTCATGCGCCGCACACGGTCGCTCATCACACAAAAATTCGGGGATGCAAGGATGTCGCGGAGCGATAAACCGACTGGGCTACTGAAGAACTTAAGCGCCAAGATCGCCGCTATTCCGATGATTCTGACGGCGCTCGTCGTATTCGTCGGGTTCTCGGCATGGACGATCGCCTACTCGTTCACCAACTCGCGTCTGCTGCCCAAGGCCGACTGGGTTGGGCTCGCTCAGTATGAGCGGCTGTGGGCGACACGGCGCTGGATCATTTCGATCGAGAATCTGGCGATCTATGGCAGCCTGATGCTCGTCCTTTCGCTTGTTCTGGGTTTCCTGCTGGCCGCGCTTATCGACCAGAAGATCCGCTTCGAAGACGGCTTCCGCACCATCTTCCTTTATCCTTATGCCCTCAGCTTCATCGTCACGGGTCTCGTCTGGCAGTGGCTGCTCAATGCCGAATTCGGCATCCAGGCTGCAATCCGCAATCTCGGTTTCGAAGGGTTCACCTTCGACCCGCTCTACGATGCCAATATTGTGCTCTACGGCGTGCTCATCGCCGGCCTTTGGCATGGCAGCGGGCTGGTCATGTGCCTGATGCTGGCTGGCCTGCGCGGTATTGACGAAGACATCTGGAAGGCCACGCGGATCGATGGCATCCCCGCCTGGAAGACCTATCTGCGCGTCGTCATCCCGATGATGCGCCCGGTCTTCGTGACCACGCTGGTGCTGATCACCTCCGGCATCATCAAGCTCTACGACCTGGTGATCGCCCAGACCGGCGGCGGACCGGGCCTGGCGTCGGAAGTGCCCGCCAAGTTCGTGTTCGACGCCATGTTCGTGTCGCAGAACCTGGCTCAGGGCTTTGCCGCATCCACCATGATGCTCGTCGCCGTGATCTTCGTGATCATTCCCTGGGCCTATCTCGAATTCGGAGGCAAGAAGCATGTCTGAAGCCGTCGTCGTCGAGCGGCATGGCGTCTTCGCCGAGGCCCGGGGGGGCAGACCGCGCCCCGTCCTGTCGCGCCGCAATATCATGATCTACGGTACGTTGGCGGTGCTGGCGATCTACTATCTGCTGCCCATTTACGTGATGGTGGTGACCTCGCTAAAAGGCATGCCGGAGGTCAGGCTGGGCAACATTTTCGCCCCGCCGCTCGAGATCACCTTCGAGCCTTGGGTCAAGGCCTGGTCGAGCGTGTGCACGGGCCTTAATTGCGAAGGCCTGTCGCGCGGGTTTCTCAACTCGATCAAGATCACCGTTCCTTCAGTGATCTTTTCCATCGCGGTCGCCTCGGTCAACGGCTACGCTCTGGCCATGTGGCGCTTCAAGGGCGCAAACATCTTCTTCACCATCCTGATCATTGGGGCGTTCATCCCCTATCAGGTCATGATCTATCCCATGGTCATCCTGCTGCGCGAAATCGGGCTTTACGGGGACCTGGCGGGCCTGGTGCTGGTCCATACCATCTTCGGCATGCCGATTCTGACCCTGTTGTTCCGCAACTATTTCTCCTCCGTGCCGGAGGAGCTGTTCAAAGCGGCGCGCGTGGATGGCGCCGGGTTCTGGCGCATCTACTTCAAGATCATGGTGCCCATGGCGCTGCCGATCTTCGTCGTGGCGGTGATCCTGCAGTCAACGGCGATCTGGAACGACTTTCTGTTCGGCGTGATTTTCACCCGGCCGGAAAGCTATCCGATGACCGTGCAGCTCAACAACATCGTCAACTCGGTGACCGGTGTGAAGGAATACAACGTCAACATGGCGGCCACCCTGCTGTCAGGTGTTGTGCCCCTGGCGATCTACTTCTTCTCAGGCAAGCTCTTCGTGCGCGGCATCGCGGCCGGCGCCGTGAAAGGATGACCATGCAACCGAGTGTTTCCATCAAGGATCTGAAGCTCGACTTCGGAAACGTGCCTGTCCTTCGCAATCTAAACCTTGATATCGGCAAGGGCGAGTTTCTGGTGCTGCTCGGCTCGTCCGGCTGCGGCAAGTCGACCTTGCTCAACTGCATCGCCGGGCTGCTCGAGCCGACCGATGGCAGCATCTACATCAACGGACAGAACGTGACCTGGGCCGAACCGTCCCAGCGCGGCATCGGCATGGTGTTCCAGTCCTACGCGCTCTATCCGCAGATGACGGTGGAAGGCAATCTGAGCTTCGGCCTGGCCAATGCCAGGGTGCCCAAGGACGAAATCAAGCGACGCATCAGCCACGCGGCCGAAATCCTGCAGATTGAACCGCTGCTCAAGCGCAAGCCGTCGGCCCTGTCAGGCGGGCAGCGGCAGCGCGTCGCTATCGGGCGCGCCCTGGTGCGCGATGTCGATGTGTTCCTCTTCGATGAGCCGCTGTCAAATCTCGATGCCAAACTGCGGGCGGACCTACGTGTTGAAATCAAGAGGCTGCATCAATCGCTGCAAAACACCATGATCTATGTGACGCATGACCAGGTCGAGGCCATGACGCTGGCCGACCGGATCGCGATCATGAAGGGCGGGGTAGTTATGCAACTCTCCAGCCCGGACGAGATCTACAACCGCCCGGTGAACAAATACGTCGCCGATTTCATCGGTTCGCCATCGATGAACTTTATCAAGGGCAGCCTGCGGCATGATGGTGAAGCCCGTGTGAAGCTGGGGCAGCTGGATTTCTCCCTCAACGACTACTCATTCACGCGAAGCGACTTCGAAGGCGAAGTTTGGTTCGGTATCCGTCCCGAACATGTCTTGTTTGCGGATGCCGCGAGCAACGCGCCGGTGTCTTTTGAGGTCAAGGCGGAACTGGTCGAGCCCATGGGCGGACTCACCCTGATCTGGTCATCGCTTGAGGGCACGCCATTCCGCCTGTTGGTCGACGGTCAGGCCAAGGTCCGGGTCGGCGATACCATTATTGCCGGCTTCGATCCGGCGCGGGCGTCGATCTTTGACATGCAGGAAGAGCTGCGCATCTAACCACTCTTGCTTTCCATGGACATAGAGAAAGGGGCCCCGCCTGGAGCCCCTCATTTTTTGTCTTCGGAAGCCTATGGTTGATCAGGCGAGGAGGTTGCGGCGCTCCAGCCATTCGACGATGGCCTGGGTTGCCTTCTGGGGTTGCTCGAACGGTAGGAGATGGCCGGCTCCCTCGATCACGATGGATTCCGCATCCGGAATGAGCGCGGCGATCTGGCCATGCGCCGCCGGCGTGGACAGGTGATCTTCGCTGCCGGTCATCAGGAGCACCGGAAAGTCGAAATCGCCCAGATAGCGCGATGCGTCCGGGCGCGACAGCAAGGCGCGGTTCTGTCGCTCATGGACCTCGGCGGGGCAGTCCTCGACCATCTGGCGAATGTGCTCCACCAGGCTCTCATTGCGCGCATTGTCCTTGCTGAGCACCTTCGGAACCCAGTTTCGGGCATAGGCAGCCATGTCCGCATTGCCTTCAGCAATCCGCGCCAGCCGCTTGGGTTCCTCGTCTTCGCTCGGGCCTTCGTGGCCGGTGCTGGACAGCACCATGGCCCGCATCCGCTCCGGTGCCAAGCGGCCCATTTCCATCGCCACGCGGCCACCCATGGAGTGCGCCAGCACGATCAGCTCGCCCTCGGTCGCGTCGAGCGCCCGCCGCGCCATTTCCGTCAGCATATTGTCCTGGCTGGTGTCGGCAACGTGCACTGCCTCGACGCGAGCGCGAATGGTATCGGCAGTGGGCGCCCAGGTGCGGGCGTCCGACATAATGCCTGGAATAGTTACAAGTGTGGTCATTTGGCGGTCTCCATTATCCCTGCGACAGGCGGGACAAGCATACCGGCTGTATGGTGGTTCTGAACGGCACGAAAAGTTTCGCCCGCGCTAACCAACCGGCCGACCCGACGGACCAGGCCTGCCGCTACCGCGTGTCAGGCCGCCGACATCAGCTCCTGCTCTTGCCCAGGCTGAAACTCCATGTTCGACCCCTGGCCTTACGTTCGGTCTATTTCACCAAAATGCCAGTCACCGCACGGCGATGGCGGCATTGGAGGAATCAGAAATCGGGGTCTGGCAAGAGCAGATGCGCCAGATAGGCGAGCCCGGCCTGAAGCTCGGCGCGACCGATCGACCCGCCCAGACACAATCGGACATATTCGTCCGGCGTTCCGCCCACGGTAAACGCGTCGGAAGGAATGATACCGATGTGCCGACCGGCCATCTTCGCCATGATATCTGCCCGGCTGCCCCCCGGCGGCAGGCGAAGCCACACATTGAACGCGTTGTCGGCTGACCGGAAATCCAGGCCGCGCAGTGCTTGGGCGGCAATCTCCTGCCGAATGGCTGTCTCCTTGCGGATGAACCGTCGCACGAGATCCGCGGTTCCGTCTTCGATCCAGCGCGTTGCGAGAGCCATCGGTATTGCTGATGGCATCACCGTCAATGCCCGCAATGCCTCTTCCAGCGCCAGCGCGTGCTTGGCCGACGGGGCGACTGTGTAGGCCAGACGCAAGCCCGCCCCGATGCATTTTGCGAGCCCGCCAATGTACCAGGTCAGGTCGGGCGCGGAGACGGCAATCGGCGCCGGGGCCCTGTCAGGCACGAATCCATACGCATCGTCCTCAATGAGCTGGACCCGGTGCTCGCTGATGATCTGCGAGATCTCCAGGCGCCGCTTGGTGGGGATGGTTATCGTGGTCGGATTTTGCAGGGTCGGATTAAGATAGAGCATGCGCGGCCGGTGGCGTCGGATCGCTTCCTCCAACGCGCCGGGGAGGATCCCTTCCCCGTCCATGTCGACCCCGACCAGATTGACATTGAGGCGCTGCGCAATGCTGCGAATGCCGGGATATGTGATCTTCTCGCACAGGACAGTCTCCTGTCGCTCCACCGTCATGGCGAGAATGGCCGTCATGGTCGCATGGGCTCCGGGAGTGACGGCGATGCGTTCGAGCTTGGCCATCAGGCCCCGCAACGAAAGCCAGCTGGAGGCCTCGATCCTGTCCTTTTCGGCGCCAATGGCCGACTGGTAGCGGAGGAGCGGAATCAGGTTGGCTGCAACGTATTGCAGGCCATCGCGCATCTTCTCGATCAGGATAGGGTCGGTTGGCTCGGGTGGCATGTTCATTACGAGCTCTTCACCGGCCGCGCGGTCCGGATCCGTCAGTATGGTCGAGGCCGCGCCAGCAGCGATGAAGGTTCCGCGGCCGACCTGGCTCCTGACGAGGCCTTTCGCCTGCGCCTCGGTATAGCCACGCGACACAGTGGTGAAGTCGATCCTGAGTTTTGCGGCAAGCTGTCGTTGCGGGGGCAGCCGCATGCCAGGCTTCAACAAGCCATTCTTGATGTCCTCGGCAATGGCTTCGGCGATCATCAGATAGCGGGGGGTGCCATCGTTACGCAGTCTGGGGGTCCACTCTTGCATGTGAGGTTTCCGGTGAATCGAACATAATGTTGCATAATGTATGGATTTCTTCAGCTATTGCCAGCATCGATTTCAGCACAAGAAATGCGCATTTCTGGGGTTACAGAATCATCAAAGCGCTCACATATCGACCATTTCCTGCTATCATTTGAAAATTATTGTATGCATATTGAACTGCCTATTGACCCATACAATTCTCCGCACCTATGCCTTTGCATATTCAGGAACTCGGAGAACAAAACATGCCTACGGTTTCCCATCCAGTGCACAAGGACGGCGACTTCTTTGTCGATTATGAGCAGAAGGTCTTTGAGGACGTTAAGGCGGCAGAGGGCGAAAAGGCGCTCGTGACGTTCCACACAGTTGCCTTCGAGGGGTCGATCGGCCTGGTGAACATCCTCAATGCCATCCGTCTCAATCGCAAGGGCTATGAGACATCGATCCTGCTGTACGGGCCCGGTGTCACGCTCGGCATTCAGCGCGGCTTCCCGACCTTGGGTGACGAAGCCTTTCCGGGTCACCAGAACTTTGCCGCAAATCTCAAGAAATTCATGAACGAAGGCGGCAAGGTCTATGCGTGCCGTTTTGCGCTGCAAGCATTGTATGGACACGGGGAGCCTTCGCTGCTTCCCGGGATCACCCCGATCGCACCCCAGGATGTGCTCGACTGCATCCTGCTGCACAAAAAGGCGAACGCCGTCATCATAGATACCTGGACGGTCTGATCCACTCTCACGCAGGGCCCGCACTGCGTGGCCCTGTCATTACTTCGAACAGTCTAGGAGCAGGCAGAGTTCATGCGCAGCGATGTGATACGAGCGGCCGCAGTTCAGATTGCCCCTGACCTGACCGGTCGAGCCGGAACCATGGAGCGCGTCCTCAACGCCATCGCCGAGGCGGCGGGGAAGGGCGCGCAGTTCATTGTCTTTCCCGAGACGTTCGTCCCGTATTATCCCTACTTTTCCTTCGTCCTGCCTCCTGTCCAGCAGGGTGCTGCGCACCTTGACCTCGCCAGGCAAGCCGTCGTCGTGCCTTCAGCGGAGACACGCGCAGTAGCCGAGGCGGCTCAGCGCAGCGGCGCGGTCATTGTCCTCGGCGTCAACGAACGTGATCATGGTTCGCTTTACAACACCCAACTGATCTTCGACGCCGATGGTACCCTGGCGCTTAAGCGCCGGAAGATCACGCCGACCTATCACGAGCGGATGGTCTGGGGGCAGGGCGACGGCGCGGGCCTCAAGGTCGTGGCGACCAAGGTCGGCCGCGTCGGCGCACTGGCCTGCTGGGAGCATTACAACCCCCTGGCCCGCTATGCGTTGATGACCCAGCATGAAGAGATTCACGCCGCGCAGTTTCCCGGCAGCCTGGTCGGGCCGATCTTCGGGGAGCAAATCGAGGTGACCATGCGCCATCATGCGCTGGAATCGGGATGTTTCGTGGTCAATGCAACAGGCTGGCTAACCCCCGAACAGATCGCGTCCATTCATCCAGACCCGGCGCTGCAAAGGGCCGTCAGCGATGGCTGCATGACCTGCATCATTTCGCCCGAGGGGCGCCATCTGGCCGAGCCGCTCACCCAGGGTGAGGGCATCCTGATTGCCGATCTCGACATGAAGCTGATCGCCAAGCGCAAGCGGATGATGGATAGCGTGGGCCATTATGCACGGCCCGAACTGCTGCACTTGGTTCACGATACCCGCCCCGCGGTGCTGCGCCAGGCGATCGGAGACTTCGGCGACAACGGCGCCGATCGCGAACCGGCCACCGAGGCGGTTGCAGAGGAGTTGGAGAATGTCTAGCCCGGACCTCATCAGCGAGTTGCAGACGCGCGGCATGCGCCTGGTCGACCCGCGAGCCGGCCACGAAAGCCGCCGCGGCGGCGCTGGCCCGTCCGATCACAAGGCGGTCACGATCGGCGCTACCACCGTCATGGTGCCTGTTCACACCGCACCGGCCTTCGAAAGTCCATTTCTGGTCGAAGCGCCTGCCCAAGATGGCTCTTCGCGGATCACACGCGACGGTGTCGAGGTTGCGCGGGTCAGCTTCCCCGGCCGGCCACGATTTTACGATCTCAAGACAGCCGACGGTATTCCCTACAGCCACATCGCTACGCTGCATTCGCGCAACGTGCTGGCCACGACGGTTTTGCAGACCTGTATCCGCTATGAGAGCCGCAAGAAGACCTGCCAGTTCTGCGCCATTGGTCAGAGCCTGGCCGCCGGGCGGACCATCGCTCATAAGACGCCCGAGCAGTTGGCAGAAGTAGCCAGGGCCGCAGTGGAACTCGACGGCATCGAGCATATGGTGATGACCACGGGTACGCCGGCCGGTTCGGATCGCGGGGCGGCGGTCCTGGCCGAGAGCGCTCGCGCCATCAAGGCAGCGGTCAATATTCCCATCCAGGGCCAGTGCGAGCCTCCGGACGACGATGCTTGGCATCAGCGCATGGCCGATGCCGGGATCGATGCGCTCGGCATGCATCTGGAAGCTGTGACACCGGAGGTGCGTCAGCGCATCATGCCGGGCAAGGCCAGCGTTCCGCTCGAAAAATACTTCGATTCCTTCGAGGCAGCGGTGCGCGTGTTTGGCCGCGGGCAGGTTTCCACCTATATCCTGGCCGGGCTGGGCGACACCGCCGAAGCCATTCTCGATATCTCCCAAAAGCTCTGCACCATGGGCGTTTATCCCTTCGTGGTGCCCTTCGTGCCGATTTCGGGCACGCCGCTTGAAAGCCATCCCGCCCCCAGCGCGGGCTTCATGGCGTCCATTCTACGGCCCTTGGGCGAGATGATCGTCAAGGCGGGCATCAGGTCCGCCGACATCAAGGCCGGCTGCGGCAGGTGCGGAGCGTGTTCCGCCCTGTCCACCTACGAAAAGCTCTAGGGGTCTCGAGATGTCCGAATTGGTTCACTTCCACTCTCCTGGCTACTTCATTCGCGCCGCATCCACCCGGTGGGAGGCGAGCGGTGCCGCGGAATTGCGCCGCCGCGTTTTTGTCGACGAGCAGGCAATCTTTCGCGGCGACGACCGCGACGATATCGACCTGATCGCGACCCATCTGGTCGCGCTCTCCACGCTCGCCCATGAACCTGATCATGTGGTGGGCACCGTGCGCATTCATCAGGAGGAACCCGGCCTCTGGTGGGGATCGCGGCTGGCCGTGGACAGCGGCTATCGCCGGGTTGGCAGGCTGGGTGCGGAGCTCATTCGCCTTGCCGTCAGCACCGCCAATGCGCGTGGCTGCCACACTTTCCTGGCTCATGTGCAGATGCAGAACATCCCCCTGTTCCGCAGGCTGCACTGGCACGGCGTTCAGGAAGAAGTTCATCATGGTGTCCCGCACCTGCGCATGTCGGCTGACCTGACGAAATATCCGCCCATCGCAAACCCGGATACGGGTTGGTATTTCAGACCCAAGAGGGCGGCATGAGCCCAGCCACCCTCGATCAGCTGGTGCGGAACCTGCGCGAGCACCCCTCCATCCGATCAAAGCTCGCTATCGGTGCCGCTACCAACCTGCTGGGTATCGGAGCGAACAGCGCAGGGCAGCCAGGCGATGACGCTGCGGTGCTGCCCCGGGACGACGGCACGTTCGACCTCTTTGCAGGGGAAGGGTTCATTCCGGCCTTCGTCAACGACGACCCCTGGTTCGCTGGCTGGTGTGGCGTTATGGTCAATCTGTCCGACATCGCCGCAATGGGCGGACGCGCAATTGGCGTCCTTGACCAGGTGTGGGCGCCGAATGCAGTTTCGGCTCAGCCGCTGTTGGAAGGCCTACGCGATGCGGCGGCGGCCTATGATGTGCCGATCTTGGGCGGGCACACGAACTTTGCGGCGGCAGAGCGTAATCTGGCCGTGTCAATCCTGGGGCGCGCCAGGGCGCTCATCTCCAGCTTTGCGGCTCGCCCCGGCGACATTCTTGTCATGGCCGCCGACATGCAGGGTGACTACCGGAACTATGACAATTTCTTCGCTGCAGGTTCACGCAGCCCAACGCAGCTCAAGGCCAACCTCGAGATTTTGCCGACGCTTTCGGAATTGCAGTTGGTGTGCGCCGGAAAGGACATCAGCCAGGGTGGCATCGTTGGCACTGCCTTGATGCTGGCTGAATGCTCGGGCGTCGGCATCGACATTGCTATAGACCGGCTCGCACCACCGTCTGGCGTCGGCGTTGAGCGCTGGCTGCGGACCTTCCCCAGTTTCGGATATTTGCTCGCGGTTCCCCCACACCGGGTCGAGGCCGTGAGTACCCGGTTCCAAGCGCACGACATCTGGGCAGGCCCGATTGGAGAAATCGTCGCTGGGTCCAGTGTCAGGCTTCGTGCGGGCGAAGCGGCGAGCCTGTTCTGGGATCATGCGAGGGCTCCCTACCTCAACCTCCCGCTCAAGAGCGTGCAACATGCCTGAAATGTACTGGACACTGCGTTGGCCGGATGGCGAGGAGGAGCGCTGCTACTCGCCTTCCAGTGTCATAACCGAATGGTTTACCCCGGGTACGACCTATCCCTTGCCCGAGTTTCTGCAGCGCGCCAGATCGGCACTCAACAGTGCGTCCGACCGGGTTGAACGCAAGTACGGCTTTGCGTGTAGCTCTGCCATGGACCAGTTGCTGCGGATCGAGTTGCGAGGGGCTCAGTTTGCGCAACAGGCCGATGCCGAAGTCACCTGCCTGTCGATTTCCAGATGAAGGACCGGGCCATGAATGAGATAGTGATTGCGCACATCCCCGTGGTGATCGTCGGCGGCGGGCAGGCCGGCCTGTCGGTCGCTTACAATCTCGAAAAGAAGAACATCCGATACGTGGTGTTCGAACGCCATGAGAAGTTCCATTCCTGGCGCGTCAATCGCTGGGACAGCTTTTGCCTGGTGACCCCGAATTGGCAATGCCGGCTGCCCGACTTTCATTATGACAAGCAGTTCGGCGGCACCGATCCGCATGGGTTCATGTTGCGCGACGAAATCATCGACTATCTGGATGCCTTCGCGGCGACGTTTGCGCCCAATATCGTCGAACATGTTGCGGTGAACAGGGTCTCGCCCCGCGCTCAGGGCGGGTATCTGGTGGAAACCTCGGCCGGTATATGGACCTGTGACCAGGTGGTGGTGGCCACGGGTGGCTATGACGATCCGATCGAGCCGGGATATGCAAAAAAGCTCGATCCCTCGATCATGCAGTTGCATTCGGTGTCCTATCGGAATCCCGAGCAGCTGCCGTCAGGCGCGACCCTGATCGTGGGCACAGGCCAGTCCGGCGTGCAGATCATGGAGGATTTCGTGCGCGCCGGGCGCAAGGTGCATCTGGCCGTGGGGCCGGCCCCGCGCAGCCCGCGCAAATATCGCGGCCGCGATGCAACGGACTGGCTCAACGATGCCGGCCACTACGACATCACGATTGCCGAGCACCCCGATCCGATCAAGGCGCTGACGCAGACCAATCACTATATGTCCGGCCGGGACGGGGGCAAGGAAATCGATCTTCGCCGCTGGCACGTGGAAAGCGGCGTCTCGCTATACGGTTCGCTCGCCAACATGGATGGCCGCAGGGTGGAATTCCTGCCCGACCTGAAGAAGAATTTGGATGATGCCGACGCCAGCTATGTTCGTATCTGCGAGCAGATCGACGCCTATATCGAGCGCATGGGGATCGATGTACCCCCCGCGCCGCCTTTCGAGAAGCTATGGGAGCCTGAGTGCGAGATCACCGAAATCGATGCAGCCGAACTGGGGATCACATCGGTCATCTGGGCCATCGGCTTCCGGCCGGACTACAGTTGGCTCCAGGCTGACGTCTTCGATGAAAGGGGCAAGCCGGTCTTTGATCGAGGCATCACCTCGGAGCCCGGCCTCTATTTCATCGGACTTGGTTGGCTGAACACATGGGGTTCAGGCCGTTTCCTGGGGATCGAGGAGGATAGCAGCTATCTGGCCGAGGCCATCGCGCAGAGCCTGAGCAACGGATCTGCGGTCGCGGCCGAATGAGTATGTTGGAGGCCATCGAGAAAGGTGCGCTCCGCCGGACCGGCCAGATTCGCAACTATCGTCTCGGCATGGCGCAACTGGCGCCCGAGGGGCTTTCCGAACAGTGGCTTCTGCGCGAGTGCGGTGACATCCATTGGTTGCTGCTTGCGCAGGCGATCGGCCTCAACAGGGCCGTGTTTGTGGATGACGAGGGGCGTCCGGCCTATGCCGCGTTCTGTGCCACCTCGCTGGACCTTTTACACCCTGCCGCTTCGTTGCCCGGGGCCGATGTCATTGTGACGTCTGATATTTTCAGGGTAGGCCTTGGCAGCACCGGGTCGGTTCACGTTGTTTGCCGCGAAGGTGTTGAATTGGCTCGGCTGCGGATGATCTCGACCTTTGTCAGCCATGACTCCACCGGTCTCAACCGACGAATTGTCCGCAATCGAGCCGTCAGCGAAGCCGAGCTGCCGGGTGCCCCGGAGGGACTGGTCGAATTGAACGAGAGTGCACGCCGCATCTCGAAATCGTACGCGGGGCCACCTGCACGTGCAGGCCGCCGATATCGCGAGACGCCTTGCCCCAGCCTGGATTTCAATGCGGTGGGACTTTTATATTTTCCAGTCTTTTCCCGTCTGGCGGAGCGTGCTCAGTGGGTCGGCCAGCAGCGGCTCGCCCCGCTGGCACGTCGGGTAGTCGTCTATCTCGGCAATCTCGATTGGGGCGACAGCGTCGAGGTGGTGGAGATCCCATCAGGTCTGGGCATCTATCGGGACGACGCACAATTGATCGCTCATGTCGCAACGTTGCGGCATGAGCGCGCTTTCACTTCGGCGGTCATAGGCGCGCATCCCGCAAATGCGTTGAGCCTTTCCTGATTTTCAGCGACGGCGTGAGGCAGATGGAACAGACCACCGCCGAACCGCCTTCTTCGCCAAGGCCGCTCTATAAAGGGCGCCCGCATCGCTCAAGCGCTTCAAGCGTATCCCGCCGAGCTGCGAAAAGAAAATGCGAAACTTCGCATACTTGGTCGCCCTCGCTGCCAGCGTCACCTTGCTCAGATCCATCCACACGGCCGAGGTACCACCGTGCTCACGGGTGCCGCTATCATTACCATCAGGGGACCATTGGCAAACCTTTCTTTGGTTCAGCTTGCAGCCGAACGCGCAGATACTGATGACGCAGGCCCGCTATTGCTTTGCGGCGGCCGATTCTTGAGGAGGAGAGACCCAATGACATTCAGATTCACCCGGGCCATTGCGCTGGCCGCTACCGCGGCCGTCAGCGTTACCACGACCGCGCTGGCGCAAGACAACTGGCCCGACGGGCCCCTCGAGGTCGTGATGCATACCAAACCAGGCGGCACCTCGGATATCTTCATCCGGACGCTGGCGCAATCGCTCGAGCCGCAAATCGGCCAACCCATCGTGGTGACTAACGCGCCCGGTGGCGGTGGTGCCACTCAGATGGCCAAAGTGCGGAGCGCCAAAGCGGACGGGTTGACCCTGGGCATCAACACGCTAACCCATTTCACGAGCATGCAGACAAACCTCAAAGGCACTTTCTCGCCTGACGACTTTTCCTGGATCGCCTCTGTGCAAGAAGATCCCATCCTCTTCTTCGTGCGCGAGGACAGCCCATACCAGACCTTTGCAGATGTCATCGCAGCGGCCAGGGAGAACCCCGCCACGATTTCGATCGGAGGCTTCGGACCTGTCGGGTCGATGCAACACATCGGCACGTCAATACTGGAAAACGCCACCGACACCAAATTCAACTGGATCGGCTATGAATCGACACCCGATATCCTCACCGCCTTGCTGGGCGGACATGTCGATATTGGCGTATCCAACCTCGGCCCGACGGCACCTTATTTCGAGGCCGGCCGGATCCGCGGCCTTGGCGTTTTGAACAATGAGCGCCTCGAGGGCCTGCCCGAGCTTGCGACGTTCGGCGAGCAAGGAATCGATGTGGATACCAGTTGGATTCAAGTTCGTGGCGTGTTCGGCCCCAAGGGGATGCCGATGGAATTGCAGCAGCAGATCGCCGACGCATTTCATGATGCAATGAAAGCCGATTCCTATCAGAATTATGCGCGTAGCACCGGTGTGTCCGACTCGTGGATGGAGCCTGCGGACTATTCTGATTTTGTCAGTAATATCTCGGAAGTGGCGCGCACCCAGCTGACGGCCGCGGGCGTCCTGAACTGATATCCCCGCGCAACGGCGTCGAAAGAAATGCAGCACACGAAATGGCGCGCAATCTGCGTGCCATTTTTCGTCGGTCCCATTTCGGGCACAGGCAATTCCGGATCGAGCATGCCAATGGCAGGCAGGGACCGCAAGGGCTTGGGCAAGCTGTCGTCCGGGTGTTTCACGAATGGTAAGGCCAAACTGGATGGTCAGTTCGATGTAGTATCGTGTGGAGATAGACCATCGAGCAATAGATACGAGCATGGCACCTGATCGAAAGCCGCCCGACTGGGAACCGGACACTCGCACGCTACGATGCTTTGTCACCGTTGCAGAAGAAAGAAACATTACGCGGGCAGCGAGCAGATTGCATATCGCGCAACCCGCGCTCAGCCGTAAAATCGCCAGCCTGGAGAACGACCTTGATCTGGTACTGTTTGATCGGTCGGTTCGCGGCGTCGAACTCACGCCAGCAGGAAAAATCCTGCTGGATCGGGCCTATGGAATTTTCGGCCAGCTCGCACAGACTTTTCACGATGTGACCGCGAAGGCGGATAGTCCCAAGGGCACGGTCGTCGTGGGAATGCCACCCACACCAGGCGAGTTTATTGCACCACCGCTGCTTCGCCACATCAAAAGCGCCTTTCCCGACATTGAACTCAGGTTCAAAGAGGGTTTCAGCCGAGAGTTGGAGAACTGGCTGCTTGCAGGTCAGATCGGCTTGGCCGTCATGCACAATCCACCGGTACGCGCCGATATCTCCAGTCAGGAGCTGCTTGTGGAGAAGCTCCACCTGATCGGTCGGGCGGGGGCACTAGACAAGGAATTCTATACGCTTGCCGAGGCGGCAGCGCTGCCGCTCATCATGCCGTCGCGGGCGAACTACCTACGCATCCTTGCTGATCAGCATGCCGAAAAGATCGGATGCTCCCTTAATGTGGTTCAGCGAGTGGACGGAATTTGGCACCTCAAGGCGCTTGTGCGTGACGGGCACGGTTTCACATTGCTGACTTTCGGCGGGGTGCTGACGGAGTTTCATCTGGGCACCTTGACCGCTGCACCGATTACCGAGCCGGAGGTGATATGGCGGCTGTGCACCGCGACCAAGCGCGATCAGCGCAGCAAGATGGCGAACAGGGTCGTGGAAGATGCCATAGCCGATATCGTGCAGGATCTGGTGGCGAGAGGCATCTGGCACTGATCATGCTGTATAGGCATGAAAGCATACTTTATTGGTATTTGCGGCATGACTTCTCATCGCCAATAACCCTTGAGTCATATTGGCGACAGCCAATGGCTTTAAGGGAGGAGAACCTATGAAGGCTATTCTTGCGTTGGCATTGGCGGCGGGCGCATTCTGTTCGACGGCGTCTGCTGATACCTACAAATGGATTACCTACAAGCCACAAGGGGCGGGTGACGCTCAAGCCATCTCCACCCAGTGGCTCGTCGATCAATTCTCCGAGCGGACGGGTGGCGAACATCAAATCGAGGTGTTCTGGGGTGGTGCGGTTGCCAAGACGCGTGAGATTCCAGAGGCGTTGGCAGCCGGTGTCGGCGACTTCGGCGATATCGTCACACCCTATTTCCCCGACCAAATGCCACTCAACAACGCGGTCGGCTTCTTCATCCCGCAACCACTCGACACTCAGGGTGTCGGAGATGCGATGGCGAAATGGCATGCAACCTACCCCCAGTTTGCAGAGGAGCTTCATGCTCAGGGCCTGCATGCAATCGGATTCAGGCCGCTGGAGAACTACGGCCTTTTGTGCGTCAAGCCTGTAAGGTCTATGGAAGATATGAAGGGCCTGCGCGTCCGATCATATGGCTTCGCCTATCCGGCACTCATAGAAGCAATGGGGGCAACGCCTGTCTCGATCACGACTACCGACGCCTATGAGGCACTGCAACGGTCGGTAATCGACTGCACGCCAATCGGTCCTGCACTAGCGAGGGCGTGGAAATATGACGAGGTGGCAAAGTACTATATCGAGGTCCCCTTCGGTGCTTCCTTCGGC
This sequence comes from Nitratireductor sp. ZSWI3, assembly GCF_024655565.1. Classification (GTDB taxonomy): domain Bacteria; phylum Pseudomonadota; class Alphaproteobacteria; order Rhizobiales; family Rhizobiaceae; genus Nitratireductor. The sequence goes on along the minus strand of NZ_JANKOF010000005.1, from coordinate 34,157 downwards.
CATCTCCTGGCGATGAATCTCGACAGCTACAATGGGTTGGATGAAAAGACACGCACCGTCGTGGCTCAACTCGGCGAGGACTACCTTGCCGAATACAGCCGGATGATCGATGAGGATACCACACGTGTTCAGGAGATTTGGAAGGCCGAATTGGGTGTCGAGGTCGTGAAGTTCCCAAAGGGGGAGCTTGAGGCCCTGGTGGACGATCCCAAGGTTCAGGCAGTCCGCGCCGAATGGATCGAAAAGGCTAAAGCGGCGGGTTTGCCCGTCGACGCCATCCTTGAGAAACTGACGTTTTAGCGAGCCAGATGCAGCAGGGCCGCACGACCCGCTGCATCCGAGGGGAACCCATGGACAACCTAATGCGTCTGCGAGCGGCCTATGGCCGCATGCTCAAAGCTTGTGGCCTGATCGCCGGTATCATCATGTTTGCGGTGATGGGCCTCATCGTGGCCAACACGCTCCTTCGTTATCTCTTCAACACGCCGATCGCCGGGACGCTCGAACTGACTGAAGGCGCGCTACCGCTGATGGTCTTTCTATCGCTGGCGCTGACCCAGTACGAAGGTGGCCACATCAAGGTCATCTTGCTGACGCGCTCTCTACCTGGCGAGATCCGGCGCGCGGTCGCGGTGTTGGCGATGCTGGCTGGCGCGCTTTTCTTCGCCTGGGCGACCTGGGCTGGATGGCTTGCGGCGGCAAGTTCGTGGGCCATCGGTGAAGTGGAGCGCGGCTCGATCCGCTACCCGGTCTGGCCGATCAAGTTCACGGTGGCAGCCGGGATGGCGCTCCTCAGTCTGCAGTTCCTTTTCGACGCAGCAATGGCGGCACTTGGCGGATCCCTTCCTGATGCTGATCCGGAGGCGATCGAATGAGCAATCTTGCTATCGGCCTGGTTGGCACCGCAGGGCTTTTTGCCGGTATTCTGCTTGGCATCAACGTCATGGTCGCACTGGGACTCGTGGGTTCGCTCGGCCTGGCCTGGCTCGTCGGCTTCAAGGCGGCCACGGCGCTGCTGTCGACCGTATTCTTCGACACGACGCATTCCTTCCATTTCTCGGTGATCCCGTTCTGCCTGCTCATGGGTTTCTTTGCCATGCGTGCCGGACTCGGCGAGGATCTATTCGAAGCCGCGAGCAAATGGCTCGGCGGCATGCGTGGGGGGCTGGCAATCTCGACGACGCTCGGCGCGGCCGCTTTTGGCGCGGCTTCGGGATCGTCCGTGGGCACGGCGACTGTTTTTACGAAGCTTGCCCTGCCGCAAATGCTGGAACGTGGCTACGACAAAAGCCTCGCTTCGGCAGCCATTGCAATCGCAGGTACGCTCGCCGTGATGATCCCGCCATCGGCGCTCGTGGTGGTCTACGGCATTCTGACCGATAGTTCCATCGGCGCGCTGCTGGTGGCTGGGTTCATTCCCGGTATCGTCTTCGCGCTCCTTCTGTGCGTCGCGATCTGGCTGAAAGTGTATTTCAATCCCGCACTCGCACCGACCGAGACGCGTCGCTTCGCCTTGCGCGAGAAGCTCTGGTCGCTCCGCATGGCGGGACCATTGGTTCTGATAATCTTCTGTATTGTCTCTGGCCTCTATCTGGGGATTTTCACCCCGACGGAAGCTGGCGCCGTTGGCGCGGCCCTCACATTCATTCTCGCACTGGTCCGTCATCGGAGCCTGCGCAGGATAGAACTGCGTGAGACACTTCTGGAAACGATCCGGACTACGGCGATGATCTTCGCCATCCTGATGTGCGCTCTGGTCTTTTCCAAGTTTCTTGCGCTCTCCGGCATGACCAACTCGGTTGGTGGGTTCCTGACGGGCCTGGAGGTCAACCGCTGGGTGATCGTAGCACTGGTGGCCTTGATCTACCTGGCGCTCGGAATGCTGATGGACGCGCCGGCGCTGCTGGCGATCACGCTGCCGATCACCCATCCCGTGATGATGGACCTCGGTTTTGACCCAGTTTGGTTCGGCATATTCGTGGTCTTGTTGGTCGAGATCGGTGCGGTGACGCCACCGGTCGGGATCAACTGCTTCGTCGTCCAGTCTGCATCAGCCGGACGCGTTCGGCTTGAGGATGTGTTCCGTGGACTTGTACCCTTTGTTGCAGCGGGGTTGGTTATGCTGGTGCTTCTGTGCCTGGTGCCCCAGATCGCGCTGTACTTGCCGGAAAGGATGCGATGATGACAGGCGACCTGTCCGCACCTTGGGCTAACTCCGCCGTGCCCATCATCTTGCGAACGACAGCCACATCGCCCTTCGGACGCAAGGTGCGTATGGCGCTGCGCGTCCTGGATATGGTTGAACGGGTGCGGGAAGAGCCGGCCGACACGCTAGACGGGGCCGACAGTCTGCGCCACCAGAACCCGCTGGGAAAGATGCCCTGCCTGCTGATTGGCGGCGAAGCGTTCTACGACAGCCACACAATCCTCGAAATGCTCGATACTCTCGCCGGTGGCGGGGTGTTGGTGCCCCCGCATGGACTGGCGCGGTTCAGAGCATTGACACGGGCAAAGCTGGCTGACGGGGTCACGGAAGCCGCCCTTCTCATAACCTATGAAGACCGGTTCCGCGCGGGGCAGAGATCGGAGCGCTGGCTCGACCACCAGCGAGGCAAAATCCGGCGCGGGCTTGCCGCGTTGATCCACGATCTCCCCGACCCGAAACGCGCCGATCTGGTGTCGATCACCCTGACCGCCTGCCTCGGCTATCTGGATTGGCGCGGTCAGATCGACTGGCGGGCCGAATTTCCTGATCTTGTGCCATGGCTCGACGCTTTCGCCGCGTGCCAACCGGCCTGGAAAGCAACCGAAAGGGAAACTGTATGAGCAACTGGCCCGAACAGCGTCTCGGCGCCCCGGATTCGGCCGGCTATTCGGCGCGCCAGAAGGAGATCCACGAGGCCATCGCCTCCGGTCCCCGCGGCGGCGTGCGCGGACCGCTGGCGGTCTGGCTGCATCGCCCGGAACTCGCCGCCAAGGCGCAGGAGCTGGGCCGCTACTGCCGCTACGACACCACGCTGGACCCAAGGCTGTCGGAACTGGCGATCCTCGTGACCGGGCGCATTTTCGGTTCGGAGTATGAATGGCAGGCGCACAAGGAACCGGCACTGAAGGCGGGTCTTGCGCCCGAAATCATTGATGCCATCTGCAGGCGGCAGGAGCCTGTCTTCACCGATCCCGAGGAGGCATTGGTCTACGATCTGACCTGTGCTGCCCACGAGAGGCGGCAAGTCGACGATGCGCTTTATGCGCGCGCCGTCGAGGTCTTGGGCGAGCAGCGCCTTGTCGATCTCGTGGGACTGCTCGGCTACTACACGCTGATTTCCCTGACCATAAACATCTTCCGCATCCCGCCGCTGGGCGATGCCGAGCCCGAGTTCGTCGATGAATGAAAGGCCGCTGACTTGGAAGCCCGAGCCGCGCCCGGCAACGGTACATTTGCCTGCGGGGGCTACGGATTGTCATTGCCATGTATTCGGGCCGATAGCGCGCTTTCCCTATGAGGAAACCAGCCGCTTCAAGCCCGCCGACGCCCCCAAGGAGGCGCTGTTTGCGCTGCATGACGCAATGGGGATTCAGCGCTGCGTCATCGTGCAGTCGGGGTGCCATGGCTATGACAACAGTGTCGTTGCCGATGCGATCGCTGCCCGGCCGGGGCGCTATCTCGGCATAGCGCTGCTGCCGCCTGATGTGGAAGACGCCGAACTCGACAGGCTGACGGAACAGGGCTTCCGGGGCGTGCGATTCAACTATATGAGCCACCTCGCACCCGGTGCGACAGCGGAGGAATTGCGGGCACTCGCGCCACGCCTCGCCGCGCGTGGATGGCATCTGCAGATCCATATGGACGCCACCCTGATTGAGGATCTGGCGCCAGTGCTTGCTGCACTGCCGGTATCGGTGGTGATCGATCATATGGGGCGGGTGGACGCCTCCCAGGGCTTGGACCAGGCACCGTTTCAGGCGCTCTTGCGGCTGCTCGACCGGCCAAGCATCTGGTGCAAAGTGTCGGGTAGCGAGCGCATCTCACGGCAGAATCCGCCCTATGATGACGCGGTGCCATTTGCCCGCGCCATCGTCGAACGCTTCGGCGAACGGGTTTTGTGGGGCACCGATTGGCCGCACCCGAATTTCCGTGATGCTCCGCCCGACGACGGCGACTTGTTCGACCTGATCCCGCGCATTGCACCGTCATCGGCGCAGATGCAGGCCCTGATGGTGGACAACCCGGCAAGATTTTACCGATTTGGAAAGGATTGATGGATGGCTGGACGATTGGCGGGCAAGGTGGCTATCGTCACGGGGGCCGGCTGCGTCGGCTCTGGCTGGGGCAACGGCCGCGCGACATGCGTGCGCTTCGCCGAGGAGGGCGCCAGGATCTTCGCGGTGGATATCAAATCCGAGACGATGGGCGAAACGCTCGAACGTGTGCGTGCCGTCGGAGGTGAAGTCGAGCCACATCTCTGCGACGTGACCGATAGCCATGCAGTCCAGAATATGGTTTCCGCTTGCACCGAACGGTTCGGCGCAGTCGATGTTCTCGTCAACAATGTCGGCGGATCAGCCAAGGGCGGGCCGACTGAGCTCGATGAGGAGAGCTGGAACAGGCAGCTCAATCTCAATCTGAAGAGCGTCTATCTGACCTGCCGGAGCGTGCTGCCGCATATGGCGGCCAGGGGGGCAGGTGCGATCGTGAATACCGCCTCTACCTCCGGCATTCGCTATACGGGTTCCCCGCAAGTGGCCTATGCCTCCGCCAAGGCGGCGATCATTCAGTTCTCCCGTGTGGTGGCCGTCGAATTCGCGTCCAAGGGCGTGCGCGTCAATACGGTCGTGCCTGGCCAGCTTCATACGCCGATGGTCGAAACGCGGCTCGCAGGCCAGCGGATGGGCGGCGATGTGGATGCACTGCTTGCATCACGGCTGAAACGCATACCCCTTGGCTGGATGGGCGATGGACGCGACACGGCCAATGCCGCTCTTTTCCTTGCCTCGGACGAGGCTCGGTTTATCACCGGCACGGAGATCGTCGTAGATGGCGGCATGAGCGTTCGCTGCGACTGACGCGAGCGCTTTCAGCGGCCCCGCCGCGTCTCGTAGCGGTCGATCAGCGCGATGATCCAGGGGATATTCGGCATGAACAAAAAGATCCGCGTCAACTGAAACGCGGTGACAAGGGCGAGATCCACCCCCAGATACTTGGCGGTAAGCGCCATCTCCGTCACCCCACCGGGAGCGGCCCCCAGCACCAGTACTTCCCAATTCTGTCCCGACGCCGCAGCTAATCCCACCGCGCAGGCCGACACGATGGCAAGCAGCAGGAGGGCACTTGCGATCGATGCAACAACGAGACGGCCGCCCTCGGCGAAAAGCTCCCGGCGAAAAGTCGAGCCCAGCCACGTTCCCAGCACTATTTGCGCTGCGGCCAGAAACGGCGGAGGGAAACCGGTTGGCTGAAATCCGGCGGCAGCAACCGCAGCGGACAGCACGAGTGGCCCGAGAAAGTAGGGATTGGACAGCCGCAGCTTGCGAAAAAGGACAGCGCCCGTGATGGCCAGAAGGGCGAGTAAGCCAATTCCGATTGGGTCGAATTCACCGCCTTGCGCGATGCCGTCTCGGTTGGGCCAGCCATCGATGGCGTAAATGCAGATCGGCACGAGGACCACCACCGATGCGATGCGTACCGTCTGGGACAACACGATCGGCGCGGGATCACACCCGAATTTCTCCGCGATGACAGTTGCTTCGACAGGGCTTGTCGGGAAAGTGGCGAGCAGCGCTTGCGGTAGCCGGAGCCCTGCGACGCGAGACAGTCCGATACCGACAACACAGGCGCAAAGCGCGCTGATAAGAGCAGTTCCCACAAGCAGCGGACCAAGGTCCAAGAGTGCTGCAAGCGCGGCTGGAGAGAAAGCAAGGCCTACTTGGGCGGCAACCGTCATCTGTCCCAAGGGACGGGTCTGAACCGGGACCGGCGCGGTAGCGATGCCGCTGAGATAGACCGTTGCAGACAGCACCAACGGGCCAATCATCCAGGGGAGCGGGACGCCCAGTTGTTTGAAGAGCGAACCCGCGCCAACGGCAAACAGGTAGAGAAGCGAGAGTCCCAGATATCTGCGCGCTGGCGATGACATATCTTGCTGTTTTCCCTTCCCTATAGGCGGCAGGCACACGATGCAAAACCTTGCGGCCCCGCACGCCAATTGCTGCCATCGCACGCTGAAGTCGCACCAATCTCGGTGACTCGATGTTTTGATGTGCGGTCCTGGAAATGGCTCTGACTCCCCAATACAAAGCCCTTTCGAATGCCGGATATCGAAAGAATTCTTCTTTGGGCCATCTGACCGATGGTTAGGTTCATCATCTCCGATATCTCTTGAAAAAGCGCCGCAAGGCTGCGTTGAAGGCTTCCGGACATTCGATATTGATCGAATGTCCTCCCTGCAGATCAACAATTTCGACGCCAGGATGGGCGGCGGCCAGCCATGCTCGGGCCGGCTGGAAACGTCGTTCCAGAAGACCGTTGACCAGCAATGTCGGCACCTGAAGCTCGCTTAGACGCTCCCGTGCCGAAAGCCGGGGTATCGCTTCTTTGATCAAGAGCGCAAAGCCTTCGGGATCAACGGTATCCGCATCGGCCGAAAGCATGGCATGGATTTCGGACGGAAAGCGGCGCGCGTGCGCCGGATGGTAGGGCAGGTCTCGGATTGCGGTATGACCCTGGGTAGCAATTCTCGAGCACAGTTCCTCATTTTCGCTGCGTGCCTTGTCCGGCCACGCAGCGCGCAGGGCGGCATTGCCGTTGGTGAACGCATGCGCGATGCAACGATCGGGAAAATCGAGCGCATAGCGCAGCGAAAGACCCGCGCCGAAGCTCTGGCCGCAAAGGTACCACCGCGCGATACCCAGCGTTTCGCGCACTGCATCGAGCGCGCGCGCTAGCGCCTCGGGCCTGGCGTCTTCGGAACGCGACGGTGGGCGAGAGGCGCCATGAGCTGGTAGATCGACCCGGATCAGCCGGAACGTCTCGGACAGAGCCCGATTCGGCAGCCAGTGCCGTCGGCTGGACAGGAGGCCATGCACCAGAAGAAGCGGGGGACGGTGGCTTTCCGGGTCGGCTTCAAAGGTCAGCCCCATGCGCGCGCGCCCGACATGTTGTGGGGAACGCTTACGAGCGTCGTCATTTTCTGCCTCCTCTCATTCCTCTGTCGCACGGCTGTCCACAGGTCCTAGAGGGTTTGTGTTGTCGTTCGGCAGCATACCCAAGGCAGGGGTAGGCTAAACCCAACCATTTGTTTGGTTACCCCCAACCCGACAGCTCCTATGTCGGCCGGAAGGAGGAACGACGATGACTGCCATTGGCCTTGAGACCCGTGGGAAACTCGCGCGAGTCGCGATCGACAACCCGCCAGTCAATGCGCTCGCACGCGCGGTACGGGCTGCGTTGCTCGATGCCACGCGTGCGGTCGAGCGCGACCCGAAGGTGCAGGCCGTCATTCTGTGCTGCGCGGGCCGAAGCTTCGTGGCCGGGGCGGACATCCACGAGTTGGGGCAGACACCTGTCGAACCCCATTTGCCTGATGTCCTCGCCGCGATCGAAGGGTCCGCGCGTGCCTTGGGTGGCGGCGATCCATGGCATGGCGCTCGGCGGTGGACTTGAATCGGCGATGGCCTGTCATGGACGAGTGGCAGAGCCGGGTGCCACAATGGGGCTGCCCGAGGTACGCTTGGTATCATTCCCGGCTCCGGTGGGACGGTGCGGCTACCCGTCTCGTGCCAATGACCGACGCGGTTAAGCTGGTGACCAGTGGCAAGCCGGTGGACGCCGAATCTGCATTCCGAATGGGGCTGGTGGATCGGCTGGCGGATGGTGAAGCCAAGAGTGCCCTTTGTAGACTGACTTCGCGAAGAAGCCGGGCAGACATCGGAGTCTTTTTAAGCGCCGCTGGTGCCAGACCCTCTCGTGCAGGTTCTTCAAGTATCTGATAATCAAGAATTTTCTGCTGCCCCCAAGCGTTGGGCCCGGTTGGGCTAACAATTTGTCAGTTCACCGGAAAGGCCGGATTCCCGATGAAGAAACGATGACAGGAGATGCGCCCACCGGCCTCAGCCGGGCGCGTTAGGGAGGAAAACATGAGTGAGGAAACAAGCTCTCGCCGGAGGTGGGAGTTCGGCCTGCACATATTGCGCGCGCCGCTTCCCGTGATCGAGCTTGCCGGCTGCGTCGGTTTGTTTGCCATCTTCGTCCGCTATTTTCAGGCGGCCCGCATGCTTCCGCAGCCGTTGAACCAGATAGATATCGGCGCCGGTGGCTTCCCTCTGCTGTTGGCCGCCAGCACCCTGATTGCGATCGCCGCGGTCGCTGTGGCCGCACTCATCCGGGCCTTCGGCACCATGCCGGAGAGCTGGGTATCGGTGCGCCGGCCCGTATGGGTCGCCATCGCCGCAGTTCTTCTCGTCGCGCAGTCGATCTATTTCGAGAAGATCGGTGCGCTTCCCAGCGTCGTCATATTCTCCTTGGCCACGATGCTTGCTTGTGGTGAGCGGCGGATTTCCCAGCTGATCGGCGTGCCGCTAGCGCTTGTGGCCTTCATCTGGGCCGCCTTCATCCTGGCCCTGTCCGTGAACCTTCCCTGAGGAGCGACGATGTTCGAGAATCTGGCAATCGGCTTTGCCGCTTTCGGCGATCCCATGGTGTGGGTCGCTCTCGTGTTCGGCGCATTCGCCGGCTATCTGATCGGGGCCATTCCGGGCCTTGGGCCGAGCCTGGGCGTGGCGCTGCTTATACCGTTTACATATGGGATGGACCCCGTCGTATCGATTGTCGGGCTTGTGGCACTTTACGCGGCGGCGGAATATGGTGGAGCGATCACGGCGGTTCTTATCAACTCTCCCGGTACTGCGGCGGCCGTGGCCACCGCCTGGGACGGTTACCCGCTCACTCAGCAGGGGCGGGCAGGCGAAGCCTTGAGCGTGTCGATAATATCCTCCGGGATCGGCATCTTCGTTTCTACGGCCTTGTTGATCCTGACTGCCGTGCCGCTTTCTGAATTCGCGCTCCGTTTCGGTCCGGGAGAATATTTCGCTCTGGCGCTCGTCGGCCTCAGTCTCGTTGCGGGATTATCGGACGGTTCGCCTCTCAAGGGGGCGGTGTCGATGGGAATCGGGCTCTCTCTTGCCACTATCGGACTGGACGCACAGACAGGCGTACCCCGCTTCACCGGTGGCAACCCCGAGTTCTTCGAGGGCCTTCCGCTCGTGCCGGTCCTGCTGGGTCTTTATGCACTGTCCGAGGTGCTCTTCATGATAGAGGACGGCCCGACCGAGAAGAAGAAGAGCACGCCTGTGGCAGGCATCATCGCGCTGCCGGTCAAGACGCTGCTGGGCCTTAAGACGGTGATCTTGCGGAGTTCTGTGCTGGGCTACGTGATCGGCATCATTCCAGGGGCGGGAGCGTCCATCGCCTCCTTTGTGTCCTATGCATTTTCGCGCCGCCTGTCCAAAACTCCCGAGCGGTTCGGCAAGGGCTCGCTCGAAGGCGTGGCATCCTCCGAAGCAGCCAACAATTCAGCAGTGGCAGGCGCACTTGCTCCGTTGCTGGCGCTCGGCATCCCCGGCTCGCCCACCACGGCGGTGATGATCGGCGCCTTGATGGTGCAGGGCATTCAACCCGGGCCGCTCCTTTTCACCCGGTCGCCGGAAATTCCCTACACGGTGTTCGCTTCGCTTTGGGTCGGTGTGCCGATCATGGTTCTCATCGGCCTGGCGGGGGCACGCATTTGGGCGCGCGTTGCGAACATCCCGCGAGCGGCGATCGCAGCGATCGTTGCAGGGATCTGTTTCGTCGGTGCCTACTCGTCCGAAACAACAATGTTCCCCGTCCATGTCATGGTTGCATGCGGATTGATGGGCTATGTTCTTCGCAAGCTGCAGTTTCCCCTTGCGCCGATCATCCTTGCGATGGTGCTGGGCGAGATGATGGAGACCAACTTCCGCCGCGCTCTGATCTCGGCAAAGGGCGATTGGGCAATCTTCTACACATCGCCGCTGACAATGCTGCTCTTCACCGTTGCGGTTCTGGCCTTCGTCTTGCCGGGCTTGGCGGCCCTGCGCGCGCGCAAAGCCCGCGCACGGGAGGTTTGACCAAACGAAGCGTCGTCATTGACTGACTAACACTCAGTTCAATTCGCCGATCCGAAACACCAGACTGTCGCAGGCGGTTGGATGCAGTCCGACCGGATGGAAAGGGAGGAACAAATGAAACTCAACAACCTTAAGAAGACGCTGGTCGGCCTTGCCAGTGCTGCGATGCTGGTGCTCGGCGGTTCAGGGTCAGTCGCCGCCCAGGACGACTGGAAGCCGTCGGGAGCGGTCAATTTCGTGCTTCACACCAAGCCGGGCGGCGGCGTGGACGTTTTTACCCGAACGTTGGCCAAGTCCCTCGAGCCGCTGATCGGTCAATCGATTGTCGTGGTCAACGCACCTGGTGGTGGCGGGGCAACGCAGATGGCCAAGGTGCGCGCGGCGGCTCCGGACGGGCTGACGCTGGGGGTCAACACCGTCACCCACTTCACAGGCATGCTCACCAACCTGCGCGGCACCTTCTCGCCGGACGATTTCGAATGGATCGCGCTGGCACAGGAAGACCCAATCCTGTTTTTCGTCGCAAAGAATTCCGAGCTCGACTCGATCACGGATCTCGTGGAGTTGGCCCGGGCCAATGGTGGAGAGGTCAATATCGGCGGTTTTGGCCCCGTCGGGTCGATGCAGAATATCGGCATGACCATGCTCGAGCAGCAAGCCGGTGTGAAATTCAATTGGGTCGCATTCGAGTCCACCCCCGATATCATCGCCGCAGTGCTCGGCGGCCACGTTGACGTGGGCGTCTCCAATCTCGGTCCCGCGCTGTCTTTTTTCGAAGCCGATCGGCTAAAGGGTCTTGGCGTGCTGGGTGAAAAACGTCTTTCAACCCTGCCTGACATGCAGACGTTCGGGGAACAGGGGTACGACGTAGACACGAGCTGGATCCAAGTGCGTGGCGTGTTCGGGCCCAAGGGCATGCCGTTGGATCTGCAAAAGCAGATTGCTCACGCCATCCATACCGCGATGCAGGCCGACGGCTACCAGAAATATGCCCGCAGCGCAGGCGTCGAGGACAGCGACTATGGTCCGGTGGAATACGCCGACTTCGTTCAGAGATTGACCCGGCTCGCCGAAGAGCAACTCGTTGCTGCCGGATTGGTCAACAACTGACATTCGCCGCCTCCGCCGCCATCGGGGCGGGGGCGATCTCCTCATGGTTGGGTGCAAGGATCGAGGCCAAATGACCGGAGCATTTTCAGGTCTGCTTGTCGTAGACACTACCCATGTGCTCGCGGGACCCTTCGCCAGCTATCAGATGGCGCTGCTCGGCGCAGAGGTCATAAAGGTCGAGGCACCGGACGATCCCGATCAGGCGCGTTTTCAAGGGTCCGACCGAGATCTCGTCCGCGCTGCCATGGGCACATCGTTCCTGGCGCAAGGAGCCGGGAAGAAAACTCTGGCGCTTGATCTCAAGTCCGACAGGGCGCGCGCCGCACTTCGCAAGCTCGTCGCCAAGGCTGATGTCTTCGTCGAGAACTACCGTCCCGGTGCATTTGAGGGGCTCGGCCTCGGCTATCGCGACCTTGCCCGGCTCAATCCACGGCTCATCTACTGCTCGGTTTCCGCCTTCGGCGCGACGGGGCCGCGTCGGCAGCAGACCGGCTATGACAATGTCATCCAGGCCTTCTCCGGCATTATGGATCTGACTGGCCATGGGGATGATCGTCCTTTGAAATGCGGCGCGCCGGCAGTGGACTATGCCACAGGCCTGACCGCGGCCTTCGCCATCAGCGCAGCGCTCTTCCAGCGCGAGCGCAACGGCGGCAAGGGGCAGTATATCGACGTTTCCATGCTCGACGTGGCGACGACGCTGCTGACGTCACACGCCACCGATTTTCTTTGGTCGGGCAAACACCCAAGGGCAAAGGGCAACCGATTCGCTTTTGCCACGCTGGGCATGTATCGCGCCGCAGATGCCAATATAATGATCGCTGCCTCCAACCTGCGCCAGCAGCGGCGTCTGTGGATCGCGCTGGGACGAGAGGACCTTGTAAAGACCAGTAACCTCGACCGCATCGATGCTTTCGATGAAGAGCACGCCGCTCTCGCCGAGATCATTTCGACAATGCCCGCGGCTTTCTGGGAAGACTTCCTCACCGAGCGGCGCATCCCCGCCGCACGGATCCGCCGCATGGAAGAGGCGCTCTCCGATCCGCAAGCCGAGGCGAGGGGCCAATTTCTGCGGTTGGAAGACCCGTCGGGCCGGGTGGATGGATTGCGCGTCCCTTCGGTCGCGTTCCGTATGTCCGCGACGGAGGCTGGGGTAACCTTGCCGCCGCAGCCGGTCGGTGCGCAGACGGCCGAGATCTTGCGCATGCTCGGCCTCGGCGACCATGAGATCGAGGCCTTGTGTATCGCCGGTATCGCCAGGCAAGCAAAAGAGGCTGAGGAGGCGACGCCATGACCAACCCGCTCCTGGGATTGGCCGACCTTGCGGCCGACTGGCAAGCGCGTCCGTTAAGCGATGGAGTGCGGCGAGCGGTACGGCACGCGACGCTCGACTGGTTCGCCACGACCTTGCCTGGTACCGTACGCCCTCCTGCCACCTTGCTTGCTGCGGTGGACATCGGTTTGGATGGTGGCGCGGACGCGGGTGGTGCCCTTTGCTATGTGGACGGCCGCTATACGAGCCCTCGCCGCGCCGCCTTCATTAACGCGACCGCAAGTCATACGGTCGAATTCGATGACATATTTCGCGACGGCGGTTATCATCCCGGCTCTCCGACCATCGCCGCCGCGCTGGCTGTTGCGCAGAGCCGTGGCGCTTCGCGTGAAGCTTTCGACCGGGCGGTGATCGGCGGCTACGAGGCCGGCTGTCGCCTCGCCCTCGCGCTCCAGCCGAGCCATTACGATTTCTGGCATATCACCGGGACGGTCGGCACGATCGGCGCGGCTGTTGCCGGAGCTATGCTGCTTGGCTGCGATCGCGACGGCGTTGCCAATGCCATTGCCATTTCCACCAGTTTCGCGGGCGGACATCAGCAGAATTTCCAAGGCGAAAGCATGGTCAAGGCCCTGCATGCCGGACATGCCGCCGATGCGGGGCTGCTCGCTGCCTATGCTGCACGCGCTGGTATTACGGGTGCACTCGATAGCCTGCACGGCGCAAAGGGATATGCTTCTGCCACGAGCGACGGCACGGGCAACTGGGACGCCGCTTTCGAAGGGGCGGGCGCATGGACGCCGATCACCCGGATGACCGTCAAGATCCACGGTTGTTGCGGCCATATCTTCGCTGCGCTCGATGGCCTCGAGACTTTGCGTGTGGAAAACGGCTTTGGTTCAGGCGAGATCGCGGCGATTCATGTGGAGGGTTACGGCCCGACGAAGTCCATCTGCGACAGACCCAATCCCATGTCAGCGCAAGAAGCGCGATTCAGTCTCCAATACTGCCTTGCCGCACAGCTTGTGCTCGGTGGTGTGCGCCTGGCGGCGTTCGAGCCCGAGGCGCTGGCCAATGCAGAAATTCGCAAGATCATGCCCGGCATTTCGGTGGAATGCGCGCAGGATTTGGCCGAACACTATCCGCGTCGCCGTATGGCACGGCTGAAGGTCAGGCTAACCGACGGGCGCGAACTGCACCATTTCCAATCTTCGCGTCGGGGCGATCCCGACAATCCGATCGCAGAGGCTGAGTTGATCGCCAAGTTCGACGAACTGGCGGGCACCGTCCTATTGCAGGGGGAGGCTGACCGGCTGCGGCGCCTCATTCTCGAAAGCGATGAACTTCCTGGCACGCTACGGACAATCACCTGATTTCGCGGCGGGATGCAAGGTAAACGGGATGGCAGCGGCCAGCCGCAGGCAAACACAAAAGGACAGTTAAATGAATGTCGCCGCAACGACGCACGAATTTGTTCTCAGCTCGCTAGAAGACGGGATTTCGACGATCACCTTGAACCGCCCGGAGGTCCATAACGCCATCAACGACAAGATGCGCGCTGAACTGATCGAAGCCTTCTCCACGGCTGATGCCGATAAGTCCGTGCGTGCCATCATCCTCACGGGTGCGGGCAAGAGTTTCTGCTCCGGCGGAGACATTGCGGGAATGCGTGCTCGTCTGGAGGCGCCGGCAGGCGAGGTCGCTTTTAACGGCTGGAAGCGCCAGAAAAATACCCACCGAGGCGTAGCGGCAATCCATAGTGTGACCAAGCCCGTGATTGCAGCAGTCAACGGGGCGGCGTTCGGCCTTGGGCTGGACATGGCGCTGGCTTGTGACTTCATCATTGCCGCCGATGGCACCAAGATGTGCATGAGTTTCATAAAACGCGGGCTCGTCTCCGATGGCGGCGGCATGTACTTCCTGCCGCGCAGGGTCGGCCTGCCGAAGGCCAAGGAGCTGATCTTCAGTGCCCGTGTGGTCGAGGCGGACGAGGCACTTGCCATCGGCATGATCGACCGTGTTGCCAAGCCTGAAGTGCTGCTTGATGCCGCGCACGCCTGGGCCAGGGAATTGAGCTTCGGATCGCCTACCGCCATCGCTCTCAGCAAGGAAATACTCGACAAGACATTCGAGCGCAGTGATGAGGAAATTTTTGCGCTTGGCCGCGAGGCGCAGGCGGTCTGCTACACGACCGCCGAACACCGCCGATCCGTCGAGGATTTTCTCAACAAGAAGTCGAAGTGAGGCACCAATGACCGCGATAGACGCGATCCTGAATCCCAAGAGCGTTGCCGTCGTCGGGGCGTCGAACGATCCTCGGAAGCTGACGGGGCGTCCGATTGCCCATCTGCAGAGGCAGGGTTACGCCGGAACGATCTATCCGATCAATCCACGCTACGAGACCATTGCCGGTCTGAAGAGCTATGCCTGCGCCGCCGACTTGCCCGAGGCGCCCGACCTTGGCCTTGTTCTCGTCGGTGCGGGCCGCGTGGTCGAGGCCGTGCGTGATCTTTCGGTGCGGGGCACGAAGGCGGCTGTCGTGCTTGCCTCCGGCTTTGGCGAGGCGGGCGAAGAGGGTCGCCGTCGGCAGGCCGAACTGCGAGAAGCTGCGGGTGGGATGCGCATCCTCGGGCCGAATACCATTGGCCTTGTCAACCTGACCGACCGCATTCCGCTGACTGCGAGCGGCGCGATGGAGACCGACGATTTCCCTACCGGAAAAATTGCACTTCTGTCGCAAAGCGGCGGCATCCTGGGCTCGCTGCTGTCGCGCGCCGTGGCCCGCGGCATCGGTTTTTCGAAACTCGTGGCCACCGGCAATGAGGCAGATCTGGAGGTTTCCGACTTCCTCGACGCGCTGGCCGATGACGACAATACGTCGGTTGTCGCGATCTATCTCGAGACCATCCGCGATGTGACGAAGTTCCGGGCCGCCGCCACCCGGGTAATCACGGCCGGCAAGACGATCGTCGCTTATAAGGTAGGCCGTTCGGAATCCGGCGCTCGCTCCGCCGTATCGCATACCGGTGCGCTGGCGGGCGCAGACGAGGTCTATGATGCGCTCTTTGCGCAACTTGGGGTGATCCGTGCGCAGACCTTCGCAGATCTTCTCGACATTCCCGCAGCCCTCTCTCAGGGCCGGCGGATGGCTGGTAATCGTGTGGCAATCGTTACCTCGACCGGGGGGGCGGCGACTGTGGTAGCCGACAATGTAGGGCTATCGGGCCTCGATATCCCTGTGCCGGACAGGGAGACAGCTGAGAAGCTCCTGGCGCTGGACCTGGCGGAGGCGTCACTGGATCGTAACCCCATCGACGTGACACTGGCGGGGTTGCGGCCGGACCTTTTCCGCTCGATCCTCAGCATCATCACCGAAAGTTCGTCCTACGATGCGATCGTGATCGTCGTGGGCTCGTCCTCTATCGCGAAGCCCGATCTCGTGGCTGAGCCTGTGCTCGGCTCGCTTGACCTTACCGACAAGCCGATCCTTGCCTATGTCAGCCCGGACGCCCCGAACATCGTGCGTCATCTGAACCAGCGTGGCATCCCCGCCTTCGCCGCACCCGAAAGCTGTGCGTCCGCCTTGCGGGCATTGCTTCCTCGCCGCATGTCTGATGTCCCTCAGGCACGGTCACATCGGAATGTGGACTGCTCTGACATTCCCTCCGGAGCGCTGAATGAGGCACAGGCCAAAACGCTGTGCGCCCGCTTCGGCGTGCCGGTGACGCGCGAGATCGCCGCCGAAACGGCCGAGGCGGCGGCCGAAGCCGCGCGAGGTTTCAACGGTCCCGTGGTCGTCAAGATTCTGTCCAGCGAGATTCTGCACAAATCAGAATTCGGTGGCGTCGCGCTGAATGTCGATCCGTCCGATGTGCACAGGGTGTGCATGGACATGCTCGCCCGCGTCACCTCGGCCACGTCGGCCAAGGTCGACGGCTTCCTCGTGCAAGAGCAGGTCGTCGGCGGAGTGGAGATGATCCTCGGCTTCAACAGCGACCCGCAGCTCGGAGCCTATGTGCTCCTCGGCGCCGGCGGCGTGACGACCGAACTCTACCAGGATGTCGCGATCCGACTACTTCCGCTCACTCCCGACAGTGCCCGCAGCATGATCGAAGAGATCAGGTTCGGCGCGCTCCTCAAGGGCTACCGCGGGCGGCCCAAGGCCGATATCGACGCGCTTGTCGACACGATTCTGTCCTTCGGGGAAATGGCCGAAACGCTTAACGGCCGTCTGAAGGAAGCCGAGATCAATCCGGTCTTCGTTCTTCCCGAAGGGCAAGGCACGCGGGCAGGCGATAGCCTCATCGTCCTTGACTGACCCAGCAACTGCGGCCCGCCGAATGGTGATCCCGATCCGATCTCGCTACCAAAGCAGCCGCATCTCCTGGAGCAAACTCAATGTGTGGGGAATGCTTGACGAGCTTCCTCATTCTTCAAGCTGCATCTGGTCGCGTATCCATCCCAGGAACTTCATGAGCGGAGGAGAGGGCATGGTATTCTGCGGCCAGGTCAGGAAATAGCCCTCGCCGCTGTAACAGGTCTGCTCAAAAGGTGCGACAAGGCTGCCATTGTGCAATTGTCGCTTGACGAAGACCTTGACGGCAATCGCTACACCGCCGTCGAGCGACGCAGCCTCATAGGCCAAGGCTGAACTTTCGAAGCGCATCCCGGGATTGGCGTCCACGTTTGCTCCAACACGCTTGATCCAGGCCGCCCAGTCCGTTGGTCGCGCCATGGAATGGAGGAGACGCACACGTGAAAGATCGTTGGGATGTTCAAGTTTGTGCTGAAGGTGAAAGGCTGGCGAACAGATTGGAATGAGCTCGATGTCCGCGAGCTTTTCGCTGTGCAGACCAGGCCAATCGCCCTTACCCGCACGGATCGCCGCATCGAGATTCTGGGTTTCGAAGTCCACGGGTGCGATGGACGAGCTGAGCCGGACCTCGATCCGCGGATGGGCATCGTGGAAATGCGTCAGTCGAGGGATGAGCCAGCGCTGCGAAAAGGTGGTGTAGGACTGGATGGCAAGGATATCGCGCCGCCCTCGCCGTGAAACCAAACGGGATGCATTTCCGATATCCTGAAAGGCGCGGGCGACGCCGTCGTACAGTTGCTTTCCCTCGTCGGTGAGCTCAATCCCGCGATGCAATCGCTTGAACAGCGTCACTCCAAGATATTCTTCAAGCACCTTTACCTGCCGGCTGACCGCCACCTGGGACACATTCAGCTCTTCGGCAGCCAATGTGAGACTGCATAGCCGAGCAGCGACTTCAAAGGTTCGCAGGGGATTGAGAGGAGGATAGCTCGTGTGCATGTATTGCATTGGGTACTCTCGGAACCGGAAGCTTATCACGCAGACCCTCCAGCATTCAAAGAAAATGGTGGTAAAGTCGAGCCGTCAGGCTCGTTCGAGCGCAGTCGGATGAAGCGGAACAAATTGATTGAAGCGCAGGCGATGACCATCGCCAATGATGCAATCGATCAAGGGGCTTCGGTCAACGACAAATTGCGATCCGAACTAGAGGATTGCCGCGCATGCATGTGACCAACCGGCCCTGCCTCGGCCGCGCCGGGCGATCGAGGATCGTGCGCGCGACGAAGGGCGTCGCTCTCGCTGCGGCCGGCCGCCATGGCGCGCTGCGCGATGCTTTGGAACTCCGCCTCGAGGGGCTGGCTGGCAGTCGCTGCTGCGGTCTGGATAATCTTTCGGGGCGCTGCGGCGGGACGATCATTCGGGGATGTCCGGCTTCTCAACAATCGTGGGCTGATCGTCGGGCAGGGAACGGAGCGCCGAGCCTTGCCATGGGCCGCCCCTTCGAGGCGCATTCCCTATACTAGCTGGGAGACGGCGCGACCGTCGTTACCAAGTGATGCTCGTGAGCACGATGTAAAGCAACCACGCACCGATCGTGATTAAGGTGGCCGCCGTTAGAGCCCAAGTGATTTCGGAGGTGATGCGCTGGATTATTTTCATGGACTAAGATGCGCCATTTTCTGCGTAAAGTCGAACACAAAGATTTTTCTTTGAAAACTGAGCGCGCAACAACGGGCGCCGATTTAAAAAGCCGTCAGCCGAAGATTGGATCATCGGATAAATCATAGCCGAGTGATCGTTGCCGGTGAGGGTCTCTGCATCCGGTCTTGTTTCGGACATCTTTGACACCTATATGCCGGCTATCGATCGTGCTTGCGGTTGAACTTTGTTTCTCGCGCCAACCGCGCTTGTCGACGATCTTCCTCTCTCAAAATCGATCTCATCCGTTTGCCGCGCCTCATGCATGGCAAGCAATCATCAGTGAACGATGGAAGGAAATCGTCATGAACACTGGAACCGTGAAATTCTTCAACTCCACGAAAGGCTTCGGCTTTATCGAACTGGGCAATGGACAGCCGGACGTTTTCGTCCATATCTCGGCCGTCGAGCGCTCGGGAATGCAAACCCTCGTGGAAGGGCAGAAGGTCAGCTTCGACATCGTGAAGGACGACCGCAACGGCAAGAGCGCGGCCGAGAATTTGCAGGCGGCGTAAGGTCTTCTCTCCTGTCTGTGACCACGGATGTACTGGCACGGACTATCGGGGTAGAGCAGAAAGGCTGGGCTTGCGTCCGGCCTTTTGCTTTTTCAAAGAACCGGAAGGATGCAGACATCATGACCGGGACCGTTGCAAAAGACGATCTGATCCGGTCCAGGCGATCGAAAGCCGAAACCAAGGCGGAGACGACCGACCAGGCTGCGCGGGCAATCATCGAGGCTGAGACCGAGCGCCGTCAGGCCAAGTCCAAAAGACTTCGGCAAGCGCGGCTGGAAAGAGAAGCGCGACAGGCCACGGAGCCCAACCCGATTAAACCGAAAGCAAGAAGAAAGGGTCGGGAGGAAAGCGCTCCACCCGGCAGCTGACAGGTGCGACGTATTCTCCTGTGCGGCGACGTGTTCGGGCAGCGCTCGCTTCGATCCGAAACGACATCGGGGAACGGGAAGCGAAAGCGATTGTGGGATCAATCATGAGGGCGTGACGGCCACCCCACGGAAGGACGCTATTGCCCGCTTGGATTGCGGGAGGCAATTTAACGCGCGCTGGCGGGCGCTCCCCCAAATATGCCTCAAGCAAGTTGGATGTGCACCTGTCAGCGCAACCCATCATCTCCTATTCCGTGACCGCGGCGTCCTCGATCTCATCGAAGACGTTTATGGATCCACGCCAGACATCAGTTTGTTGAGCAACCCTGATGGCCTCCGACCTAGTTGTCAGAGGTACAGGAGAGGTACAAACGCGAAACCAGGGCAAAGGAAGGTTACGTCGGAAACTGCGACCAGTCCTAAAAAGACAAGTATTTCAAGGGTTTAATGTGGTTTCGGAGGACCGCTACCGCTACAGGCTCCGATTGTTCTCTCGGCTGCTTGCGGCATAGGTATGCTGTCCGCCAGGCCGGTTTGGGAGCCGGGAGCGGGCGGACAGCTTGGGGCAACAGATTTTGACGAGCCGGCAGCCGGGTTGGCACGGGAATTGTGGTGACTTGACGTTGATTGGACGCTGGTCATGAGGCCGTTCGATGGTAATCCGACGCTGGCGTCAAGCTTCGGCGGCCAGTACCTCGATTTCCACGCGGTAGGGACCCATAAGCTCGGAGCGTACGCAGACGCGGGCAGGTAGTGCCTCGCCGAAATGCTCCCGATAGACCTCGTTGAAGGCGTCATAATCGGACGGATCGGCGAGCCAAACCATGACCTTGACGACATGTTCCAGACCGAGTCCGAAGGCGGTCAATACACTCTTCACGTTGCCGATGGTTTGGTGCGTCTCAGGAACGATGCCTCCCGCCACCAGCGCCCCCTCGCTGGTCATCCCAACTTGGCCGGAAACAAAAAAAATGAATCCGTTGCAACGCACGGCCATAGAATAGGGCGGACCATTGCCCGACGAGACTGATTGGGCGGGAAAGCGCTCGATTTTCATTGTCTTGCCTTGGTTTGCGAGGATCACGGAACGCCCAGCACGAGCCGTGGCAGGGCTAGCGAGAGGCTGGGTACGAAGGTCGTCAAGAGAACCACGGGCAAATAGGCAAGGAATACGAAGACTAGCGTCGGCGTCAGCATCTTGGCCAACGGCACCTTGCCGATCAAGGCGGCGAAGTAGAGGATCGGCGCGGTCGGTGGCGTGATCAGTCCCATACCAAGATTGGTGGCGACGATCGCGGCAAACTGGATCGGATCGACTCCAGCATGGACCATGACCGGCATGAGCAGCGGCGATGCGAGCAGGATGCCGCTGACGTCCTCCATGAACATGCCGACGATCATCAGGAAGAGGTTGGCGAGCAGCAGCAGGATCACCGGATTCTCGCTCACTAGGAGAAAGCCCTCCATGATCTGCTGCGGTACATTCTCCAGCGTCCAGACGCGCCCGAGCATGGCGGCGAAGAAAATCAGCACCATCAGCACGCCTGTCGTCTGCCCGGCACGCCAGATTACCTCGCTCGTGTCGCGCCAGTTCATGTCGCGATAGATGTAGATTGAGACCGGTATAGCGTAGACGACGGCGACGGCCGCCGCTTCGGTCGGGGTGGTGATGCCGCCGTAGATAAAGCCGAGAATGATCAGAGGCATGGCGAGGCCAAAGCCGGCCCGTTTCGTGCGCCGCGCAAACTCTTGCATGACCTGCCGAGTGGTTGCCCTTTCAGGTGCGACAAGCGGCATGCGCCGCGTCAGCACGTAGTTCCAGCTTCCCAGCAACAGGCAAAGCAGGAGACCCGGCACAACAGGCGCCAGGAAGCAGGCGAGGATTGAGGTGCCTGTGACCCAGCCGAACAGGATCATCGAGGCGCTGGGCGGGATGAGCAAAGCCAGAACGGCCGAGGCCGAAACGAGTGCAGTTGCATAGGCACGGTCGTAACCTCGCTCTTCCATACGAGGGATCATGATTGTGCCGATCGCGGCGACAGCCGAGGAGGCCATGCCCGATATGGCGCCGAAGATGGCGGTCGCGATGATGACGACGATGCCGAGGCCGCCGCGCATGCGCCCGAACACGGTGTCGGCAAGGTCGACGAGGCGGCCGGCAATGCCGCCGCGGCTCATGATCCCTCCGGCGAGGATGTAGAGCGGAATCGCCACCAACACGATCGAGGAGAGCTTTGCATAGCCGGCTCCGACCAGGAAGCTGGCGTTGCCGAAGTCGCCCGTCAACACTAGGAACAGGACCGCGCCTGCAAAGCAGAGTGGGACTGGCACACCGATGATCAGCAAAACCGTCAGCAGCAGCGCGTCGATGAGGATCAGCGGGCTCATCGGCTTGTCTTACCGCGAAGCAGGTTCCAGCGGTCGAGAAGCTCAACCACGAAATAGAGCGTCATCAAGGTAAGGCCGAGCGGCATCACGCCATGCACCCAGGCGAGCGGAATGCCGGTCTCAAGCGACATGGTTCCGCGTCTGATCGTGAAGGCGAGGTACTGAAATGCCCACACCGTCATCCAGCCCGAGAGGACGACAGTCACCAAGCTGGAAAAGATGGCCATCGCGGTGCGCGCCTTGCCTTCGGGGAGGAAGAGCTCGACCAGGCTCGCTGAAATATGCCCACGCTCCCAAGCGCCGTGTGATGCACCGATAAAATAGAGATAGACGGCTACGAAGCTCGCCAGTTCCTCGATGCCGAACAGCGAGATGCCCACGACGTAGCGGGTGAAGACCTGCACCGTCACGAGGGCGGTGAGTGCCGCGCCGCAGACGAGCAGCACAAGGCGCTGCAGAATGAGCTTGGCGTTCCAGATCGCCAGACCGCGGCCCGAGAGAAAGTCCGGCGTATTGACACCTGCATGTATGCTGCCCGGTACTGCAACTGCGACGGTGGTTTCGTCTTCCTGCATCGCGTCTTGCCTCTCAGAAGAAGAATGGACCCGGCCGGGAGACTGCCGCCGGGTCCCAAGGGGCATCAATTGATGCCGAGGGAGGACTTCAACTGGCTGAGGGTTTCCTCGCCGAGCTCGCCGGCGATCTGCGGCCAAACGTCGGTACGCGCGACGCCTGCCAGCTTATCCAGCGTTGCGTCGTCGAAGGTCACTACCTCGATACCCGCCTGACGCATCGTGTCCAGATGTTTAGCGTCGGCCGCTTCGACCTGCTCGAAACGTTCCGAACTGACTTCCTGCGCCGCGTCGAGTAGGATCTTCTGGTCAGCCTCCGAGAGCGAGGCATACCTCTCCGAGTTGACGATGAACCAGTCGCCTTCAAAGTGGTCGTTATACTGGACCCAGGTCTTGGTGATGTCCTTGAACGATTCGAGCGCCATGCCGGCGGTGCCGCCGATCTGTCCGTCGACCACTCCGGTCTGCATGCCAGTATAGAGTTCGGCCCATGGCAGCGTGGCGGTGTTGAAGCCGAAGCGCTCCAGCAGGACCCTGTGTGTGACGCCGCCCGGCCAGACGCGGATCTTGAGGTTTCGCTTGAGTTCCGTGTCGGAGGGATTTGCGACCGCCCCGGCGAAGCCGGCGCCGCCCATGCCCTCGCCATAAACGCCGAGGGGCGTCAAGCCTTTGTCGGCGATTGCTTCGCTGACGATGTCGAATACCGCGCCGCCGGGCGACAGCGACTGTTTCGCCGTCTCGTAATTGGTGAAGGCGTAGGGAAACCAGGTGATGGCGAGTCGCTTGTCGTCAGCGGTTGCCAGCGGCTGCATGGCCATGTCGATCGCGCCCTGCATGACCTGCTCGTAGACCTCGGTCCAGTCGCCGAGTTGGCTGGCAGGATAGACCTTGACCTCGACGCGTCCTTCGGTTCGCTCCCCGACAAGCGTTGCGAATTTCTCTGCGGCCTGCGCGCCGTCCGAGCCTGGCTGTTTCAAGGTGGACAGGCGCAGCGTCTCGGCGTGCGCTGCCCCGGTAAGTAGAAGGGCTGTGACGGCCAGCAGCGTTGCGACTTTGCGATTGTTTTGTGTCATTGCGGTCTCCTCCACCGAGCTCTCAGCAGCGATTGCTTCTAATGTATGACCATACAAGTCATCGATTTGAAACTTGCACGATATCGATCCATCGTCAACCGGCCAATAATGTCATCTTTTTTCGCTTAACCCTTCTTTGCATGTCATGTTTTTATGAAATATGATTAATTGCATGATCTATTTGCGTGTGGCACAAAGCGTGCATGAGATTCGAGGATCAGCCAGTTCGCATGTTTGAGAAGACGAAGTTCGTAGCGGGTGACGTGCCAATCTACCGGCAGATCGCTGACCTGATTGCCGACGGCATTGTGCAGGGCAAGCTTACCGTCGGTGAACGGCTTCCGCCGCAGCGCGACATCGCGCGTATGGTCGGCGTCAATTTGACCACGATCACCCGTGCCTTCGCGGACTTGCAGGAGCGCGGGCTGGTGGAGAGTCGCGCCGGCAGAGGTTCGATCATCGCCGACCCCTCGGTGAACGCCAGCTTCAAGTCAGCGCCAGTTGAGGAGCAGGGCTTTATAGACTTGTCAGTCAACCGACCGGCCACAACTGGCTACCTTGAGGCTCTTGCGGCCCTGATGCCGCAGCTACCGCGCGACAAACGCTACACTTCGCTGCAGGACTTTCACGCGCCCGAAGGTCCGGGCTGGGCTCGAGAGGCGGTTGCCGACTGGTTGTCTCCCGCAGCCGGTATCAACGATCCGTCAAGAATCATCGTGACCAACGGAGCGCAGAACGGCCTCGCCTGCGTCCTCGGTGCCGTAGCACGGCAGGGCGATGCGATTTTGGCGGACGCGGTCACCTATCAGGGCATTGGCGCACTGTGCCGCTCGCTAGACCTCAACCTCAGGCCGGTTGCAATTGACCGCGATGGTATGCTGCCGGATGCGCTGGACAGGACCTGCAACGAGTTCAAGCCACGCGCGCTGTTCCTCGTGCCGACCCTGCACAATCCGACGACGATTACGCTGTCCTCCGAGCGCAAGTGCGAGCTTGCCGCAATCGCGCGCAAGCACGGCGTGCTGATCGTCGAGGACGACGTCTATCGTCCATTGAAAGCGGATGCGCCGCGCACTCTGGTGTCGTCCGACCCTGACATCACAGTCCATATCGGCGGCTTGTCGAAATGCGTCGCGCCGGGCTTGCGGTTCGGTGCCGTCCTAGCCCCCAGGGCGCTCGTGGCCGACATTGCGGCGATGCTTCGCATCAACTGCTGGAGCACCAGCCCGCTCAATGCGTTGATCGCGACACGGATGATCGAGGACGGCCACGTGGAGCGGATTGTTGCCGGTCAACGCGACGAGTTCGGCAGGCGTCAGGCGGTGGTTCGGGAAGTTCTGCATGACGTGAACATTTGGACAGATGACGTCGCGACACATTTCTGGCTGCACTTGCCAGAGCCTTGGCATGCGAACGCGTTCGCCCGCGCGGCCGCGCAGGCTGGCGTCGGCGTTCTTTCCGGCGAGGTCTTTGCGGTCGGCCGCGATTCGGTGCCGCACGCTGTACGAGTGAACGTTGGAGCGGCGCGCTCGCCGGAAGATCTCCGGCGCGCTTTGGAGAGCCTCCGGGACGTGCTGAAAGCGGACCGGCGCCTCTATGAAACGATGATCTGAGCAGCGGCGATGCAGGAAGCAACCGAAGTCGCGATTATCGGAGGTGGCGTCATCGGACTTGCCATAGCCCTGCAGCTTGCTACCGGCGGACGCGAGGTCATGGTCATCGAGCCGAACGAGCCCGGATCCGGCGCTTCCTACGGCAACGCCGGCACCATTGCCGACTACGCCGTCATTCCCGTCGGCACGCCGGCCGTTCTGCGCAACCTGCCGTCGCTGTTGTTCGACCGCGACAGCCCCCTCGCGATCCGCAGGTCCGCACTGCCAGCGCTGATGCCCTGGCTGTTGCGTTTCGCGTGGCAATCCCAGCCGGCCCAGGCGGCACGGAACGCGGCCAAACTGGCACGATTGCTTTCGGGGGCAAGTGAAGCGTGGCGTGAACTCGCCGGCGAGGCTGGCGCGACGGACCTCATGCGTCAGAACGGCTGCCTCTACCTCTATGCTTCTGCCGACGCCTTCCATGCTGCCGCGTCCGAGATCGCCCTGCGCAAACGGCACGGCATCGAGCAGGCGTTCCTGACTGCGGCCGAAGTTGCCGCGCTCGAACCTGGCCTGCCGGCATTCGAGGGTGGTGGCGTGTTCTTTCCGGATGCACTGCATCTCTCCGATCCCGGCGAGATGATGCGCCGGCTGGCGAACGCCGCAGCCTCCGCCGGCGTCCGCTTTCTCCGAACGAAAGCGGAAGCACTCGTGCGCACAGGCGCGGCCGTGCATCTGCGGATCGGTACCGGCGAGGTCTGGGCGCGTACGGTGGTCATTGCCGCAGGCGCACATTCCAAACAGCTTGCCGCGCAGGCGGGTGATCGTGTGCCGCTCGACACCGAGCGCGGCTACCATGTCGAGTTCGACATGGAACAGCCACCAGTGTCGCGCCCTGTCTGCCCGACGGCGCGGGGCTTCTATCTCGTCCCCATGCAGCACAGGCTGCGTGTCGCGGGTACGGTTGAACTCGGCGGGCTGACCGCTCCGCCTGATCCACGTCGCATTGCGCTTCTGGAGCGCGGTGCGCGGGAACTACTTCCGTCGCTGGGCTCACCGGCACGAACATGGCTGGGCTTTCGGCCGTCGATGCCGGATTCGGTCCCGGTTATCAGGCCGTCCCGGGGTGGCGATAACGTCATCCTCGCATTTGGCCATGGACATCTCGGCCTAACCCTCGCGCCCGCGACTGCTCGAATCGTCGCTGACCTTGTAACTGGAAGGACCGATCCGGCGAATCTTGTTGCATTCTCGAATTGACAGCGCCAAACCACCGGTGCCTGGCAACAAGTGAACATTGGCAGCAGAACCTGCACCATCGAAGCACTAAAAAATGTTCGCGAAGAGTATCCGCTCTAGGTTGCTGCAGAGTAAGTCCTCCACGGCTGTCATAAGGGCTCTTCGCCGTCGTCAGGACGGGGGCCGTCATCGAACTGTCAGGTTTTGAGCGCGACTTGCGACCAGCTGCCCAGCCCAACTGGAAAGATCAGCAACCTGTTCTGAGAGCCAAAGCGGCCATCCACGATGCGCCGCGAATGACCGCTCGGTTTGAGATCTCTGTACGCTCGGCCAAGAGTAGCGCATCCTCTACGTCGATGCCAAGATAGCGAACGGTGTTCTCGCTCTTGGAGTGACCGAGCAAGATCTGGATGGCGCGAAGATTTCCTGTCGCCTTATGACCCATATTAAATCTCCTCGGCCTTGATTGGCCGATGGAGCAACGCGGGACTGGTTGTCGATCGTCGAATTGCAATTTTATTCAATAGGTGATGCTGGTGAGAACCATGTAAAGAATCATGGCGGCCACGCCCCCGACCATCAGTATCAGCAGCCAGAGCGACGGTTCCGTCCTTATTCGATCAAGATGTCTCATTGGATGTTGCCTGTTCGGGTCGGACGCTAGCGCCTCAGATCAGCCGGTTGTCCTCGGCGGTTTGACGGGCGCGGCGGCGGGTACCGTCGGTGTCTGATTTCCGATGCCTCTCCTTTGCAGCCTTGCGGATCTGCTCAAAACGGTTCTCTTCGCTTTGGTCAGACGCAGGCTGAGGCTCGGTTTTCTTTACGAAGGTGATCATCAATCGCACTCCTTGTTCCGTTGATCGGACATGTGCGCCGGGGCAGATGTCCCGGCGGTGGCCGTTTCAATTCTGGCGGGATTCAGGCAGCGAGAGCCACCGCGCAGGCTTCGGCGCCGCGCCTGTCAGGGCTGGTCTGTCCGGGCATCGTCGCCCAGCCACCTGCCTCGATGAACTGCCGCTTGGCCGAGGTGCTGGTTATCGCCTTCAATTCGACCAGGCGTGCAGCCGAGTTGGGCGCAGCATTGAAGCGCTCGACGCAGATCTCACTTGCCAGTTCGCCACGCGCCGCAATTCCCGCCGTCGAGACAAGGTCGCGCGATGTGCCGCCGGTGACCCAGCCGCCCCACGTAAATCCGACAATCATGGTGGCAACAGCCGCCCCGGCACACGCCCAGACGAGCGTCGACTTTGTCGGCTGGTAGTCGTCCCAGCGTTGGGTGATCGATTTCTTGCTATTGCTTTGCATGGCCATGGAAATATTCCTTCCTGATTGCTGTTGAGGATCGACCTTTCGGCCACGGTGACCGAATGGCTCCGGCATTGCTCAGTATCCCATTCCGCCCATGCTCCCGCCGTTACCGGCTGGGGTCGCATCCTTCGGCGGTATATCGGCTATCATCGCCTCGGCGGTGATCAGCAGGGCCGCGATCGACCCGGCGTCCTGCAAGGCGGTGCGTACAACCTTGGCGGGGTCGACGATGCCGGCCTTGATCATGTCCACATAGGATTCGGTCTGCGCATCGAAGCCCTGGTTGCGGTCTTTGCCGTCTGTCAGCTTGCCGATGACGATCGAGCCCTCGACGCCGACATTTTCGGCAATCTGCCGGATCGGGGCCTCGAGCGCCCTGAGCACGATCGAGATGCCTGCGGTGACGTCGGCATTGCCGCCGGTCAGCGTGGCCAGGGCAGTCCTGGCGCGCAGCAGCGCCACGCCTCCACCGGGAACGATGCCTTCCTCGACCGCCGCGCGTGTCGCGTTGAGTGCATCGTCGATGCGGTCCTTCTTTTCCTTGACCTCGGTTTCGGTCGCACCACCAACGCGGATCACCGCGACGCCGCCAGCGAGTTTGGCGAGCCGCTCCTGGAGCTTCTCCTTGTCATAGTCCGAGGTCGTTTCCTCGATCTGCGCCTTGACCTGGGCAATGCGGGCGGTGATGCCGGCCTTGTCGCCGGCGCCGTCGATCACCGTGGTCGTGTCCTTGTCGATGACGACGCGCTTGGCCCGGCCGAGCATGTCGAGTACGACGTTCTCGAGCTTGATGCCGAGGTCCTCCGAGATCATCTGGCCGGCGGTCAGCACGGCGATGTCCTCTAGCATGGCCTTGCGGCGGTCGCCGAAGCCCGGAGCTTTGACAGCGGCGACCTTCAGGCCGCCGCGCAACTTGTTGACGACCAGCGTGGCGAGTGCCTCGCCCTCGACATCCTCGGAGATGATCAGCAGCGGCTTGCCGCTCTGCACCACCGCTTCGAGGATCGGCAGCATGGCCTGAAGATTGCCGAGCTTCTTCTCGTGGATGAGGATGTAGCAATCCTCAAGCTCCACGCGCATCTTCTCGGGATTGGTGACGAAGTAGGGCGAGAGATAGCCGCGATCGAACTGCATGCCCTCGACGACATCGAGTTCGGTTTCCGCCGACTTCGCTTCCTCAACTGTGATGACGCCCTCATTGCCAACCTTGTCCATGGCTCTGGCGATCATCTCGCCGACGGTTGCGTCGCCATTGGCCGCAATCGTGCCGACCTGCGCGATCTCGCCGGAAGACTTGACCTTGCTGGCGCGCGCCTGGATTTCCTTGACGACGGCGGCGACGCCCAGGTCGATGCCGCGCTTCAGATCCATCGGGTTCATACCGGCTGCGACCAGTTTAGCGCCTTCGCGCAGGATGGAAGCGGCGAGCACGGTCGCCGTGGTGGTGCCGTCGCCTGCAAGGTCGTCGGTCTTCGAGGCCACTTCGCGCACCATTTGCGCGCCCATGTTCTCGAACTTGTCGGAAAGCTCGATCTCCTTGGCGACGGTCACACCGTCCTTGGTGATGCGCGGCGCGCCATAGGCCTTGTCGATGACGACGTTGCGCCCTTTCGGACCGAGCGTCACCTTGACGGCGTTGTTGAGCAATTCGACGCCGCGCAGCATGCGGTCGCGCGCGTCGGTGGAGAATTTGATTTCCTTGGCAGACATGATGCTCGTCCAGTTCGATGTTGAGATGCGGGATCGGAGATCGACGGTCAGGCCACTTTTCTTTTGGCCGTCTCGGTTTTCTCGACGATGCCCATGATGTCGGCCTCCTTCACAATCAGAAGCTCTTCGCCATCGATCCTGACCTCGGTGCCGGACCATTTGCCGAACAGGATGAAGTCGCCGGCCTTGACGTCGAGCGGGATTAGCTTTCCGTTGTCGTCACGCAAACCGGGGCCGACGGCTATCACTTTGCCTTCCTGGGGCT
The DNA here is from genome assembly GCF_024655565.1 of Nitratireductor sp. ZSWI3. Lineage (GTDB taxonomy): Bacteria > Pseudomonadota > Alphaproteobacteria > Rhizobiales > Rhizobiaceae > Nitratireductor. The sequence continues at coordinate 4,588 of NZ_JANKOF010000005.1, read as the reverse complement.
TTTCCTTCGCCGTATCGGGAATGATGATCCCGCCCTTGGACGTCAAATCGCCGTCCGCGCGTCGAATGACGACACGATCGTGGAGTGGTCGGAATTTCATTGGATTCTTTCTGAGATCGGCGCTTAGGGCGACCACTTCTTCAATGTAGCGCCTTTGGCACTCGAATGATAGGAGTGCCAGAATTTATTATTGAGAGCGCGATAATATCGAACTCAGTAATTTCTGGTCGCACTCTCGTATTTTTCTGGTGCATAGGATTCTTTTTCTCAACGAAAACTTTATTCGAATGCAGGGATTCGGGGCGTTCAGGGCCGGACTGTAAATAAAATGGGACAGCGCCTTGTTTGGAGCAAGATTGAAGCGTATCTATAAGGCACGTTGATTTGGCCGATTTGGCTTCGCGGTGTCAGAGACTTCGACCCGCCATTCACCACCCAGATTCTCGACAGCATGTGCATAGCGCCAATCGGGCGCGCATGCCGCCCGTTCGAACCTTGGAATGAACCCGGCGCTGACCACGGATGTACTGGCAGCATCGGGATTGTTCCGGTTCGGATGGGAATAATGCAGGCGGCGCATCCGCGTGCTCCTGCGGAGGCATCTGACCATGACCATCCGTACCACGCAGACCGTCGTCCGGTTCTCCTCGCCCTTCCAGTTGCCTGGCTTCGACGCCCTGCAGCCTGCAGGCGATTATCGCGTCGACCAGGACGAGGAGCTGATCGAGGTCTTGTCCCGTCTTGCCTGGCGACGTGTCGGCGCCTTTGTCCACCTGCCGGCCATCGGCATGAGTGGTCAGACGCATCAGATGGTGCCGATCGGCCCCGCCGATCTCGAAGCAGCACTTGAAAAGGACCAACAGCAGCCATGACCTCTACGAGCCCTATCCGGCATACCGCCCGCCCGATCCGGCGCGAGGCCCCGACGCATCTCTTTGCGATCGGGCAGAGCGTCCGCCTGAAGGGCGGTTTTGGAAGATCGGTCTTGCCCGCCGACATCTACCACGTGACCGCCACGCTGCCGCCTACGGGCGATTCACCCCAATACCGCATCCGCAATGACGACGAACGTTTTGAGCGGGTGACGACGCAGGACAGTCTCGAGCCGGTAGGCATGTCGCGGTCCGGTGGCGGCGCAACTCTCATCGAAAGGACGTTTGGCCATGGCCAAGGGACAGAAACGAAGCAATCGCGAGATTAGAAAGCCGAAGCAGGAAAAGGCTCCGCCCAAGCCTGAAAGCACCTTTGGCAACCAGATCAAGCTCGCCACGGACGTCAACGCCCCACGTGGCAAAGGCAAGAGCTGACGGCAATGACGCTTCTGCGGAACGAAGAAGGATGGCGATGCGGATCGTAATCGAATTCTACCGCACGCGGGGCACCGACGACGCGCATGCCGTCGTCGGTCGCGAGACCATGGAGGCCGCGGATCTCGATGACGCAATGGAAGTCGCGCGGCAGCTTTCGCAGACCCTCGACATGCCGCAGCGACCGGACGCCATGACGATCACCGACGCGACCGGCACGACGCTCTATTCCGGCGTCATCGTCGCCAAAGCGATGAACGAAAAAAGGCTATGACCATGAAAGCTCGCGGCGACAAAACCGAACATATGCGCAATCTTCTCGCAATCAGTGTTTGGGAGAATGAAGGCGGCGCTGTCGGTCGCCACGCCCTGGACGAGCAATACGGCCGTCGCATCGAAACGGATCGCTCCTGGACCGTCTACCATGTCTCCAGTGGTGTTCCTGCGAGGGCAGGGGGCAGAACATGACCAACCTCAATCGGGGCGACCCAACCGAAGGCATGCTGTCCCTGAACCGTCGCAACCAGAGACGTCACATGGCTCAGGGCGGCCTCCTGCCACGCACACCGATCGAACGATCTCCAATCGAGGATTGCGAGTCGTGACGTTGGAGTTCCCCAATAGAAGCCGCAGCTTCGATGAAGCGCGCGATGCCGTTCGGTTCATCGGCCATGACGGCATGTTCGAGGTGCCGTTCTTTGTTGAGACTGCCGCCCTGCATCGAGCTGTCACGACGTCACGGTCCGAAGCGGATTTCCTCTCCGCTTTCGACGCAGCGCGCAGTTCGATCCACGATATCGCACGCAAAGCCTATTCGCGCGGGCGCCGGCCGTCCTACACTCTGACCGTCGCGGATTTCCGCTAGGGGCGGCTCGCGATGCTGATCCGCTACGGCTACGAGATCACTTTGACCTGCCAGCAGCGGACGGCGTTGGTATGTCTGCTTTCGGTCCACGAGGATCGGGCCGCGGACATAAGGGTTCCCGAGACGACATTCACCACTCCCGACGTTGCGGTATCGACCTACCGGGACCTTTTCGGCAACCGGTGCCGGCGGCTCGTTGCGCCGGTGGGTGACCTGACGATGTGGGGCGACGCCACGATCGAGGACGACGGCGCGCTCGACCGGATTGTGCCGGGCGCCAGGGAAATGCCGGTGCCGGAATTACCCGACCATTGCCTCGTCTACCTGATGGGCAGCCGTTACTGCGAGACCGACCGTCTGAGCCAGATGGCATGGGACACCTTCGGCGCGCTCACACCTGGCTGGAACCGGGTGCAAGCGATCTGCGACTTCGTCCACAACCATATCCGCTTCGACTACATGCAGGCGCGGTCGACGCGGACGGCTTTCGAGACCTTCCACGAACGCGTCGGTGTCTGTCGCGATTTTGCGCATCTCGCCGTAACGTTGTGCCGCTGCCTCAACATCCCCGCGCGCTACGTCAACGGCCATCTCGGCGACATCGGGGTTCCGGTTGCCGATCCGATGGATTTCAGCGCATGGATGGAGGTCTTCCTCGATGGCGCCTGGCATACGTTCGATCCTCGCAACAATGCGCCGCGGATCGGCAGGATTGTTGTCGCACGCGGCCGCGACGCGGCCGACATCCCGCTCATCAATTCCTTCGGACCACATGTCCTGAAGTCGTTTCGCGTCTGGACGTACGAGGTGCAAGCTCCGAGTTCGTAACAGTTTTGTCGCAGCCGAATTTTTGTTCGCGACGCGGACGCGTAAATCGGTGCGAGATACGGACTTAGGCCGATGTTGGACGACAATTGACCACGTAACCCTGACCGGTACTTTCATTTGGAAGGTCCGGAAGATCAGAGTCCCCCTCGATAAGATGAAGGTCGGTCATCCACACCAGCTTGATCATCCATGCGCTTCCTTTATTTGATGGATCGATCCAATGCGTGGAAGGTCGATAGCCGGGCCCGGTTCATGGCTCCACGCGCTCAGCTCCGCGCCGCCGCGAACCAGAACCCCGCGCATAGCGTCAGCGAGCCGATGAAGATCGCAGCCAGAACCGCGCCGTAGCCACCACTTGCCTGCCAGAGCAGCGCCGCGCCGAGGGGCGCGAGCGCGGTCATGATGTTCATCGGCGCGACGAGCGAGCCATTGACCGCGCCATAGCCGTCCCGTGTCACCATTTCCGGCACGGCCATGCCGCGCACGATGGTGATCATGCCGTTCGCCGCGCCATAAAAGGCGGCGACTCCCGCGACGACGAGGACTTCGGGTCGGGCGAAGGCAAACCCGATCACGGCCAGTGGAAAGACCACGACGACGACCGAGCCAACCGACCGCACCGGGGCTTCGGCTGCGAAGGCGCGGATCAGGATGCGGCCCACGACCTGTGCCGGACCGATGACCGTCAGGACGAGCACCGCGCCGGCCGAATCCAGGCCGCGTTCGAGCAACAGCGGAAAGAAGTGATAGGTCAGCGACGAAAAGGCGAAAGCATAGGACACCCAGGCGAGCATCAGGCCCCAGTAGGACGGTTTGCGCATAGCGGCTGCGACTGCTGCGCGTCCCACCGCCGGCGGGGTCTCGTCGGGCTCGGCAGCCCTGATTGGGGCGTCGCGCGAAGGGTCGATGACCAGCAGATAGAGCCCGCCGCAGACAAGGATGTTCACCCCCGCCATGACGAGCAGCGCGCCGCGCCAGCCCTGCGTCTCGATCAGGAACTGAATGACGGGGATAAAGACGGTGCTGGCGAACCCGCCCCACAGTGTCAGCGCCGTGATGCCCTTGCGGGCATCGAGCGGACCGACGCGGCGCGCGATGACGGCAAATGCGGGCTCGTAGAGCGTGGCGGCCTGCATGCAGCCGAGTGCAGCAAGTACGATGTAGAATGCGACAAGGCTCTCCACGTGCGACCAGGCAGCCAAAAGGATTCCCGCCAGGATCGACGCTCCGGACATCAGCCGCCGCCCATGGCCGCGGTCGATCGCGGCGCCGACCGGATAGGCCGCAAGTCCCGCGAGCAGCATGCCGAAGGTGGCTGCGCCATAGAGCGTCGGCTTCGACCAGCCAAGATCGGCTCGCATCGCTTCGGCAATCAGGGGGAAGCCATAAAACAGCGTCCCCCACGAACAGATCTGGGCGGCACCGAGCGCGCTGATGAACCAGCCTGACGCAGCAGGTATGGATGAAGCCTTCACGCCGCGCTCTGGCAGCAGGTGGCCTTGGCTGGAACAGGTTCGATAGTCGTTGAAGCACAGCCACATCCGGCCTCGCCGTTGGCCTTTGCTATCGCGCCGTCGACGCAGCATGC